>NZ_JBEPPL010000053.1:0-1010 GCF_040547305.1 Pedobacter sp. UYP1 | reverse complement strand
AGCCAGGAGCTCAGTTCACTGGTTTACGTTGATTTATCAGCAGCAGCAGGCTCAGTTGAAGATTGTAAATTGGCCGACCGTAGCCTTGGTTTTGATCTGCATTCAGGTTCTCAGATGCGTTTAACGGTTCTGGATCTGGGGGACGATACTTATGAGTTTGTCTGGAGCCATCATCATATCTTAATGGATGGCTGGTGCGTAGGGATTCTGATTAAAGAATTTCTCCAATTGTACGAAAGTCATTTATCAGGTAAACCGGCAACACTGGGAACTGTATATCCATATTCGGACTATATCAAGTGGTTAATAAGATTAAATTGGAATGCTTCCCTAAACTACTGGAACCAATATTTATCAGGTTATGATAGTATTTCTGGCTTACCTAAAAAACATCTGAAAGGAGATGGTTATCTGCGCAAACAGGAATCTGTTATGGTAAAAGGAAGTTCAAGATTTGCTGTAACAGGTTTATGTACAGATTTAGGAATTACTGAAAATACACTGATCCAAACCGCCTGGGGGATCTTACTGGGTCGTTACAACAACACAGATGACGTAGTTTTTGGAGCTGTGGTTTCTGGCCGTCCGGCTGAAGTGAATGGTATAGAAGAGATGATCGGACTGTTTATCAATACGATCCCTGTTCGGATCGGATTTGGTGATGAAGTCCCGGTAGCGTCTTTATTAAAATCTGTTCAGCAGGATTCCATAGCAGGCACGTCCCATCACTATACTCAGTTGGCCCGGATTCAGTCCCTGAGTGAGTTGACTGGGGAACTGTTTGACCATATTCTTGTTTTTGAAAACTATCCTGTACAGGAACTCGTTTCCCGGGAAATCACCGAAGAGGATAATGATTTATCGCTATTATCTTCATCATTATTTGAGCAGACCGGTTATGATTTGACAGTGATGATTATTCCCGGGCAGGATGCACTGGAGATACGATTTGAATACAATGGGCATGTTTATGAAGGGGCTATGCTTTCCAGATTAGCGGCTCATTTTCT
>NZ_JBEPPL010000052.1:0-1073 GCF_040547305.1 Pedobacter sp. UYP1 | reverse complement strand
TCATGCTGATTTGAATATTACTATCCTTCAATAAAGTCACATAATCATCACAACAATATTGAGTTCCCCTGTCAGAATGATGAATAAGCGGCCTTAAAGGATATTTTCTGTCTTTTAAAGCTTGTTTTAATGCTTTAATACATCCAATGGTCTTTAAATCACTTGCTAAATGGTAGCCCACAATTTTTCTAGAATAAGCATCAGTCACTAAAGAAAGATAAACAAAACAACTGTCTGTACGCAGGTAGGTAATATCACTAACCCATATTTCTTCTGCTTGAATTGCCGGCCTTCGTTGAACTAAATCAGGATGTATTTTATAGCGATGAAATGAATTAGTCGTATATACCCATTTCTTTTTGGTCTTAATCAGCAGGCCATGTGCACGTACCAAATCAAATACAGCGTCTCTACCCATAGTAATCCCATGAGCTTGTAAAAATCCATTATTGAGCTCCTTGTGTAGCTTTACACATCCCGTTTTTGGAAGTTCTTTCCTGATTTGCTGAATCTTTTCAAGCACAATATGTTCTTCTAAAAAATGTAACTGAACACTTTTTAAATGGTTATACCAAGCTTGCCTGGTATAACCATTTACCCAACAAAGATTAGCTATACTATAATACTTGCGGGTACCTCTTAGCTCAGCAATCACTTGGTAGCAGCTTTTTTTTTAAGATCTGTACCATATTCTGCATTAGCAATAGCAATTACTTTTTCAAGAACTGCTACCTTCATTTCTGCTAAAGCCACTCGCTTTTCAAGGGCTCTGATCTGGGAAGGGTTTAAGGCTCCATATTCTGCTTCAATTGGTTCATCAGCTATCATAAGATCTTGATTCTTTCGGTACCAAGATACGAACCACAACACAGTATGTTCTGCTAATCCATATTTTTTTCCTACCTGTGGATAACTGTAAGATCCTGATAAATATTCTAAGGCTACCTGAACCTTAAAACTGTCTGAATGGATAGCTTTTCTACCCCCTTTGCCTTTATTCGGCTTTTCGTCTTTTATACTCATTTTTCTGTTTTGAAAAACTTTCTTATGTAAACTCTTTTCAGGAACGGACA
>NZ_JBEPPL010000051.1:0-1216 GCF_040547305.1 Pedobacter sp. UYP1 | reverse complement strand
CAACAACAGCAGCAGAAAAAGGAGAAGCGGATGCCGTTGAGGCCTTTAAGTTGGCAGACCGTTCCCGTGGTTTTGACCTGCATTCAGGTTCTCAGGTACGTTTAACGGTTCTGGATCTGGGAGATAATATCAATGAATTTGTCTGGGGTCATCATCATATCTTAATGGATGGATGGTGTGTAGGAATACTGATTAAAGAATTCTTTCAGTTATATGAAGGTTATTTGTCAGGCAAACCAGCAGCCTTAACTACCGTATATCCTTATTCGGATTATATGAAGTGGTTGATGGCTTTAGATCAAACAGCTTCTCTAAGCTATTGGGGCAACTATTTGTTGGATTATAATCAAACTGCAAGTTTCCCTAAGAAGAATAATTATAAGACTCAGGACTATAATTTATGCAAGACGAACATAGAATTATCAAAAGAAGTAAGAGCGTCTATAACAGATTTATGTATAAGTCTGGGAATTACCGAAAATACATTTATTCAGGTAATCTGGGGAATTCTGCTTAGCAGATATAACAATAGTAAAGATGTAGTCTTTGGTGCTGTTGTTTCTGGACGTCCTGGTGAGATTGCAGGTATAGAAGAGATGATCGGATTGTTTGTGAATACCATTCCAGTGCGTATTCAATTTTCAGGAAAGGAAACCATTGCAGAATTATTAAAAACATTACAGAAGAAATTTGCAGAAGGTAGCCAATATCATTATACACAATTAGCAAATATTCAACTGGAAAATAATAAGGATAGGGAATTATTTGATCATATTCTTGCTTTTGAGAACTATCCTGTACAGGAGTTGATAGTAAAAGAATCCGGAACAAATAAAAAAGAGAATTTGTCAATATTATCTTCTGAAGGATTTGAACAGAATGGTTATGATTTGACTCTTTTTATCTTTCCTCATGAAACTTTAACATTTAGTTTCTTTTATAATGACTATGTCTATAGTGTAAGCACCATAGAAAAATTGCAAGCTCAATTAATGCAAACAATCGAGCAGGCACTAGCACATCCTGGATTGAGCCTTGATAAGCTGGTTCAGCTGAGTTTTACCGATAACTACACAGCGCTTCCTTCAGTATCTTCTGTTGTTGATCCTTCTGTGCCTGTCTTATGTTCTGAGCACCAGAACCGGATGTGGTTTATCGATGAGTTTGAGAAAGATTATTTATACCAGGGGAGTCCTGTTTACCATAATCTTCCTTT
>NZ_JBEPPL010000050.1:0-1244 GCF_040547305.1 Pedobacter sp. UYP1 | reverse complement strand
AATATTACCCATAGCTTCGGTGTACTACTTTATGCCCGTTTATTATCCATGCACGATCGCTCGACTAGTGAGCTGTTACGCACTCTTTAAATGAATGGCTGCTTCCAAGCCAACATCCTAGCTGTCTATGCAATCGCACCTCGTTAGTTCAACTTAGTAGTAACTTGGGGACCTTAGCTGATGGTCTGGGTTCTTTCCCTCTCGGCCCGTGACCTTAGCACCCCGGGCCTCACTGCAGTGTATATTTAATAGCATTCGGAGTTTGTCTGGATTTGGTAGGATTTGACTCCCCCGCACCCAATCAGTAGCTCTACCTCTATTAAACTCAAACCACCACGCTGTTCCTAAAAACATTTCGGGGAGTACGAGCTATTTCCCAGTTTGATTAGCCTTTCACCCCTACCCACAGATCATCCGGAAACTTTTCAACGTTTATCGGTTCGGTCCTCCAGTACGTGTTACCGCACCTTCAACCTGTCCATGGGTAGATCACAAGGTTTCGCGTCTACCTCCCCTGACTATACGCCCTATTCAGACTCGCTTTCGCTTCGGCTGCGTGTCTTAAACACTTAACCTTGCCAGAGAAGAGTAACTCGTAGGCTCATTATGCAAAAGGCACGCCGTCACGCCACCTGGACGCTCCGACCGCTTGTAAGTACACAGTTTCAGGTTCTATTTCACTCCCCTGTTCGGGGTTCTTTTCACCTTTCCCTCACGGTACTGGTTCACTATCGGTCTCTCAGGAGTATTTAGCCTTACCGGATGGTGCCGGCAGATTCCCACAAGGCGTCTCCGACCTCGCGGTACTCAGGATACTACTAGACTAATGTTACTTACGTGTACGCGGCTCTCACGCTATATTGCCAGGCTTCCCATCCTGTTCCACTTCATTTCATTAATGCCATATTGTAGTCCTACAACCCCAGCTATGCCGTAACATAACTGGTTTGGGCTCTTTCCCGTTCGCTCGCCACTACTTAGGAAATCATTATTATTTTCTCTTCCTCTGCTTACTTAGATGTTTCAGTTCGGCAGGTTTGCGCATCGTAATGCGACTAGTCTTCAACTAGCCAGGTTTCCCCATTCGGAAATCTCCGGATTAATTCATATTTGCTAATCCCCGGAGCTTATCGCAGCTTATCACGTCCTTCATCGCCTCTGAGAGCCAAGGCATCCCCTGTGTACTCTTTCTTACTTTCTTCTCTCCATAGCCTTTTGCGCCTATGGAAATGCTTTTTTTGATT
>NZ_JBEPPL010000049.1:0-1373 GCF_040547305.1 Pedobacter sp. UYP1 | reverse complement strand
AGAATTTTCATTTTGAGTCAAGCCGAGCAAACCCTAATCAGTTTATTATTACCAGAAGGCATTCTGGATTATTTTGAGTTAATCAAAGTAGATAAAGCAGAAAAGATGCTAAATATCTACCTTGAAGAGAAAAATATTGCCCCCGAAGGCTATTCAAAAAAGGCTCTTGAATCCAAGGGGTTCTTCCCAGAAGTTGGTATCCAGGATTTTCCCATTCGTGGTCAAAAAGTATCCTTATGTATAAAAAGGAGGCGTTGGACAGTTAAAAGTACGGGAGAAATCATAAGTAGAGATTGGGATCTAGTAAGAAAAGGGGCACGAATGACAACGGAATTCGGTCTTTTTTTAAAAGGAATATTTGGATAATCATCCGATCAGTTGTTATCATTTGGGACATTACTTTCAAGTGGATGGCAAACAACTGCAAGAACAATATAAAGAACATATCAGTGATTACAATGTATGGGGACAGAAAGACCATGCAGACCAGTGGATGTTATTCACAAAGAACCTCAGCCCACATTTGAGTATCGATGAAACTGCTTTATCTAATGGAGAATTATATACGATTGTGACCAATAAGTCTGCAAAAGGTCGTAAAGGAGCTATTGTAGCCATGATCAAAGGCACAGTAGCTGAAGATATTATTACTGTACTGAAGAAAATACCAGAAAGATTTCGCAAAACAGTACAAGAAGTAACCATGGATATGGCTGCTAACATGCAATTGGCGATCAAAAGATGTTTTACCAATGCACACCGGGTCATCGACCGTTTTCATGTACAAAAACTTGCTTATGATGCCGTACAGGAATGCAGAGTAAAATATCGATGGGAAGCGTTGGATGCAGAAAATGAAGCAATTAGCCAGGCAAAGAAAAACAAAACGGTCTTCCGAGCGGAAGTACTTTCTAACGGAGATACGCTCAAACAATTGCTGGCCAGAAGCAGATATTTGTTGTTTAAGCATCACAGCAAATGGACAGATATCCAGAAAAATCGGGCAGAGTTGTTATTCCTACGCTACCCAGAGTTAAAAAAGGCCTACGGGCTATCACTTCGATTGGGGGAGATCTTTAAGGTATGTAAAAGTAAAGAGCAGGCATTTAAAAGACTGGCACTATGGTACAATGACGTAGAAGATGCTGAGATAGAGGCATTCAAAACAGTATCAAGGTCTATTCAGGCACATTATTTATCTATTCTGAACTTCTTCACCAACAGGGCTACTAATGCTTCCGCAGAATCTTTTAATGCAAAGGTTAAGGCTTTCAGAGCAACTTCCAGAGGCGTAAGAGATATCAAATTCTTCTTATTCAGACTTTCTAAAATATATGCCTAAAATCATTCCCCCCAACTTTTCCGCTTGATCC
>NZ_JBEPPL010000048.1:0-1559 GCF_040547305.1 Pedobacter sp. UYP1 | reverse complement strand
AGAAAGCCTGTAGGAAACTACAGGCTTTTCTTGTTTAAAGAGGTTTTTTATCAAACAGAAATAAACCCGGCCTTCATATAACCCGGTATATATAACCTGTAGTGTAGGGGAGTCAAACTCCTAACCTGATCCGGCTCCTGGATCAGTAGAAACTTCAATACTACTTCCTGAATTTTGAGAAAGATAATTTCTATCTTTAATTTGATGAAACGATCAATCCTTTATATGCGGGGTAGAATGCAATTGGCATTTTTGACAGGACTGATATTATCTGTTCAGTTCTTCGATAGAAGAAAGGCTGGATCCCTTGGCTAATCTCTATATCATAGCTGGCTGCAATGGTGCAGGCAAAACTACCGCGAGTAATACTATCCTGCCAGAAATCTTAAATTGTATGGAGTTTGTGAATGCTGATAATATTGCTTGCGGCCTATCTCCTTTTAATCCTGAAAGCGTAGCTTTTGAATCCGGCAGAATTATGCTCAGACGTATTCGTGAATTGATGATAGCCAGGGTTGATTTTGGATTTGAAACTACATTGTCCAGCCGAAGTTATGTTTCCCTGATTAAACAGGCGAAACTGCTGGATTACAAGGTGAGCCTATTGTACTTTTGGTTAAGCTCTCCAAATCTGACCGTAGAGCGTGTCGCTAAGAGAGTGAGCAATGGAGGGCATCATATTCCTGCAAATGTAATAGAGCGGAGATATTACCGGGGCATTGATAATTTATATAACCTGTATATGCCAGTATGTGATGAATGGACAATCGTAAATAACATGGACCTGGTACCTGAAGTGATTGCTAAATATGACAGCTTTGGAAAAACAGTATTTAATCGCGAACTTTGGAATACTATCATTAGACAGCAAAATTATGGAAAGACTTGATTCTTTAATTCAAGATGGCACTTTTACCGATAAGGTAATGGTTGGTCTCAAAAAGGCTTTGCGTAAGCTGGCTGAGGAAGCTGCTGTAAATAACGAGGATCTTGTTATTGGTGATAAAGAAGGGAATACTAAATCTGTCCCTGCCAAAGATCTGTTGAAGGAATTATCTAAATAGCTTATCGTTTGATAAACTATTAATCCATTAGTATCTATTTCTTCTCTGATATCTATTTCTTTCAGGTATCAATGCTATTCTTTTATCGGCTTTAACTTATAATAGTTTTATTCCTATTGCCTGTTTTATCATTTTCTACTGTACTGCACACTGGTTTTGATTATTATTCTTCCTATTTAATTAATCTTTCGATAAAAAAAGCGTTTAATAGACAGAAATGAGAAGAATCATGGAATTTGGCTTAATACAGGATATTGATTTTTAGCTGATTTTTTTGCTAAAAATGCGGTTTATGTGTTCCTGTAGTATTTAGTTTAAAGTTTTTATGGTTGGAAACCATGGAGTTAGCGATTGTATACAATTATTAGTGTGATATTGTTTGGCGGATGGGTTTATTTTCCTACTTTTGCATCCCGCTTCGGAGGAAGGGAAACAGAGAAAAGGATGAGTGCTGAGGATTGAAAGGATGTAAAGTAGAGGTTGTTGTTAAGCTTC
>NZ_JBEPPL010000047.1:0-1766 GCF_040547305.1 Pedobacter sp. UYP1 | reverse complement strand
GTATATCATTTACGCAGCGAGTAATCTATCTTGCTCCAGAAAGGAGGTATTCCAGCCGCACCTTCCGGTACGGCTACCTTGTTACGACTTAGCCCCAGTTATCGGTTTTACCCTAGGACGCTCCTTGCGGTTACATACTTTAGGTACCCCCAACTTCCATGGCTTGACGGGCGGTGTGTACAAGGCCCGGGAACGTATTCACCGTATCATTGCTGATATACGATTACTAGCGAATCCAACTTCAAGAGGTCGAGTTGCAGACCTCTATCCGAACTGTGAATGGCTTTTGGAGATTTGCTTGCTGTTACCAGCTTGCTGCCCTCTGTACCATCCATTGTAGCACGTGTGTAGCCCCGGACGTAAGGGCCATGATGACTTGACGTCGTCCCCTCCTTCCTCTCTGTTTGCACAGGCAGTCTGTTTAGAGTCCCCACCATTACGTGCTGGCAACTAAACATAGGGGTTGCGCTCGTTGCGGGACTTAACCCAACACCTCACGGCACGAGCTGACGACAGCCATGCAGCACCTAGTTTCGTGTCCTTGCGGACTCATCTATCTCTAAATGATTCACTAACTTTCAAGCCCGGGTAAGGTTCCTCGCGTATCATCGAATTAAACCACATGCTCCTCCGCTTGTGCGGGCCCCCGTCAATTCCTTTGAGTTTCAATCTTGCGACCGTACTCCCCAGGTGGAATACTTAACGCTTTCGCTTAGCCGCTAACTGTGTATCGCTAACAGCGAGTATTCATCGTTTAGGGCGTGGACTACCAGGGTATCTAATCCTGTTTGATCCCCACGCTTTCGTGCCTCAGCGTCAATATAACCATAGTAAGCTGCCTTCGCAATCGGTGTTCTGTGACATATCTATGCATTTCACCGCTACTTGTCACATTCCGCCTACCTCTAGTTCATTCAAGCTCTTCAGTATCAAGGGCACTGCGATGGTTGAGCCACCGTCTTTCACCCCTGACTTAAAAAGCCGCCTACGCACCCTTTAAACCCAATAAATCCGGATAACGCTTGGATCCTCCGTATTACCGCGGCTGCTGGCACGGAGTTAGCCGATCCTTATTCCTTCGGTACATTCAGCTATCTACACGTAGATAGGTTTATTCCCGAATAAAAGCAGTTTACGACCCAGAGGGCTGTCTTCCTGCACGCGGCATGGCTGGTTCAGAGTTGCCTCCATTGACCAATATTCCTTACTGCTGCCTCCCGTAGGAGTCTGGTCCGTGTCTCAGTACCAGTGTGGGGGGTCATCCTCTCAGATCCCCTAGACATCGTGGTCTTGGTGGGCCGTTACCCCGCCAACTAACTAATGTCACGCATGCCCATCTTAATCCTATAAATATTTGATCATTGTACAATGCTGTACTGTGATTTTATGCGGTGTTAATCCGAATTTCTTCGGGCTATCCCCCTGATTAAGGTAGGTTGCATACGCGTTACGCACCCGTGCGCCACTTTCCTCTCTAGCAAGCTAAAGAGTATCGTTCGACTTGCATGTATTAGGCCTGCCGCTAGCGTTCATCCTGAGCCAGGATCAAACTCTCCATTGTAAAATGTTGTTGTTTGAACACTGACCATTCTTAACTTGTATTAATAATAGTCTTATTCTTATTTGTCTGTCAGAATAGACTTAAAAAACTCGCGCGGCTCATGTACTTTGAACTTGTACGTGTTTACCTCGCTACGTTTGTAAATGACATCTCTTTAATGAACTTCTCGGCATTACCTCACGGTTGCCTTTTATATGTTGCAATG
>NZ_JBEPPL010000046.1:0-1808 GCF_040547305.1 Pedobacter sp. UYP1 | reverse complement strand
AGTCCATCGCCGGCAAGATAGATTTTCCCTCTTGCGCCTAATGGTAATAGCTGTAAATTATTGTCCAGTATATAAACTGCTGTATTAGCAATCGGCTTTCCGATATGGAGATGCTCACTGGCTGTTTTTAATTTTTTTCCAGTAGCCCAGATTGTAGTTTCGGTAGGTCCATACAGATGCCAAGCTTCCAAACAATATGCAATTAGCTTTTCTGCTAGTTTTTCTTGTAATAAATCTCCGCCACAGACTATTTTCAGTTGATTACTTCCTGTCCATCCTGCTTTGAAAAGCATTTGATAAAAAGCTGGTGTAGCCTGAAGAATAGTTGGCTGTAATACTGCCAGTTTATGAATGATAAGTTCAGGATCAGACAATATTTCAGCACTGGCGATATATAAGCTTGCACCATTGATGATCGGAAGAAAAAAATCAACTACAGAAACATCAAATGAATAGGTGGTTACAGAAAACAGCCGGTCAACCGTATTGATCTTTAACTTTTCACCGACAGACAGCAGTACATTAGCTAATGACTGATGACTAATTTCAACTCCTTTAGGTACTCCTGTAGAGCCTGAGGTATAGATAACATAGGCTGTATCTGTTGATGCAATTTCTACAGATTGTTTGTTTCCGGATAATAATGCTCCTGTCAGCAAGTCTTCAGGATCAATGCTGAATAATCCATCTATCTCCTGAAACGAATGCCGCTTCTCTGCTACCAGGTTCCTTATTCCACTATTTTTAATAATAAAATCTAAACGATCGCGTGGAAAATCAGGGTCTAAAGGAATATATGCCCTTCCTGCTTTTATAATCCCTAGTAAAATTGCCAGCATATCTGCCGAACGATTCATTAGAACGCCAATAGCAGATTTATCCCGGACTTTAGAATTCTGTACAAAAAAGGCGGCAATATGATCAGTTATCTTATCAAATCCGGAATACGAATATTCACGATTTTCATCGTAGACAACAATATGATTTGGTACCAGTTTTACTTGTTCCTGGAACAGTTCAATAACGGTCTTTTCTTTAGCATAAATGGTCTCAGTCTGGTTAAATTCTACGACCAATTGATGGGTTTCATTTTCCGGAAGATAATCTATTGTTGTAATCGGAACATCAGGGTGATCCATAGCTTTTGTCAGCAGATTTTCCAGATGTGTAAATATCCTGGATACCCAGACCCCGTCATAATTGTCAGTGTTGTATTTAATGGTCAGTTCCAGCCCTTCTGATGCTGAGTCTGACTGTGATTGTGGTTCTGATTGTGATTCTGCGAATTCAAAGCTCAGATCTATTTTTGCCGTAGCATCTTTAAAATTGTGAGTTGTGATCTTCAGTTCATCTATCAGGTCTGTTTGCCCATAAGTGCTCAGCTGCTGCTGGTTATGCAAAACGACCATTACATCAAACAGGGCTGAACGCCCTATATCCCGTTTCAGTTTTAACTTGCTGACCAGCAAATCAAATGGATAGTGCTGATGTTCATAAGCTGCAGCTAAATTCTCTTTCTGCTGATCCAATAGTGCTGAAAAACTACTGTTGTCTGCTATGCCCGACCTGATGGCCAGTGTATTCAGGTAGAGTCCGATTTGATTCTCCAGATCTGGGTGTACCCTACCCGCAATTGGGGTACCTATAACCAGGTCGTCCTGGCCGGTATACCGGTGAAGCAATGCGGTTATCCCGGTCATTAAAGTCATGAAGACAGTAGCTCCATGACTACTTGAAAAATGTTTCAGCTTTTCCAGGAATACAGCTGGATAATGATGTACAACGCTGTCTCCCCGATAGGTCTGAAC
>NZ_JBEPPL010000045.1:0-1813 GCF_040547305.1 Pedobacter sp. UYP1 | reverse complement strand
GAAGCTTAACAACAACCTCTACTTTACATCCTTTCAATCCTCAGCACTCATCCTTTTCTCTGTTTCACTTCCTCCGAAGCGGGATGCAAAAGTAGGAAAATAAACCCGGATACCAAACAATAGCACACTAATAATTGTATACAATCGCTAACTGCATGATTTACAACACGAAATACTTTAACAGATAGTGTAAACCATACACAAACTATAGCTATTTCCCCTCTTAATTAATCCGATGACATCATTTCAGTTTATTCCACATACGTCCAACAATAGCATATTTATCAAATTAAAAAGCGTAAGCAAAGAAAAAATTAAAAGATCAATGCCTGAAATGAAGGTAATGCCGTTTAAAATAGATCAGAATACTTTGATCAAAACATGAAATAAAAAGATAGCGCGTATTGATAATTATAGAATGACACCTATTTCTTAAGATTTTGAATACCTATCCGCATAATGATTATATAATTTCTTCATCCAATTTCTGAATGATAGCATCCCAGGTATCCCTGTTAAGGATCATTTTTCCAGAACTATCATATTTTGCGATCACCTGAGGAGACAGATCCATGTTAGCTATAAGTGTCCACTGATTACATACCGGCATATAGAGTTTATACAAATTATAAATGCCCCGGTAATATCTGCGTCTGATCACATCAGCAGGAATATGATGACCACCTTTACTTACTCGTTTCGCCACACGTGCTATAGCCAGCTCCGGAGAACCTAACCAAAAATATAAAAGACTAACTTTATAACCCGCTTGCTGTGCCTGTTTAACCAGGGAAACATAACTTCGGGTAGATAGTGTGGTTTCAAAAGCAAAATCAACCCGGGCAACCATCAATTCACGAATACGTTTAAGCATAATCCTTCCCGATTCAAGAGCTACACTTTCAGGATTAAAAGGAGATAGGCCATGGGCAATATTATCAGCATTCACAAATTCCATACAATTTAGAATTTCTGGTAAAATAGTATGACTGGCAGTTGTCTTCCCTGAACCATTACAACCTGATATGATATATAGATCAGGCATGATAGATTCCTCTCTTATCAATAACTGAAATACTAAATTCCAGCCGATACCTGAATTTCCCAGGAATATCAAATGGTAAACAGAGAATTGATCGTTTCATCAATTATAAAGATAGAAATTATCTCATTGATCAGACAAATACTTATTCACTATGACTTGTTCTTATCGTCAGATCCAACAATCATAGACAGGCCATATACAAGAACTTATAAATTAATTATAAGCTCCACAAACTAAGGATAGATTCTTCCTTATGGATTTACATGCAAAAGTATTATTTACTAAAAATAATACTCGAACAGTAGGCGCAGTGCCTATTCAGGATGGATATAATATTATCGGATGCGTGAAAGTATTCAATTGAGGATATCAAATGTAAAGGAGGTAATCAGTGCGTTACAAATAAATACAAGCCCTGATTAATAATTTTCCGTTCCGGTCAAAAAGGAGATAGCCTGCTTTTGATAAAAAGGCTATAACATATTCAGAATATGTCTATACAAAAATGAGTTGTCTTATCATAAATAGCATTATCACGAGTTGAGTTATTCATAAATAACTGCGGAGCTTATTTTACAAAAACCTCTTTAACATATTCAGACTATGCCTATAAAAAGTCTTTAAACATAAAAAGCAATAAACCTTGTCAATAAAAGCGTCAGCCCTATTCATCAAAAGCTACTGCGCTATTCATCAAAAGCTACTGCGCTTGTTTACAAAAAGATTGTAAACTATAAACAGGATTTACAAAAAACCTCTTTAAACAAG
>NZ_JBEPPL010000044.1:0-1895 GCF_040547305.1 Pedobacter sp. UYP1 | reverse complement strand
AACAAATCAACCAGGGTCTTATCCTTCGGATAAGACACCGCCGTAGCATTGAAGGTTTCCAATAACTCCACCTGCTCTGCTGCACTTAAATAATCAAGATCTTTAATCGCTGCAGATGGATCTGTGACCATCAGTTCAAGGATTTGAAGAAAATGGGCCGCTAGCCTGGAAAGCATAGCCCCTTCATAAACATGCCCATTGTATTCAAACCGTATCTCCAGTGATTCTCCGGGAATGATCAGCACCGTCAAATCATAACCGGTCTGTTCAAATACTGCTGAAGAAAGCAGCGTTAAAGCATTACGCTCTTCGGTGATTTCCCGGGAAACCAGTTCCTGTACAGGATAGTTCTCAAATACAAGAATATGGTCAAACAGTTCCCTGCCCAGCCCGCTCTGTGATTGAACACCGGCAAGCTGGGTATAATGATGGGACGTGCCCGCTATGGAATCCTGCTGAACGGACTGTAATACAGACCCTACTGAAAACCCCTCACCAAACCCGATCCGTACAGGGATCGTATTGATAAACAGGCCGATCATCTCTTCTATACCAGTCACCTCTGCCGGGCGGCCCGAAACCACCGCGCCAAAAACTACGTCATCCGTATTGTTATAATTCCCCAGCAAGATACCCCAGGCGGTTTGGATCAGGGTGTTCTCGGTAATTGCAAGTTCACTGCATAGCCTTTTGATAGCCAAACTTAAAATCCCTCCTACCTGAACAGACTCCTGCCTGCGCAGGTAACCCTTTAATCCCAAATCCTTTTCGGCTGATCCCAAATACTTTTTAGGTAAACCTGCAATAGTTTCATATCCTGATAAATACTCGCTCCAGTAACTTAAAGAAACCGTTTGATCCTGGACCATTAACCATTTGATATAATCCGAATATGGATATACAGTGCCCAGTATTGCCGGTTTGCCCGACAAGTGACTTTCGTACAACTGGAAGAATTCTTTGATCAGAATCCCTACGCACCAGCCATCCATTAAGATATGATGATGGCTCCAGACAAACTCATAAGTATCATCTCCTAAGCCCAGTACTGTCAAACGCATCTGAGAACCTGAATGCAGGTCAAAACCACGGCTACGGTCAGACAACTTAAAGGCCTCAACGGCATCCGCTTCTCCTTTTTCTGCTGTTGCTGTTGTTGTTGTTGCTGCTGTTGTTGCTGCTGTTGCTGCTGTTGTTGCTGATAAATCAATATAAACCAGCGAACTAAGCTCCCGGCTTACTACCTGAACCGGAATATCAGCCAGCTCATGGCTAAAGTAAGTGCGCAGGACAGCGTGACGGGAAACCAGTTCCTGGTAAGCCAGGGACAGCTGAGCCAGATCCAGTATGCCCTGCACGCGGTAACTCATCTGCTCAAAATAACCCGATGAAGCAGGGTTACTTAACCAGTAATGATATAACCCTTCCTGTAACGGGCTTAACGGATAAACATCTGATAGTTTCTGTCCATTATTTAAAACAAGAACAGCTGATAATGAGAGGTCTTTGTAAGTCAAATCTACAGGGGTCAGGTGAACCTGATGCTCTGCGGATAGGAAATTGATGATCTCTTCCAGCTGCCGTTCATAGGCCGATAGAAACCTGCCTATCCGGGCTGCAGAATATTGCTCGGCACTATAGCTTACAGCAAGCCGTAAACGTCCCTCTGCAATGATCCCCGAAATACCCAGCTTCTCCCAGCGGTCCATCTCTCCCGAGATTTCCGCTCCGTGGCCTTCACCACTAAAACTAAACAGCTCCTGCCCATCTGCACCGGACACGCCTGAACCGAAATCACCAAGATAATTGAACGTTATATCCGGATGGACAGCAGTAAAACCAGTTCCACCGGTCCCTGCCAGCACCCCATAACCGATTCCCTTATTGGGAACACG
>NZ_JBEPPL010000043.1:0-1942 GCF_040547305.1 Pedobacter sp. UYP1 | reverse complement strand
CGACCTACTCTCCCACGTGTTACCGCAGTACCATCGGCTCTGGTGGGCTTAACTTCTCTGTTCGGAATGGGAAGAGGTGGACACCACCGATATAGGCACCTAAATGTCTTTATCCAGCTTTTGTTTATTCATCGCTTGTTAAAGCAATTGCTCGATTGATATTGTAAATGTTTGTTCACTTTGTCCACGCAGGACTCTGCTGCCAAACGATGACATATTATTGAAAGAAGTTAGTTATGAAGAACAAACAACAGTTTATTGCTCTTGAAAGCTTCGGATGATTAGTATTACTCGACTATGCTGTCACCAGCTTTACATCTGTAACCTATCAACGTAGTAGTCTGCTACGGTCCTATATGGAATTCTCATCTCGTGGCTAGTTTCGCACTTAGATGCTTTCAGCGCTTATCTATTCCCAACGTAGCTACTCTGCAATGCCCCTGGCGGAACAACAGATTCACTAGAGGTTAGTCCAACCCGGTCCTCTCGTACTAAGGTCAGCCCCACTCAAAATTCCTACGCCCACAACAGATAGGGACCGAACTGTCTCGCGACGTTCTGAACCCAGCTCGCGTGCCACTTTAATCGGCGAACAGCCGAACCCTTGGGACCTTCTCCAGCCCCAGGATGTGACGAGCCGACATCGAGGTGCCAAACCTCCCCGTCGATATGAGCTCTTGGGGGAGATCAGCCTGTTATCCCCAGCGTACCTTTTATCCTTTGAGCGATGGCCCTTCCATGCAGAACCACCGGATCACTATATCCGTCTTTCGACCCTGCTCGGCTTGTCTGCCTCACAGTCAAGCAAGCTTATGCTATTGCACTCCTCATACGGTTACCAAGCGTATTGAGCTTACCTTTGAAAGCCTCCGTTACCTTTTTGGAGGCGACCACCCCAGTCAAACTACCCATCAAACAATGTCCCCCCCGAAAGGGGTTAGACACCGAATACAAAAAGGGTGGTATTTCAACGTTGACTCCACAACACCTAGCGATGCCACTTCATAGTCTCCCACCTATCCTACACATCCTGTATCCAATGTCAATGTTAAATTGTAGTGAAGGTGCATGGGGTCTTTCCGTCCCGTTGCGGGTACCCGGCGTCTTCACCGGGACCACAATTTCACCGAGCTCATGGCTGAGACAGCGCCCAGATCGTTACACCATTCGTGCAGGTCGGAACTTACCCGACAAGGAATTTCGCTACCTTAGGACCGTTATAGTTACGGCCGCCGTTTACTGGGGCTTCGATTCAATGCTTCTCCTTTAACAGATGACATCCCCTCTTAACCTTCCAGCACCGGGCAGGTGTCAGGCCTTATACTTCATCTTTCGATTTTGCAAAGCCATGTGTTTTTGTTAAACAGTCGCCTGGGCCTTTTCACTGCGGCTGACATTGCTGTCAGCGCCCCTTCTCCCGAAGTTACAGGGCCATTTTGCCGAGTTCCTTAGCCATGATTCACTCGAGCACCTTAGAATTCTCTTCCCGGATACCTGTGTCGGTTTGCGGTACGGGTTTTTATAACCTGAAGCTTAGCGGTTTTTCTTGGAAGTCTGATTACCTGCGCTATCCACTCACCCGAAGGTTTGCGGTACTATCGACCTTTAGCTAGAGTGGCGGATTTGCCTACCTCTCCAATACCTACAGTCTTTAACGATCTATTCCGTCAGATCGCGGCAGTGTCACTACTCCGTCCCCACATCGCAGTTATAAAAAGTACTGGAATATTAACCAGTTGTCCATCGAATTTCCCCTTCGGGTTCTCCTTAGGCCCCGACTAACCCTGATCCGATTAGCGTTGATCAGGAAACCTTATCCTTTCGGTGGGCAGGTTTCTCGCCTGCCTTATCGTTACTTATGCCTACATTTGCTTTTCCAGAAGCTCCACCACAACTTACGTCATAACTTCGCTGCCGCTGGAATGCTCCCCTACCGTAATAT
>NZ_JBEPPL010000042.1:0-2374 GCF_040547305.1 Pedobacter sp. UYP1 | reverse complement strand
GTTATTTAAGTGCTTCTCGTTCTGATGGGACACTGCAGGATATAGCCGGTCCGCTGGCTAACCTGCTTGCCCTTCGGATAGGGATTGATGATGAGGTCCGTTTTATAGACCTGCTTTCCCGTGTTGACAAGGCCCTGGAGGATGGGGAACGTTATGGTGTTGTGCCTTTTGAAAAGGTTGTGCTGGCTGTAAACCCAGGAAAAGACATGAGCCGTACGGCCTTGTTTGATGTGCTTTACCAGTATGAACAGGCTGGCCAGGACTGGAAAGAAATCGAACTGAACCATGGTTTGGGTAAATATGATTTTAACCTGCTGGTTGTCGAGGGGGAAACGATAGAAATTTTCCTGAGCTATAACAGTCTTTATTTCCAGGAGTCCCGGATCAGCCGCCTGCTTGGCCATTACCTGGAGCTGATCAGTTCGGCCTTACGTGAACCTGAGCAGTTAGTATCATTACTGGGTTATGTGACCGGTGAAGAAAAGGCAGCGCTGTTAGCTACCGGAGAAGAAGTAGGTTATCCGAAAGACAAGACGATAACAGAGCTTTTCGAGTTTCAGGCAGCAGCACATGGGGACCGTACAGCAGTGGTGTTTGAAGAGAAACAATTAAGTTACCAGGAGTTAAACGGGCTGGCCAACCAGCTTGGCCATTACCTTCGTATAAATTACCAGGTACAGGCTGATGATCTGGTGGGGATCTGCCTGGAGCGGAGCGAATGGATGCTTGTGGCAATCCTGGGTATCCTGAAATCCGGGGGTGCTTATGTGCCTGTTGACCCAGCTTATCCGCAGGAACGGATTGCTTATATGCTTTCAGACAGCGCCTGTAAAGTGGTGATCGATGAGGCAGAACTTGCCAGGTTCCGCAGTAGCCTGGCTGATTACAGCATGGAGAATCCGGCACCGGTTAGCGGAGCTGAAGATCTGGCTTATGTGATCTATACCTCTGGATCTACAGGTTTACCTAAAGGCTGTGCAGTTACCCATGGTAGTTTATTCAATTATATTAACTGGGCAAACGCATATTATTTTAAAGGCAAACAGGATCAGCCTGATTTTGGTTTGTATACTTCTTTATCATTTGATTTGACTGTTACCAGTATCTTCTGTTGCCTTACATTAGGAGGGAAACTCCTGATTTATGAGCAAAACAGGGATATTTCCTCAATATTATCACATAGTTTTAGTTTGGACAGCGGTTTAAATAGTATCAAACTCACCCCTTCTCATATTAATATGCTGGAGTATTTGGACATCGGGGAAACGAATATATCGTGTGTGATTGTTGGAGGAGAAGAGGTTTCTATACATCATGTAGAGATTTTAAAGAAAATCAGCCCGTCCTTAATCATTTACAATGAATATGGTCCGACAGAAGCGACAGTAGGTTGTATCGTTCAGGAACTGGAGTTAAATAGTGCTGTTCTGATTGGAAAACCTATTGCCAATACGCGTATTTATATTTTGGGTGAAGGTTCCGAACTAAATCCTGTTGGTATAACTGGTGAGATTTGTATTGCAGGAGCTGGTCTGGCAAGGGGGTATCTTCATAATGCAGCGCTAACAGCGGAAAAATTTGTTGTCAATCCGTTTGAGACAGGTAAAAGGATGTATCGAACTGGGGATCTGGGCCGATGGCTTGAGAATGGAAATATAGTTTACTTAGGTAGGAAAGATAACCAGGTCAAGATTCGTGGTTACCGTGTTGAGCTTGGCGAAATTGAAGAGTCACTGAGAAGTTATCCGGGTATCGAAGGAAGTGTGGTTACCGTTCGTGGCACAGCGGATAGAGAATTGGTAGCTTATGTAGTGAGTAAAGAAGAACTGAATATATCGGCTATAAGGACTCATTTAAGTCAGACCTTACCAGATTATATGTTACCTGCATATTTTGTACAGTTAAGTCAGATACCATTAAATACGAATGGAAAAGTAAACAGGCACGCACTTCCAGCACCCGAAGGACTGGACCTGGATACGGGGGCAGCTTATGTAGCAGCAGTTACTGTGACTGAAGTTGCACTTGTAGAGATCTGGCAAAAGCTACTGGGCAGGAAAAAAGTTGGTATAAAAGATAGTTTTTTTGACCTTGGTGGTCATAGTTTGAAGGCGATGCGGTTATTGAGTGAGCTTCGTCGTGAGTTTGAGATAAGGATTGTATTGAAAGATATTTTTGAGCACCCGGTATTGGAAGACCTGGGCCAGTTAATTGACCAGAGCCAAGGTGCAGTTTTCACGGCAATTCCACAAGTGGAGCCGCAGGCTGATTATCCATTGTCTTCTTCCCAATACCGGCTTTGGATACTGAGTCAGTTTACTGAAAGCAGTATTGCTTACAATATGCCTGGTGTGTTTGTTTTTGAAGGGGTGCT
>NZ_JBEPPL010000041.1:0-2406 GCF_040547305.1 Pedobacter sp. UYP1 | reverse complement strand
TGTGCAATAGGATCAGTTAAAACAAATATCGGTCACCTTGATGCAGCTGCCGGAGTAGCAGGTCTGATCAAAACTGCCCTGAGCTTAACACACCGCCAGCTTCCTGCAAGTCTTCATTTTAAAGAAGCGAATCCGGAGATTGATTTTGCCGGCGGACCTTTTTATGTGAACACGAGCCTTAAAGCATGGGAAGGAAGAAATGGTTTTCCATTGCGTGCCGGGGTAAGCTCTTTTGGCATTGGGGGTACAAATGCGCATGCCATTCTGGAAGAAGCACCTGCGGTGCAGGCCGGAGCAGCTGGGAGACCTTACCAACTGCTGTCAGTTTCTGCCAAAACGGAAGGGTCTTTACAAAGATACTTTGTTGCGCTGAAGACTTTTCTTGGTGAAGAAACGGACGTTAACGTGGGCGACATGTCCTACACCTTACAGGTTGGCCGTAAGGCTTTTGGCTTCAGGCAATCCATTGTTTATAAGGATAAAGAAGAACTGATCGGTTTACTGGAAGAGGCGATAGCTGTTCCCCAGCCACTCAAACATATTGAAAGCCATAGCGGTATCGTGTTTATGTTTCCCGGGCAGGGATCTCAGTACGCAGGTATGGGTCTTGGCCTTTATGAACATGATCCGGTTTTCAGATTAGAAATGGACCATGGGTTTGCACTTCTGCACAAGCTAACGGGTAAAGATTTTAAGCAGCTTTTATACAAATCAGCAGGGCAGGATGCAACGCTGATTAATTCTACGCAGTACGCTCAGCCACTACTTTTTCTGATAGAATATAGCCTCAGCCGTGTGCTGATTTCGCTGGGGATTGTGCCTGATTCGATGATCGGTCACAGCATCGGGGAATATACGGCAGCCTGTATCAGCGGTGTGTTTAGCCTTGAGGATGCCCTGAGACTGGTGGTGAAACGTGGCGAACTGATGAGCCTTGTTGGTGAGGGATTAATGCTGAGTGTTGCCATTAGTAAAGCCCAGGGTGAAGCTTATTTAAGTGCGGATATTTCTCTTGCTGCAGTTAACGGTCCGGAACAGATCGTACTTTCAGGGAACAGGAATTCGATCGAAAAACTGATGGTTTTGCTGGATGAACAGCATATTGTATATGTGAAATTACATACTTCCCATGCCTTCCACTCTGCAATGCAGGACATTATTCTGGAAGATTTCAGGGCGGTGCTGAATACTTTAAAGTTCGGTAAACCGCAGCTTCCTTTTATCTCTAACCTGACTGGTGTTTTAATCATGGAGCAGGAATGCATGTCAGCAGACTACTGGGTACGTCATCTTCGGGAGACCGTAAATTTTTCCGGAGGAATCCAGCATTTACTGTCAGAGCGTCCCTGGCAGGCCTTTATCGAGGTTGGTGCAGGTCACTCCCTGAGCAGCTTACTGAAACAGCAACGTGGTAAAACCGATCCGGTTTGTGTGAACCTGCTCAGACCGGTTAAGGATAACAGTGATGATGTTCAGTATTTCCTGCGTCAGCTTGGACATTTGTGGTGTGAAGGGATTGTTTTTGATTGGGAATCTTACTATAAGGATGAGGGGCGAAGACGGATTTCTTTGCCTACCTATTCTTTTGAACCGGTAAGCTATCCTGCCGAAGTGGATCCGTTTGGAAGTGAGCTGCTGTCAGGCTTCGGTTTAAGTGAATCTGTGTCAGGTTCCACAGGTTTAAAGGACTGGATCTATTATCCATCCTGGAAACGGGCTGTGCTGGGCAATACTGTAGCAGATGGGGGGGCTAAAGTGTATTTGATTTTCTCCGGAGAACCCGCATTTACCGAAGCACTGGCTGCTGGATTATCTCAGCAGGGCCACACTGTAATTGTTGTGTCCTGTGGAGAGCGCTATCAGCGTGTTTCGTCAGTTGAGTATGTACTGAATCCTTTAGAAGAATCGGATTACAGTAAACTTATACGTGATCTGGAAACCACAGGGGATACGTTCACAGACATTGTTTATGGCTGGGGGATGCAGGTCCCGGCGGGTGGTTTAACCCTTTCAAATGATCAGCGGTCCCTTCACCTGGTTTATTTCGGGCTGGTACTGTTTATCCAGGCTTTATCGGCAAAGGGCGGACTGGCAGGTAAGAGCGTTTGCGTTTTGACAGACAGCCTGTATGAGGTGATCGGGACCGAGTCTGTTCACTATAGCCAGTCACTGGGTCTTGGTTTGGTCAATGTATTGCCACAGGAAACAGGAGTTTCGTGTGTGCATGTAGATATAGAATTGAAAAGTCTTGGGCTGGATGGCATGCAAAAGCTTGTGGCTGAGCTGACTTGTAACAGCAGTGAGCAGAGACGTATTGTGGCACACCGTCATGGTCAGCGCTGGGTACAGGATTACCAGCAGAACCGGGAAGAACTGGAACGGGGTAAAAGTGCAGTCAAAGAAGGT
>NZ_JBEPPL010000040.1:0-2575 GCF_040547305.1 Pedobacter sp. UYP1 | reverse complement strand
TGGGTATTTCGGAGTGATGATGCCAGTGATTTCGGTCAAACCGTGCCACTTAAAAGATCATACAATTATATAAAAAAGCTGGGATTATTCCTTTTTCAATATTCCTTTTCTCAGGGATTCACCTTTCAGGTCAATCCTGTGTGAGGAGTTTACAATCCGATCCAATATCGCATCTGCAATAGTTCCTTCACCACCGATGATTTCGTACCACGCCGATACCGGTATTTGGGAGGATATTATTGTTGATCTTTTGCCATGCCGATCGTCTATAATATCCATCAGAGTTTCCCGATCCTGATTATCGAAAGCCTGCAGGCCAAAGTCATCAAGTATCAACAGATCCGTTTTAGTTAGTTTTTCCAGTTCCTTGAGGTAAGTACCGTCAACTTTACTCAATTTCAGCCTTTTGATCAGTCTGGCAGTTACGGTATAGAGTGTTTTTACCCCCGTAAGGCATGCCTGGTGCCCAAGAGCCTGGGATAAATAACTTTTTCCTGTACCGGAAGCGCCACATATAATGATGTTTTCCTTTCGCAACACAAAGTCCAGTGTACCAAGGCGTGCGAACATGTTCTTGTCTAGATTTCTTTCACTGGCATAGTTTATATCGCCAAGACTGGCGTTCTGCCTAAAGTTTGCCAGTTTCAGCAACCTGTCAATTTTATTGTTCTCCCGGTCTTCCCACTGATGATCCGTAAGTAATGCTAGGTATTCGTCGCAGGTAATACCTTCAAACCTATTTTCCTTTACATACTGTTGGTGTAATTGAGCCATGGCCCCCAGGCGCATGTTACGTAGTTTTTCAACTGTCTGATTGTTCATTTCTCTGATTTTTGATTGTCATTATTCATATGCGGAAGCACCGCGTATATTGTTATGAAAAGGTATATGAGGTTTTATGGGCTCGGTCTGGTCGTCAAATAGCGGCAGTCTGTCCATATTATTTTTCAGGATGTTCTTTATGCGCAGGTAAGAGCAGCTATCTGTAACTAAAGCCCTTTTGCAGGCATTATTGAGCCGCACAGAACCATAACAGCGGTGCAGCTGGATAATGCCCAAAGAGCGCTTATAGCTTATTTCAGGGTAATCCTGCGAGGCCAGTATCCTTTCGATACATGCCAAAACATATTCCCCGTGCGGCAATGCTTTTTTCCTGAAGAACTCAGGACTCCACTCCGAATAGAACTTATGTGTGCTGCTCAGGTGATCGGTATTGGTGATATAGCTGCCTTTGTTCAGGTTGCGCTGATGCAGCGCAATCCTTTCATGATTATAATAGATCTCAACACGGCTCCTGGTATAATGGATCATGGTTTCTTTTCCGATATACCGGTACGGAACACTATAGTAACACTTGTCGGGAGAAAAGTATGCGTAGCCCATTTTCTGCACCTTGGCCCTTTTATAGTCTTTCAGTTCATAAGTATCGAGCGGTAGTTCTTTGAGATACTGACGTTCAATACTCTGGAAGAGCTCAATACGGCTGGATTCCTTTCGTTTGAACAAAAGATTGTTGTAACGTTCCAATAAGACGGCAATTTCTTTGTTAAGATCTTCCAGTGAGAAGAAAGTCATCTCCCGTAACGGATAATAAATACGCTGATAGACCAAATGCACCGCATTCTCAACCAATGCCTTGTCCTGTGGAGAGTAACTACGCGTGGGATTGATGACACAGTTATAATGGCGGGCAAAGTCTTTAAAGCTACGGTTGACATCGGCTTCGTATTTACTCGATCTATTAACTGCGGATTTTAAGTTGTCTGACACGATAGCTTTGGGTGACCCACCATAGAAATGCAAGGCACCGGTACAACAAAATAGCATGTCTTCACGTTTCTGGCTCATACATGCCTGAACATAGGTGTACTGGCTGCAGGGAAGTATGGCTACAAATACTTCCACGGGAATAATCTCTCCAGTCTGCTTATCGATGATCTGCAGCTTTTTACCGGCAAAGTCTATGAACATTTCTTCGCCAGCGATGTGTTGAAGTTTCATTGAGCCTTTTTCCTTAGGGTACTTACGGCGGAAATGTTCAAGGAACTGCGTATAACTATACGGTTCTGTTGCCAGCTCAACATATTGCTGATAATGATACAGAAAGGTAAAACCGGGATGGTTCCGGGCCTTATTGACCCCCTCAAAATAAAGCATGAGCTCATTGTGACGTACGGGGTCTAGCGTAGTATGTGAGGAGAACAGTTCGGATAAAGCAGGAATATCGAAGGCCAGAAGCTCCTGAAATGAATAGCCGCTACCAGCAAATAGTTGCATATAGGTGTTGACTGTATTACGGGAAATACCCAGAACAGAACCTATTTTACGGTTACTGTAACCTTCCAGATGTAATGTGAGTATTTGTTTTAAGTCCATCGGATCAAGTTTGTTGGCCATATCGCTGTATTTAAAAGCGATAAGGTAATTCTTTCTTGATCTTTTTAAAGTGGCACAATTCGAACCGTAAAAAACGAATTAATGGATAAAACTAAACCACTAAAGTGGCATCATTTAAACCGTAATAGCTGGCACTAACAGACCGAAATAGCTGGCACTATTCGAACCGTAATATCCA
>NZ_JBEPPL010000039.1:0-3960 GCF_040547305.1 Pedobacter sp. UYP1 | reverse complement strand
CTGCGCACTCAGCTGATACAGACCAGCACGCAATAAAGGACCGCTGCTCAAATCAAATCCCTGGTTCACGTCAGCCTGGATCAGCTCACGAACTACACGCTCCTGCGCCTGGGCATCCTGTAAATCAGTTAATGTAATACTAAAGTTTGTACTCCCGGCAGGAGAAATGAATTGCTTCACTTCCCCGGATTCATCTTCCCGGAACACCGTCCGTAAAATCTCATGACGCGAGATTAACTCATTAAACGCATAATTCAGGGAAACAATTTGAAGATTACCTTCAAAGATGAATACCCCAGACATGTTATAAGCTACATTTCCATCTTCAAACTGACTTAGAATCCATAGTCTTCGCTGGGAAGAAGAAAGTGAATAAGATGTCTGCTGATTTAACGCTTTTATCTGGTCAAATTTGTTCTCAACTATAATATCAGACTCAACTAAATAAGTAATAAGCTCAGCTTTATTTCCTTTAATCAGTTTGATCAGATTTTCGTCCAATACACCCTTAGGGGCGTTGACAATTAATTCGCCATCTACAACATTAATTAATATTCCTTTCTCAGCCAGAACTAAAATTAAATTATCTATCATCTTTTCAAATTGATTGGTTATACCGGTAAAAAGTATCCTTTATAAATAAACATATAAATGCAGCCGCTAAATTGTCAGCGCCGATTTAATTATGGAGTAGTAAACAGTGTATTATATTTTAATTACTTCACGGGATTCTTCATCCTCTATGAGCGTATTTTTTGACTTTTGAAGCCATATTGCTTTTTGAATTTCTTCACTTAGCTTTCTGATATCTGGTGTTTGAAAGATATTCATCAGACTTATTTTCACCTTAAAAACTGATGTTATTTTATTAAGCATCGTTGTTGCTTTCAAACTGTGCCCACCTAAATCAAAGAAATTATCGAGTACCCCTATTTTCTCTTTTTTCAAAATCTCTTCCCATATTTCCACCAGTTTTCTCTCTGTTTCATTTTGGGGTGCTTCATATGCAATTCCAGATTCCATAATCACCCCCAATTCAGCTATAGCTTTTTTATCGGTCTTTCCATTCTGCAGTAAAGGAATTTTATCCAGCCATATATATTGAGCAGGCAACATATAAACAGGAACTCTTTTCGAAAGATATAAACGAAGCTGAACTGCATTTAACTCAACTTTACCAACAATATAAGCCACAAGAACAGGTTCATTATGGTCGTTATCTTTAAAAAGAAGCAGAACTTTTTCAATTCCTTCATATTGCAACAGCGCCCGTTCTATCTCGCCAAGTTCGATTCTGTGCCCCCTGATTTTTATTTGTTCGTCTGTTCTGCCCAGTACTTCAATTTCACCATCAGGCAACCATTTACCCAGATCTCCTGTTTTATACATCTTCCCTTCTTTTTCAAAAGGATTATCAACAAATTTTTCTGAGGTAAGTACAGGTTTATTGATGTAACCTCTGCATATCCCATCACCACTGGTACATATCTCACCAATAACTCCGATAGGGCAAATCGATCCTTCGGAAGAAAGTATATAAATCCGGGTATTCTGAATAGGTTTGCCAATTAAAACATTATGACGTTCAGAGTTCCTGGGAATTTTGTAATAGGCTGTATCATTTGAAAATTCAGACTGACCATATCCATTAATAATATCCGTATCATTATTATCAGCATAACACTGATTTACAAACCGGGTATTTAGCTTTTCACCAGTAAGAATGAGTTTTTTGATTGCTCCTAATTTGATCCCCTTTTCATGAGACAAATATTCATTTAACTGAGAAGGAATGACTTCTAAAATCGGAGTATTGAAAATGTTGGCTTTTTCAAGTATAGTACCCATATTTTTCAGCTCTTCATTGTTACAAAGAATTACCTTTCCTCCAACAATCAATGGTGCCCATAGCTGCCATATAGAACCTACAAAATACAATTGTGAATTATGACAAATAGCTGTACCCCCGGCTATTTGCAACATCGTGATTTTACTGTATAGCTGATTTACTATACCTCTGTTTTCCAGCATGCATCCTTTCGGATTACCTGTTGATCCAGAAGTATAAATAATATAAGCCAGGTCTTCTGCTTTACTGGTCTTATTAAGGTTTTCTTTGGTATAACTAATCGGCTCATTTCTAAATTTTTCCAGTTCATCAGCATCCAGCAAGAACTTACAATTGCTGTCATCTATCATATAATCGATTCTTTCTTTCGGATAATCAGGATCAATCGGAATACAGCCTGCTCCTGTTTTAAGCACTGCTGCAATAGCAACAACCATCCATTCATTACGCTCGAGCGCAATTCCGATTAGGCTATCTGAATCTATTACATATCTCATGTTCAGATAATCAGCAAGCTGATTAGCTTTTTCATTCAATTCCCGATAACTTAGTTCCTTATTTTCAAAGACCAATGCAATAGCGTCAGGTGTTTTCTCCACCTGATCTTCAAATAAGTTCTTAATTGATTTCTCCTTTGGATAGGATTTTACAGTATCATTAAATTCAATCAGTAACTGATGTTTTTCTTTAGTTGTTAAATAGTCCAGCTGATTAACCGGACACAAAGGTTTTTCTATAATTGCTGTAAGTAACTGTTCAAAATGAGTGTAAAGCTGGTTTATTATTCTTTCATCATATACATCATTATTGAACTCAATAACTACCTGCATGCCTTGTTCATCTTCAACAAAAATAAAAGTCAGGTCAAACTTACTGATCACGTGTTTGCCTCCTTTATATTCAGTTATACTCAAATGTTCAAGTTCATCCTTCGCACTGCTATATACCTTTTCGTTATTTTGTAATATGAGGAGAATATCAAACAGAGGGCTTCTGCTTATATCTCTTTGTAAATCCAATTCTTCTATTAATTCATCGAAAGGATAAAGCTGATGTGCATAGGCATCCATTGTTACCTGTTTTACAAGTGAAAGCAGCTCTTTATAATTATTTGTTCCTTTAAATTGTGTCCTCAGAGCCAAAGTATTGACATAGAAACCGAGCTGATCTTCCAGATCACTATGTTCTCTGCCAGCTATCGGACTTCCGATAATGATATCTTCTTGTTGGGTATAAGAATACAGTAAGGCATTTAATGCTGCAAGAAGCCCCATAAACAGTGTACTGCCCTGCTCATGGACAAGTGCATTGATTCCATTCGTGACTTCTGCTCCTATCATCCTGCTAATCGTACTTCCATTATAAGTCTTCATTGCCGGACGAACCTTATCGGTTGGTAGTTCAAGGACAGGCAGCTCTCCGCTAAACTGATCCAGCCAGTACTGCTGATGAACGTTTAAACCTGCGCCTGTTAATTGCGCCTGCTGCCAGGCAGCATAATCTTTATATTGAATACGTAAAGGGGTTAATGGCGATGCCTGGCCCTGAACATAGGAATTGTACAACAACAATAATTCTTTGAGCAGCACGCCCATTGACCAGCCATCACTGATAATATGGTGCATCACATAACTGAATACCCACTGCTCACTGCTTAAACGGTAAACATCTGCCCGCAGTAAAGGACCGGCAGAAAGGTCAAAGACTTCAATGACATTGGTATTGATTAAACTCTCCAGCACAGCAGACTGTGCATCAGTTTCACTCAAATCCTGGTAGCCAACCCTAAAGCCCAGGGCTTCAGAACTCTTAACCTGTTGTCTGACTTCTCCATTTTCTGTCTCGCTGAAAACTGTACGGAGTATCTCATGACGTTCAATCAGGCTTTCAAAAGCATATGAAAAAGCAGCTTCATCAAGTACCCCTCCAAACACAAACACACCTGGCATATTGTAGGCAATACTGCCTTCGGTAAACTGGCTCAGTATCCATAACCTGCGCTGAGAAGAAGACAAAGGGTAATCTGCCTGCAGGGCCACTTGTGGGATCGCTGTGAAAACAGCCCCCTGGCTCCGGTCAATCAAACGTCCCAGCTCTTCCAGTACAGGATT
>NZ_JBEPPL010000038.1:0-5022 GCF_040547305.1 Pedobacter sp. UYP1 | reverse complement strand
CGGTGTGTTAAGCTCAGGGCAGTTTTGATCAGACCTGCTACTCCGGCAGCTGCATCAAGGTGACCGATATTTGTTTTAACTGATCCTATTGCACAAAATTTATCTTGTCCATTTTTCGCAAAGGCCTGATTAAGTGCTTTGATTTCAATTGGATCTCCTAATCTCGTCCCCGTTCCATGAGCTTCTATATAATTGATAGTATCAGGGTCAACACCAGCCAGTCTTTGTGCTGTAACAATACATTCCGCCTGCCCATTTACACTTGGAGCTGTATAACCTACTTTATTATTTCCATCGTTATTAACCGATGTAGATTTTATAATGGCATAAATATTATCGCGGTCTTTTATCGCATCACTTAGTTTTTTTAATACGATGACTCCAGCGCCTTCTCCAGATACAGTTCCGCTGGATTTTGAATCAAATGCCCTGCAATGACCGTCCTCTGAGGAGATCATTCCTGGTTCATAAATATATCCTTTATTTTTTTTCGAAGTAATAGAAATCCCACCGGCCAGGGCAATAGTACTGTCTCTGGTTAACAGGCTCCTGCAAGCCAGATGTACAGCTGCAAGAGAGGTGGAACAAGCGCTGTCAATATAAAAAGATGGACCTCTCAGATTCAGTTTATAGGAAATCAACGTACTCATGAAACTCTGATCTATGATCATACTCAAATAAAAGGGATCTAATGTAGTATCCTTTGATTTACTATAGGCATGTACTTTCCAGTTATCGTTAGTTGTAGCCCCTGCAAATAATCCTATTTTTTTCTTGTCAATGGCTGATGAGTAACCTGCATCTTCTAATGCTGCCCAGCATTGCTGATGAAACAATCTGATTTGTGGCTCCATAAATGTAGCTTCTTCAGGCGTGTACCCAAAAAAAGACGAATCGAAATATTCCTTTTGATCCATTACACCGACCGTTTTTACGTATCTGGGATTTTGAATATCTCCCACAGACATCCCTTTTTCTATTAGTTCATCATCAGTAAATGTTTTTAATAATTCTGTTCCTGATTTAAGGTGTTCCCAAAAATGTCTGCAGGTCTCACTTGACGGAAATTGTCCGGACATTCCTATGATTGCGATCTCCAGTCCGTTATATTCTTTCTTCAATGCCATAAATTAAATACTGAATTTATCTAAATCATCAAACAGTTGATCTGCATCCAAAAGCTCTTCCTCATACTCTGGAGTTTCTTCCCTGAAGTACCCCGCAAGATTTTTTATATTTGGATACTGGAACAAAGTCGTTATTGTTATTTCTTTATTCAATGCTTTACTTGCCAGCTTAGCTAATAAAATAATCAGGATTGAATTACCACCAATTTCAAAGAAATTGTCATAAACACCGATTCTTTCCTTCCCTAATACTTCCTGCCAGATTAAAACAAGTTTTTCCTCAATTTCATTCCCCGGAGCAATATATGCCGTACCACTATTCAATCTTCCGGCAACAGTACTCATTAACAACTTCTTATCTACTTTACCATTACTCGTTAAAGGCAGACTTTCGAGCTGAACAAAAGATGCTGGCAGCATATAAATTGGTAAACTAGTACTTAAATAAGCACGGAGATCCATTATATCTAGATTTTTCTTAGCCGTAACGTAAGCTACCAACTCTTTTTCCCCACCAACTGCGGGCCTGCTAATTACAACAGCTCCATCAACTTCAGCATAGCTATATAATGCATTTTCAATTTCCCCAAGTTCAATCCGGTAACCACGGATTTTCACTTGTTCATCTCTTCTGCCTAAGTATTCTATATTTCCATCCTCAAGCCATCTTCCCAAGTCTCCTGTAAGATACATACGTTCGCCATAATTAAAAGGATTATTAATAAATTTATTTTCGGTTAACTCACGGTTGTTCAAATATTCCTTTGCCAATCCGAAACCGCCAATACAAATCTCTCCGACAACACCTACAGGACTCAGACCAGAAGCATTTTCCAGAATATATATAGCAGTATTAGCTATAGGTTTTCCAATCAAAACAGCCTTTTTCGCTTCCAGTTCTTTAACAATACAACCTACAGTTGCCTCTGTTGGCCCATATTCATTATATATAACCAGTGATGGGCTGATTTTTTTCAATATCTCTACATGACGCATAGAAACTTCTTCCCCCCCAACAATTACGCAAGTGATATTCGTTTCTTCAATATCCAGATGTTCAAGCATATTGATATGCGAAGGGGTAAGCTTGATACAGTTCAATCCGCTATCCAGACTGAAACTATGTGATAAAATCTCAGAAACCTCTTCATGTGGTCCATAAACCAATAGCTTCCCGCCTAAAGTCAGTGAACAGAATATACTGGTAACAGTTAAATCAAATGATAAAGAAGTGTATAAACCAAAGTTGGTTTGACCTTTACCTTTGAAATAATAGCTATCTGCCCAAAAAATATAATTGAACAAACTGCTATGAGTAATCGCACATCCTTTTGGCAGACCTGTTGATCCGGAAGTATAAATTACATAAGCCAGATCTTTATTTTGTATTGGAAGCTGCAAATTCTCTTTGCTATAGGTAGCCGCAACCAATTTAAATTTTAATAGTTCATCATCATTTAACACTACTTTACATCCGCTGTCTGCCAACAAATAATCGATACGTTCCTGAGGATAGCCAGAATCTACCGGAACATACGCCCCTCCTGATTTCAATACACCCAATATAGCAATCACCGTCCATTCACTACGTTCGAGTTGAATTGCGATCCGGTCATCCCCATAAATTTCATATTGCTCCTTCAGGTATCTGCCTAATACATTTGCCTTTTCGTTTAATTCCTGATAAGTAAGACTCAATTCTCCAAACATAATAGCTATCTGATCAGGCATACTATTTACCTGTTCTTCAAACAGATCAATAACAGTTTTTCCTTTTGGATAAGTTACAGCTGTCTGATTGAATCCAAACAATAGGTTTTTCTTTTCTGACGCACTTAAATAGTCTATACTTTTAATTGGTACAGCTGGTTCGGATAACATTACTTGAAACAAATGCATGAAATGATCTGCCAGCTGAATTATAGTCCGTTCATTGAAAATATCATTGTTAAACTCAATAACCAACTGAATATCTTCGCCCCTTTCAATAAAGGTAAATGTCAAGTCAAACTTACTGATCACCTGTTTATTTCCCTCATAACCACTTATTTTCAAACCTTCCAGGCTTTGTTGTTCATTATAAATTGTTTCAGCATTTTGTAAGACCAGCATCACATCAAACAAGGCACTCCGACTCATATCGCGCTGTAATTGTAAATCATTGACCAGTTGATCAAAAGGATAAACCTGATGTTCATAAGCATTGAGTGTCAATTCCCGTATCTGTAATAGCAGATCTGTAAAGTTTTCTGTTCCTTTAAATTTTGTACGAAGTGCAAGTGTATTTGCATAAAAGCCAAGCTGGTCGTCCAGGTCGCTATGCTCTCTGCCAGCTATTGGTGTGCCAACGATTATATCATCCTGACCACTGTAGCGATAAAGCAAAGTATTCAGACCTGCTAATAAACCCATGAATAATGTACTATCGTACTTTTGGACAAATGATCTTATACCTTTTGACACATCCAACCCCATCATACTGCTGACTGTACTTCCGTTATAAGTTTTCATCGCAGGACGAACTTTATCAGCGGGCAATGCTAAAACAGGCAACTCTCCACTAAACTGATCCAGCCAGTAGTGTTGATGGCTATTTAAGCGCGCTCCTGTCAACTGTTCCTGTTGCCAGGCGGCATAATCTTTATATTGAATACGTAAAGGGGTTAATGGCGATACCTGACCCTGAACATAGGAGTTGTATAACAACAATAGCTCTTTGATCAGCGCCCCCATAGACCAGCCATCACTGATAATATGGTGCATCACATAACTGAACACCCACTGGTCAGTTTTCAGTTGATATACACCTGCTCTTAGCAGCGGACCAGTAGCAAGATTAAAAGGTTGAACTGAATCCTGCTCAATAAGTATTCTCAATTGCTCTTCTTTTTGATCTTCCTCACTTAAATCAAGATATTCTATATTAAAGATAAATTGGTCCGGTGTTTTAACCAATTGTCTGATTTTCCCATTTTCATCATCAAATACAGTTCTTAATATTTCATGGCGCTCAATTAAATTGTTGAAGGCATAATCTAATGCCATTGTGTTTAGTTGTCCCTCAAACACATAGGCACCTGGCATATTGTAGGCAATACTGCCTTCGGTAAACTGGCTCAGTATCCATAACCTGCGCTGAGAAGAAGACAAGGGGTAATCTGCCTGCAGGGCCACTTGTGGGATCGCTGTGAAAACAGCCCCCTGGCTCCGGTCAATCAAACGTCCCAGCTCTTCCAGTACAGGATTTTCAAATATATCTTTCAAAGCTATCTTCACCTCAAATTCACGGCGAAGCTCACTTACCAGGCGCATCGCCTTCAAACTATGACCACCAAGGTCAAAGAAACTGTCTTTGATACTGATCTTCTCCCGGGCCAGTAACTTCTCCCAGATCCCAACCAGTGCAATTTCTGTCGCACTCCCTGCCTCCACATAGGCCACACCCGTTTCCAGGTCCAGTCCCTGGGGTGCAGGAAGCGCCTGTTTGTTCACCTTACCGTTAGCGGTCAAAGGCAAACCAGCAAGCTGAACAAAATGTCCCGGTAACATATAAGAGGGCAAGGCCACAGCCAGGGCAGTACGCAACGAGCTGGTTTCCAGCACACCTTTCCCTACCACATAGGCCACAAGGCTCGTCTCTCCCCATTCATCCGCACGTGCCAGTACCACAACATCCTCAATCCCCGGTTGCTGCAGTAAAGCATGCTCAATCTCCCCAAGCTCGATCCGGTAACCACGGATCTTTACCTGGTCATCCATACGACCACCATATTCCATCTCCCCGTTCTCCAGCAAACGAACCTTGTCACCACTTCGGTACAAACGCTCGCTGCTGCCAAAAAGACCTCCAACGAAACGTGCCGAGTTCAGCGCTTCACGGTTCAGGTAACCCCGG
>NZ_JBEPPL010000037.1:0-5116 GCF_040547305.1 Pedobacter sp. UYP1 | reverse complement strand
CGGTGTGTTAAGCTCAGGGCAGTTTTGATCAGACCTGCTACTCCGGCAGCTGCATCAAGGTGACCGATATTTGTTTTAACTGATCCTATTGCACAGTACTTTTCTGCATTTCTATTAAAAGCAATATTTAATGCTTCAAGTTCAATTGGATCTCCTAATCTCGTTCCTGTTCCATGAGCTTCTATATAATTAATAGTATCAGGGTCTACCTGAGCAAATATCTGAGCTTTTCTTATACACTCAACCTGACCGTCAACACTAGGTGCAGTAAATCCTACTTTTCTATTTCCATCATTATTGATTGCACTTCCTTTGATTACTGCATAGATGTGATCTCCATCCTTAATAGCACTGGAAAGTCTCTTAAGAACCACAATTCCAGCCCCTTCTGATGATACAATTCCATCAGCATCCTTATCAAATGCACGACAATGACCATCAGTTGAAAGTGTCATACCCTCTTGATGAAAATAACCTTTCTGCTGATTGGTTGCTATTGAAATCCCTCCAGCGAGCGCTGTTGTGCTTTCTCCCAACAATAAGCTTTTACAGGCCATATTTATGGCTACAAGAGAAGTTGAACAGGCAGTATTGACTGTAAGTGAAGGGCCTTTAAGATTAAGTTTATAAGAAATAAGAGAGGCTAGATAATCTTTATTATTGATAAGATTAAGTGTAAAATCATCAATATCCCCGCTCTTTTTATTTTTCAGTGCGGAGTAAATCTTCCAATTAAAATCATCACCACTACCCACATAAAGACTAATTAAACCTTTGTGAGTATCAGGATCACACCCTGCATCTTCCAGAGCTTCCCAAGCACATTGATGAAGAATCCGATGAAGCGGATTCAATAACCTGGCTTCAGCAGGGCTATAACCAAAAAAAGAATAATCGAATAAATTTTTATCTTTTATAGTGGTTCTTGAATTCACGTAATTAGCATGATCTGCAGGATAATGATCAATACCCAGATCTGTTAATTCCTGGTCAGTCAGAAAATCAACAGATTCAACACCCTGGATAAGATTTCTCCAATAATCTCTCCAGTTTCCTGCTCCCGGAACATGACAGGCTATGCCAACAACAGCAATTTCCAAACCGTTATAATTCTTTTTATCAGTCATTCAAAACATTATTTAATGATTTAAAAGTATCATTCATCGCATCAACTGACATCTTCGCATCCATATCTGAATCTTCTACTTTATCAGTCATATTTGAACTAAAATGATCTGATATAGTCTGGATAGTTGGTAGTCTGAATCCTAATACAATAGTTAATTTCTGATCAAACGTACTATTGATCAGGGATACCATTTTCACCAGTTTAACAGAGTTCCCACCCAGACTAAAGAAAGTATCTTTAATTCCAAAATTCTCCCGTCCTAATATCTTGCGCCATATTTCTATAAGTTTTTCATCTGTCTCATTACGAGGAGCTACATACACTGTACCCGTTTTCATAGCCAGTCCCTCAGCGTCAGGCAACATATTTTTATTTATTTTCCCATTAACAGTCAATGGAAGTTTATCCAGTTGCACAAAATAATCAGGCAGCATATATGCGGGTAGAGACTGGCTCAGATATAATTGCAGATCCACTACATTCATCATTTCATCACCGACTATATAGGCAATCAATTCGCTTCCCCTTTCTGGATGTATGTTTACTATTGCAACTGCTGCACCTATAAGAGGGTGTTCTTTCAGCTTAGCTTCAATACCACTAAGTTCAATGCGGTAACCACGTATTTTTACCTGATCATCGTTTCTGCCATAGAATGAAATATCTCCACTAGCCGACCATCTGCCCAGATCTCCAGACCTAAAAAGCCGTTCTCCCAAATGAAAGGGATCAGAGACAAATCTTTCAGCTGTTAACTCCAGCTGATTCAAATAACCACGTGCCAGACCCGCCCCACCTATACATATTTCTCCAATAACACCTATCGGACACAGGGCCATATTTTTATCTAATATCAGGATATTGATATTAGCAATTGGCTTTCCAATGACTACAGGCTTACTCTCTTCCAGCCTTTTTACCACACAACCTACAGTACTCTCTGTTGGCCCGTATTCATTATAGATTTCTATATGAGGGTTAATATTTTTTAGAATACGAATGTGCTCAGTCGTTACTTCTTCACCGCCCACAATAGCAATCTTCACTGCAGGAGAACTAAGATTGAGGTATTTTAATAAATTAATATGCGATGGAGTAAGTTTAATGCTGTTCACGCCATATTCTCCATTGAAACTCAGTTTAAGAATTTCCGAAATATCCGTTTGCTGCGAATAAATTACAAGCTTACCGCCCTTGGTCAGCGTGCAAAAAATACTGGTAACAGTCAGATCAAAAGAAAGAGAAGTAAACAAACTAAAATTAGTTACAGCCACATTCTCAAAGTAATAATCATTTGCCCATTCAATATAATTCAATAGATTACGATGCGTCATTGCGCATCCTTTTGGCCTGCCGGTAGATCCTGAAGTATAAATTACATATGCTAAATCATCAGATTTATTAATAACTTCTAAATTATCACCACTGTAATTTTCTCTTTCCAGCTTAAATAAGTTCAGTGCTTCATCATCCAGTAATATTTTACATCCACTATCTTTTAAAATAAAATCAGCATGATCCTGGTGATAGTTAGGATCTATTGGAACATATGCGCCACCCGATTTTAACACGCCCATTATTGCTATTATCATCCATTCACTATGGGCTAAACTAATTCCAACCAGGTCATCAGGACCAATTTGATATTTATTTCTCAAATAACTCCCCAACTGGTTGGTGTAAGTATTCAATTCACTATAGTTAAGTGTTAATTCGCCAAACTGCAGTGCAATAGCATCTGGTATCAGTGCAACACTACTTTCAAAAAGATTCAGTATAGTATTATTTCCATTATCAATTGCTGAAGTCTTATTAAAATCTATCAGTAAAGCTTGTTCTTCTTCCTTACTCAGGTAATATAAGTGCTGGATTGCCTTAGTAGGCTGGGCAATGACTGCTTCCAATAACTGAACAAAATGACTGGCTAGTCTATTAATTGTTTCTTCATTAAAAATGTCTTTATTATATTCTAAAACGATTTGTAAACCTTCTGCTTTCTCTGTAAAATTAAAAGTGAGTTCAAATTTACTTACTGTATATTCACCAATATTATATTCATTAATACTCAAATCAATCAATTGTTGTTGCTGACCTTCCGTACCTGCATTCGCATTTTGTAATACAATCATTACATCAAACAATGCACTCCTGCTCATTCCCTGCTGAGGATCCAGATCATTGATCAATTCATCAAAAGGATATATCTGATGTTCATAGCCTCCTAAAGTAACTTCTTTTACACGATCAAGTAACTGTCTGAAATTGTCTTCTCCTTTAAATCTGGTTCTCAAAGCCAATGTATTTAAATAAAAACCAATTTGATTTTCAAGATCTGTATGCTCTCTGCCTGCAACGGGTGTACCTATAATAATATCTTCTTGCTGGGTATACCGGTACAACAAGGCATTTACCAAGGTTAATAACCCCATAAATAAGGTTCCACCGCCATCATTGACAATTGATTTCAGCCCCTGAGTCAATTCTACAGGAATCATTTTATTTATTGAAGCACCGTTGTATGTCTTAACCACAGGACGCATGCTGTCAACTGGCAGATCTAACAAAGGCAACTCACCTGAAAGCTGATTTAACCAATAGTTTTTATGATTATATATGGATTTATCATTTAACTGCTGCTGCTGCCAGTTTGCATAATCTTTATATTGTATACGCAAAGGCTCCAGTGGATTCTCTTCGCCTTGTAAATACGAATTATAGAACAACAATAATTCCTTTATCAAAACATTCATTGACCATCCATCACTGATAATATGATGCATTACGTAGCTAAATACCCATTTATCTGTTTCTAATTGAAATATAGCAGCCCTTAACAGTGGTCCCGTAGTCAAATTAAAAGGTTGAACTGAATCTTGTTCGATGAGTATTCTCAACTGCTCCTCCTTTTGGTCTTCCTCACTTAAATCAAAATAATCTATATTAAATACAAATTCATCCGGTGTTTTAATTAATTGTCTGACATCCCCGGTCTCATCGCTGAACACGGTTCTTAATATTTCATGTCGTTCAATTAAACTTTTAAAAGCATAATCAAAGGCCAACGTATTTAATTTCCCTTCAAACACATAGGTTCCAAGCATATTGTAAGCCACATTACCATCTTCAAACTGACTCAGCAGCCACAATCTGCTTTGGGAAGACGACAAGTGATAACCGGGTTGCTGATCAATTACAGGAATATCAATGTTCTCGCTAATATGTTCCTGTTTTAAGAAATTGATTATCTCTTCTTTATTATCTTTCAGCTGGCTGATGATTACATCAGGTAGTTTATCTCCGCTATAATTCACTTTTAAGTTATCACCCTGCAAAGTGATGCTTATACCATTATCCTTGAATCCTTTAATTAGTTTTAGTATTTCCATTGTTATAAGTGGTTTATATTATAATAGTTTTATCGGTTGTAGCTGTAGTGTCTTCAAACAGGAATCTGATCTCATCGATATAATTGGCAACTTCCCTGATATTCTTTTTTTCAAAAAAATCCTTTAATGGAACATTAACACTAAATTCCTTTTTAATTCTTTTCAGCATCATCATTCCTTTTAATGAATCACCTCCCAATTCAAAAAAGTCGTCATTTATCCCAATTCCGCTCATCGCAAAAAATTCTTCAAAAATCACATTCAAAGCGATTTCAGTTTTTGTAAACGGTGCTGCATAAATCGATGATAAAGTCGGTCGCCCAGTTTTATTCATATTTTTTAAAGAAAATTCATCCGAAATAATTTCCTTTTTGTTATAAACTTCCAGTATTCTTTTTGGGAGATCCACTGTTGATTCTGCCAGAACCGGGCTATCAGTAGTTAACAAACTCCATTCAAACAAGCCAGCTACTTCTTGTGGAGTCAATAAAAATCTATTTTGAGTGTTCTCATTTTTTATATCCTGTTCAGTAAAAGCCATACCTGCAAGCCCTACAGCTTTCCACCCTGGCAATTCTTTCGACCTGGCTGCAACAAAATG
>NZ_JBEPPL010000036.1:0-5909 GCF_040547305.1 Pedobacter sp. UYP1 | reverse complement strand
AGTTGAATATGTTCATGATTAACTTCAAGACCTCTTAAATCTTCCTGTTTTATTTTAAAACCAATCGATCCTGCTGGGAGGATAAACTGGCGGATTTCTCCATTTTCAGTCTCTCTGAAAACTGTACGGAGTACTTCATGACGTTCTAGTAAAGTATGAAAGGCTCCCTCCAGCAGGCCTGTATTTAAATCTCCTTCAAATACAAATACGCCTGGCATATTATAAGCAATACTCCCCTGTGCAAACTGACTTAATATCCACAACCTTCGCTGCGAAGATGATAAAGGATAATGTGCCTGAAAAATCGCCTGTGGAATATTGATGAAATTTTCCTTTTGCTGGTGCTTTATTAATTCTGCCAGATCTTCCAGTACAGGTGTTTCAAATATGTATTTTAAAACTATAGTAACTTCAAATATTTTATAGAGCTGATTGATCAGGCGTATAGCTTTTAAACTATGCCCCCCAAGATCAAAAAAGCTGTCTTTTACACTTATATTTTCTTTGTCTAATAACTCTCCCCAGATTTCCACAAGCTGCTCTTCCACTTTATTGCGTGGAGCAATGTATTCAATTCCCGTACCCAGTTCCAGTCCCAGAGGATCAGGAAGGGATTTACGGTCTGCTTTCCCATTGGCATTCAACGGGATCTCATCGAGTTGCACAAAATGTGCAGGTAACATATAGTCCGGTAAAATCCGGCTCAAATGTACACGCAGATCCGATATATAAAGTTCTTCCTGGCTCACCACATAGGCAACCAGTTCCTTCTCTGTCCTGCCACCAGCAGTAACCACTGCACCCTCAACACCAGCGGTAACGACTGCACCTTCAACACCCGGATAACTTCTCAATGCGGCTTCAATCTCGCCCAGTTCAATACGGTAACCACGGATCTTCACCTGGTCATCCAGACGCCCTAAGTACTCAATATTGCCATCCTCAAGCCACCTCCCCAGATCGCCAGTACGGTACATCCGTTCACCGGGTTCAAACGGGTTGGCCACAAACTTCTCTGCAGTGAGTACCCCGTTGTGCAGGTAACCACGGGCAAGACCATCACCGCCTATACAAATCTCTCCGGCTATGCCAACAGCCTGTAAATGATCTGACCCGTTGACAATATAAATTGAAGTATTGGCTATAGGACGGCCAATAGGAATTATCAGGTCATCCACCTGACAGCTATAAGCGGTCACATCAACAGAGGCTTCAGTGGGACCGTAAAGGTTATAAACCGGAACTCCGGGTACCTGAGCATACCACGAACGTACACTCCCTGCAGACAAGGCCTCTCCGCTGGTAATCACCAGGCGAAGTCCGGATAAACGCCCTGACAAACCGGATCCTGATGATAAGCCCGAGATAAATGCATCAAACATACTCGGTACAAAATGAACACAGCTGATCTGGTGCTGCGCAATCAGCGCTAAAAGACGTTCAGGGGAAACGATATCTTCTCGCTTGCATAAAACAAGCTTTGACCCCCAGCACAACGGTAAAAAAAACTCCCAGACCGACACATCAAAAGTGAAAGTCGTTTTCTGTAAAATAATATCTGAGGAACTAAAGCCATACTCCTTCCACATCCAATCGATACGGTTAACCACACCAGCATGTTCCAGCATGGCTCCTTTTGGACGACCGGTAGACCCGGATGTATAAATCACATAGGCCAGGTCTTCAGCACTGTTCACTCTTTCCAGGTTCTCAGTACTATAAACCGCCAATGAATTCCGGAACTTTAACAGCTCCGCTTCATCGATCACGACTTTGCACTGGCTGTCGGACAGCATATAATCGATACGCTCCTGCGGATATCCGGGATCTATCGGAACATAAGCCCCGCCGGATTTCAGTACACCCAGGATCGCAATCACCATCCATTCGCTCCGCTCCAGGCAGATCCCAACCAGTTCATCGGGCTGTATCTCATAAGTGGAACGCAGGTACCCCCCCAGCTGGTTGGCCAGGCTGTTCAGCGCAGCATAACTGAACTCCCGGTCTTCAAAAACAAGGGCAGTCGTACTGGCTGATATCACCACCTGCTGCTCAAACAAATCAACCAGGGTCTTATCCTTCGGATAAGACACCGCCGTAGCATTGAAGGTTTCCAATAACTCCACCTGCTCTGCTGCACTTAAATAATCCAGCTCAGCAACTGGCACTGAGGGATCAGCCACAACCGATTCAAGTAATTGCAGAAAATGAGCAGCCAAACGATTTATACTACTTTCATTGTATATATCGCTATTATATTCAATACTCATTTTCAGTCCTCCCACCGTCTCAAAAAAGCCGAAGGTAAAATCAAACTTACTTCTTATCTCTTTCTTTCCTGTGTACTCACCGATCCTGATATTGCCCAACTGACGACCTTCAGGCTGTACTGCATCTGCATGCTGAACCAGCAACATTACATCAAAAAGTACATTCCGGCTTAAATCACGTGGAAGATGCAATTCTTCTATCAAGGAATCAAATGGATATGATTGATGTACATATGCATCTAGAGTGACCTTTTTAACCCGGTCTAATAAGTCTTTATAGCTTTCTTTTCCTTTAAATTTAGTCCTTAATGCAAGTGTATTTACATAAAATCCAATCTGATCTTCCAGATCAGTATGCGTCCTGCCAGCTACAGGAGTACCAATAATGATATCTTCCTGTCCACCATAGGAGTATAACAATGCATTTAATACAGCAAGCAGTCCCATGAACAGCGTTGCGTCCTGGTCATGAATCAATGCCTTAAATTTCCCAGAGATTAATTTATCAATCTCTTTTTCAACAACTTGACCAGCATAAGTTTTGACTGCCGGCCTTAACCTATCTCCTGGAAAGTTTAATACTGGGATTGTTCCTGAAAGCTGTGCTAACCAATAAGTTTGATGCAGCTTAAAAAGCTCTCCGCCAAGCTGTTCCTGTTGCCATACAGCATAATCTTTATATTGCAGGCTCAAAGGAGCTAAAGTATTTTCCTGGGCATTGAGATAAATATTATACAATAAGAGCAACTCAGTAACCAATACATTCATTGACCATCCATCACTAATTATATGATGTATGGTGCATGTAAATATCCATTGATTGTCTGCTAATTGAATTAAAACCACACGTAGTAATGGTCCTGAACTTAAATCAAATAAGTTTAAAGTATTTTGATCAATTAAAATAGCTGCTTTTTCAAGCTGTTTTAATTCTAATCGTAAATCATGACTGACCATATGAAATCCGATTTCTGAGCCGGAGAGAATAAATTGTCTGATTTCTCCTTCTTCATCTACCTTGAACACCGTTCTAAGACTTTCATGACGCGATATTAATTCCTCAAAAGCATATCGGAGTGCATTTTGATCTAATAAACCATCAAATGTATATATGCCGGCCAAATTATAAGCAATACTTACTTCTTCCAACTGACTAAGTATCCATATCCGTTGCTGTGAAGATGACAATGGGTAACTGTCTTGTAATTCTGCTTTATTAATATTTAAATAAGCACTTTTATCAGATTGTTGTATAAATACAGCTTGTTCTTCAAGAAATGGATTAGTAAAAATATCTTTTAAAGACAATTCAATCTCAAATTCTTTACGAATCTGACTAGCCAGCCGGATGGCCTTTAAACTGTGTCCCCCTAAATCAAAAAAATGATCCTTTATTCCGATTTGCGCTTTGCCAAGTATTTCTTTCCAAATATCGACCAATCGTGTCTCTAACTGATTGCGTGGTGCAATATAATGTGCTCCTGAAAACATTCCCGCTTGCTCTGGCTCTGGTAGAATATTCTTATCTACCTTGCCATTAATAGTCAATGGTAAGCGCTCTAATTGTACATAATAATTGGGCAACATATAAACAGGTAAGAGCTTGCTTATATAAGTACGTATTTCTGCAATATTTAAATCTTTTCCGCCAGTTATATAAGCAATCAATTCCCCTCCCAATGGCGAGTACCGGGCAATCACTACTGCATCTTCAATTTGCCAGTATTCACGTAAAATTTGCTCTATTTCACCAGGCTCGATACGGTAACCCCGTATTTTTATTTGTTCATCTTTTCTACCAAGAAACACGATATTCCCATCTGGCAGCCAGCTGCCTAAATCTCCTGTACAGTACATTTTCATATTCTCCTGATAAGGATTGCGAATAAATTTGCTATCAGATAATTCAGGATTAAAGATATATCCTCTGGTAAGGCTATTTCCACTTATACAAATTTCTCCTGTTACACCCAGTGGACAAAGCTGGCTGTTTTTGTCCAGGATATAGATATGAGTATTGGCAATAGGTTTCCCAATTAAAACAGGTATATTTTCTTCAAGTACTTTCACTATGCAACCTACTGTTGCCTCAGTTGGACCATATTCATTGTAGATAACCATCAAAGGGTTAATCTTTTTCAAAATTTTAATATGGTACTGAGTAATTTCTTCACCGCCAACAATTGCACAATTAATACTTGTTTCAGGAATATTCAGATGTGCTAATACATTAATATGTGATGGGGTCAGTTTGATACTATTGATATTATTCTGCGGATGAAAACTATGGGATAAAATAGTTGATATTTCTTCATCCTGATGATATACTGATAGTTTTCCTCCTAATGTAAGCGGACAAAAAATACTGGTAACAGTTAAATCGAATGACAGTGAAGTATATAAACCGAAGTTTACCAATGATCCCGGATTGAAATAATAATCATCTGCCCAATGAATATAATTATATAGGTTGTGGTGAGTAATACCGCAGCCTTTTGGTTTTCCTGTAGAACCTGAAGTATAAATTACATAAGCCAGGTCTGACGGCTGGATACCACGTTTTAGATTTTTCCTGCTGTACTGATGGCTACGGTTTCTAAACGCTTCAAGATAGTTCTCATCTACCAGTACTTTACACCGGCTATCAGCTAATATGTACTCTTTACGTTCCTGCGGATAGGCAGGATCTATTGGTACATACGCTACGCCGGATTTCAAAACACCCAGCATTACAATAATCAGCCATTCACTTCTTTCTAAACAAATTCCAATCAGGTCATCAGCATGAAGATCCTTATTTTCGAGCAAATAATATCCAAATTCATTCGATAGCCTATTAAGTTCACGATAGCTTAATGTCTTCTTCAGGAAAGTGATAGCAATACCTTCAGGAGTACGTTCTACCTGTTCTTCAAATAAGTTAATTACTGTCTGAGCTTTCGGGTAATCTTTATCTGTAGCATTAAATTCTGACAACAGTTCCTTCACCTCTTTTTCGCTGAGATATTCCAGTTTGCTTACAGGTACTAATGGATTAGAAGTTAATGCAGACAATAACTCTTCAAAATGTGAAGCCAGCTGATTTATTTTTCTTTCTTCATACAGATCAGTGTTGTATTCTATATCCAATAGAATCTGATCTCCACTTTCCATAAAATTAAAAGTCAGGTCAAATTTACTCAAGATACGTTCACCATCTTTATGACGGCTGATCATTAAATCGCCAGCACGTTGTATACTATTATAATTACCTTGATTATTGTCCAGTACTACCATAACATCAAACAAAGCACTCCTGCTCAGATCACGTTGCAATTTCAGCTCATCAATCAACAGGTCGAATGGATATTCCTGATGCTCATAAGCACTGAGAGTAACTTCCTTTACTTTATGCAATAATTCCTGATAGCTATCTTCGCCTGTAAAACGGGTTCTTAATGCAAGTGTATTTACATAAAAACCAATCTGGTCTTCCAGATCAATATGTTCTCTGCCGGCAACCGGACTACCGATAATGATATCTTCCTGACCGCTATAACGGTATAACAATGCATTTACCGCTGCCAGAAGTCCCATGAACAAGGTTACCCCCTGTTGTTGCAAAATGACATGGAAACGACTGAATAAATCTTGATCCAG
>NZ_JBEPPL010000035.1:0-7387 GCF_040547305.1 Pedobacter sp. UYP1 | reverse complement strand
AGGGATTTACGGTCTGTTTTCCCATTGGCATTCAACGGGATCTCATCGAGTTGCACAAAATGTGCAGGTAACATATAGTCCGGTAAAATCCGGCTTAAATGTACACGCAGATCCGATATATTCAGTTCTTCATGGCTCACCACATAGGCAACCAGTTCCTTCTCTGTCCTGCCACCAGCAGTAACAACTGCACCTTCAACACCAGCGGTAACGACAACCCCTTCAACACCCGGATAACTTCTCAATGCGGCTTCAATCTCACCCAGCTCAATACGGTAACCACGGATTTTCACCTGGTCATCTTTACGCCCTAAGTACTCGATATTGCCATCCTCAAGCCATCTCCCCAGATCGCCAGTACGGTACATCCGTTCACCGGGTTCAAACGGGTTGGACACAAACTTCTCTGCAGTGAGTACCCCGTTGTGCAGGTAACCACGGGCAAGACCATCACCACCTATACAAATCTCTCCGGCCATACCAATTCCGCTCAGGCCCGTACCTTCTCCCAGAATATAGATGCGCGTATTGGCGATAGGTTTACCGATCAAAACGGCACTGTGTAATTCCAGTTCCTGAACGATACAACCTACTGTCGCCTCTGTCGGACCATATTCATTGTAAATAACTAACGAAGAACTGATTTGCTTTAAGATCTCCACATGACGCGATGAAACCTCCTCGCCACCAACAATCACACAACTTATCTGGGTCTCTCCGATATCCAGATGCTCCAGCATGTTGATATGTGAGGGCGTCAGTTTGATACTATTCAAGCCGCTATCCATACTAAAACTATGAGACAGGATCCAGGAAATATCCTCATATTGTCCATAAATCAACAGCTTACCACCCAAGGTCAAACAACAGAAGATACTGGTAACGGTCAGATCAAATGACAAGGAAGTATACAGACCAAAATCAGGGGTACTCCCTTTGTCCGTAAAATAATAACCATCTGCCCAGCTGATATAATTGAATAAACTACCATGGCTAACTGCGCAACCTTTGGGAAGACCCGTAGAACCGGACGTATAAATCACATAGGCCAGCTCCCGGCCAGAAACAGACAGCTGCAGATTCTCTTTGCTGTAACCTGTGGCAGAGAGTTTAAACTTCTTGATTTCTTCTTCATCCAGAACAATGGTACAACCACTGTCTGACAGCATATAATCGATACGTTCCTGCGGATAACCAGGATCTATTGGTACATACGCACAACCAGATTTCAATACCCCAAGTATAGAAACCAGCAGCAGCTCGCTCCGCTCCTGGCAGATACCGATCAGTTCTCCACCTTTTAAATGGTAGGTGGAACGAAGGTAACCTGCAAGCTGGTTGGCCAGGCTATTCAACTGGCCATAACTCAATTCCTTATCTTCAAAAGCCAATGCCACCTGATTTGCGCTGACAACGGCCTGCTCTTCAAACAAATCAATAACGGTCTTGCCTTCGGGATAAATAGCCCTGCTCTGGTTAAAGCTGACCACCAGCTTTTCCTTTTCAACGGCACTTATATAATCAAGCCCCGAAATAGCAGCCAAAGGCTGATCAAGCGCACTTTCCAGCAGTTGTTCTACATGTAAGGCCAGCTGAGTGATGCGCTGTTCCTGGAAAATATCAGTATTGAATTCAATGCTCAGCTGAAGGTCGTCTCCCTGTTCCACAAAGGTAAAGGTCAGGTCAAATTTACTGATCACCTGCTTGCTGCCCTGATAACCCCTCACCTTTAAACCTGAAAGGTTTTGTCGAGATTGCTCACCAGTCTCAGTAATCTGAAGCTCTACAATCACATCAAACAGCGCACTGCGGCTCATGTCACGCTGCAGCTGTAAATCACTCACCAGTTGGTCAAAAGGATAAACCTGGTGTTCATACCCATTGAGCGTTTGCTCCCGAACATGCAACAGCAGCCCGGTGAAACTATCGGTCCCATGGAACCTGCTGCGAAGGGCAAGCGTATTGGCATAATATCCAAGCTGATCTTCCAGGTCGCTATGCTCCCTGCCAGCTATTGGCGTACCAATGATGATATCATCCTGCCCGCTGTAACGGTAGAGCAAGCTGTTCACCCCCGCCAGTAAACCCATGAACAACGTACTGTCATGCTTGTTCACAAAAGCTTTCAGCCTGCTGCTTATCGCAGACCCCAGTAAACGGCTGATCCTGCGACCATTATAACTCTTGACCACAGGACGAACTTTATCCGAAGGAAGCGCTAAAACAGGAAGCGCTCCGCTGAACTGATCCAGCCAGTACTGCTGGTGATCTTTCAAACCCGCTCCTGTTAACTGACCCTGCTGCCAGGCAGCATAATCTTTATATTGAATTCGCAAAGGGAGCAAAGGCGAAACTGCTCCCTGAACATAGGAATTGTACAGCAACAATAATTCTTTGATCAGCACACCCATCGACCACCCATCACTGATAATATGGTGCATCACATAACTGAAAACACATTCTCCATTACCCAAACGGTAAACATTTGCACGAAGCAAAGGACCGGCAGAAAGGTCAAATATTTCAAGCAAACTCGTATTGATCAAGCTTTCCAGAACAACAGCCTGCGGCTCTGCTCCACTCAAATCCTGGTAACCTACCTTAAAACCCAGGGCTTCAGGAGTCTTAACCTGTTGCCGCACCTCACCATTTGAAGTCTCGGTAAAAACTGTCCTTAAAATCTCATGTCGCTCAATCAGGCTCGCAAAAGCATAGGAAAATGCGGCCTCATCAAGCACCCCTTCAAAAACAAACACACCAGGCATATTGTAAGCAATACTGCTTTCAGTAAACTGACTCAGTATCCAAAGCCGGTATTGGGAAGAAGATAATGGGTAGGTTTCCTGAGTTTCTATTATCGGGATTTCAATAACATCCGAATCAGGTTTATAAGTAGATAAGTATTGAATCAGTTCTTCCTTATGTAATTTGATCCTAGGTAAAAAATCATCGAGTACAAGATCATCCGGAGAATCAATTTTCAATTTACCTTCCTCCAAATAAATATTAACATTAAGATCAGCTAACTCTAAAATCAGTTTAATTATATTTCTCATATTTCAATAATATTTCTATTTCCTTTTGTGGAATTTTCTTTTTGTCCGACCCATTTAGCGACTCTTATAATATCACTTAATGCCTCAACTGTTGTATTTGATAGTATAACTTTTATACTCACCCTAACTTCATATTTTTTATATATCATGCTTGTTAAACGAGAGGCCTTCAGACTGTGTCCTCCTAACTCGAAGAAAAAGTCTTTTACTCCTATATGTTCCCTCTCCAACAGTTCCTCCCAAATTTTCACCAATTCTGCTTCAGTTTCATTTCTTGCAGGTACATACTCATGAGTAGATTTTAAAGCGAGTCCTTCAGGATCCGGCAATACATTTTTGTCTATCTTTCCGTTAGAAGTTAAAGAAAACGTTCCGACCTGTATATAATATGCAGGTAACATGTAAGCTGGTAAAATCTCACTTAAATATGATCCCAGATCAGTAGTATCCAAATCTTGCTTACTTGTGAAATAAGCAACTATTTCCTTTTCTCTTCCCAAAATGTTTCTTGCAGTGACGACCACCTCTTCAATATTGATAGAACTTTGCATAGCAGCTTCAATTTCCCCCAATTCAATTCTATATCCCCTGATTTTCACCTGGTCATCTTTTCTACCTAAGAACTCTATATTTCCGTCCGGAAGCCACCTCCCCAAATCGCCGGTGCTATACATTCTTTTCCCAGGTTTAAAAGGATTAGCAATAAATTTCACTGCTGTTAATTCAGGATTATTTAAATAACCGCGTGCTAAACCATCTCCACTCAGGCAGATTTCTCCAACCACTCCAACCGGACATAGCTTCGCTGTATTATTTATAATATATGCTGTACTATTATTTATTGGTTTTCCAATTGGGATACTTCCTGACAGAGGTACAATTTCATAGGTTAAAGAAAATGTAGTATTTTCTGTAGGCCCATAACCATTTATGATTTTCAGTGCAGGATAGTAATGATGCAGACGATTAATATGGGCAGAAGACAATTTGTCTCCTCCGGCCAATAACGTTTTTAAATTTTTAAATATGGATATCTCGTGATCTACCAGTTGGTTTAACCACCCGGCAGTAAACCATATTATATTCACTTTTCTTTTTTCAATTTCCTGACTCAGTAGTGTTACATCTAATAAAACCTCCTGACTGCATATAATTAACAAACCACCATTTAACAACATTCCCCAATACTCAAAAGTCGTAGCATCGAATGAGATTGCCCCTGTGGATAATAGAATCTGCTGATCATCGAACTTCACATAGTTAGTGGATTTCACCAACCGAACGACACTTTGCTGTTCAATCATTACTCCTTTAGGCTTGCCTGTTGATCCAGATGTATAAATCACGTAAGCAAGATCTTCAGCAGTGTTTACTGGTTTCAAATTATCAGTACTATATTGTGCTAATGAACTCCGGAATTTTAATAGCTCTGCCTCGTCAATCACTACTTTGCAATTGCTGTCAGCTAGCATATAATCAATACGTTCCTGCGGATACCCTGGATCAACAGGAACATAAGCACCACCAGATTTCAAGGCGCCCAGGATTGCAATCACCATCCACTCGCTCCTTTCCAGACAGATTCCGATCAGTTCATCTGGCTTTATCTTATAGTTAGAACGCAGATAATTTCCCAGCTGATTGGCCAAACTGTTTAGCGTTATATAGCTTAGCTCCTGGTCTTCAAAAACAAGTGCTGTTTTGTTTGCTGATGTAATAACCTGCTCCTCAAACAAATCAACCAAAGTCTTATCCCGAGGATAAGGTATTGATGTATCGTTGAACACTTCAAGCAATTGAAATTTCTCTGTTATATTTAAATAATCCAGCTCAGCAATTCGTAATGACGGATTCGCTACCATGCATTCCAGCAATTGTAAAAGATGATCTGCTAACCTGGAAAGCGTAGCCGCTTCGTAAACATTCTCATTGTATTCAAACCGTATCTCCAATGTTTCTCCGGGAATGATCATCACCATTAAATCATACCCAGTCTGTTCGAATAACTCTGAGGAAAGTAGCGATAAATCATTATCCTCTGCTGTGATTTCCCGGGAGACCAGTTCCTGTACAGGATAATTCTCAAAAACAAGAATATGGTCAAAAAGCTCTCTTCCCAATTCGCTCAGCGACTGAACTTGGGCAAGTTGTATATAATGATGATCTATACTGCGTATAGTATCCTGCTGAACTGACTTTAATAAAAACGCTATGGAATCTGCTTCCTTAAAATTCAACCTTACAGGAATATTATTGATAAACAGTCCGATCATCTCTTCTATACCAGTTACCTCAGCTGGACGACCGGAAACCACGGCTCCAAAAACCACGTCACCCGTGTTGTTGTAACTACCTAGCAAGATTCCCCAGGCGGTTTGGATCAGCGTATTTTCAGTAATTCCTAAATCAGCACATAGAGCTGTTGTCGCTGTTCTTAAATTACCCTCTAACCTTATAGACTTCTGTTTGCGCAGATAATCCCCTACTTCCTGATGCTTTTTAGGTAAACTCACAATAGTTCCATAGCCTGATAAATATTCAGTCCAATAGCTTAGAGAAGCTGTTTGATCTAGTCTCATTAACCATTTGATATAATCAACGTAAGGATACACAGCTGCTAAGGTTGCCGGTTTGCCTGACAAATAACCTTCGTATATTTGGAAAAACTCCTTAGTCAGAAGGCCTACACACCATCCATCCATTAAGATATGATGAAAACTCCAGATAAATTCATAAGTATCATCGCTCAGGTCCAAAACCGTTAAACGCATCTGAGAACCTGAATGCAGGTCAAAACCACGGGAACGGTCTGCCAACTTAAAGGCCTCAACGGCATCCGCTTCTCCTTTTTCTGCTGCTGTTGTTGTTGTTGCTGCTGTTGCTGCTGCTGATAAATCAATATAAACCAGCGAACTAAGCTCCCGGCTTACTACCTGAACCGGAATATCAGCCAGCTCATGGCTAAAGTAAGTGCGCAGAACAGCATGACGGGAAACCAGTTCCTGGTAAGCCAGTGACAGCTGAGCCAGATCCAGCTTACCTTGTATACGGTAACTTATCTGCTCAAAATAGGCTGATGACATAGGATTACTCAACCAGTAATAATATAAGCCTTCCTGTAAAGGACTTAACGGATAAACATCTGATAATCCATTACCCAGCGATTTAACCTGGGCTATTGTAAGGTCTTTGTAAGTCAAATCTACAGGGGTCAGGTGTACCTGCTGTGCTGTGGATAAGAAATCTATCAGACTATGCAAATGATATTCATAAGCAGCTAACAACTTTTCAATTCGTGAGGAAGCATACTGAGCCGAACTATAGCTTAACGAGACACGTAAACGTCCCTGTGCAACCATAACAGATATACTCAGCATCTCCCAGCGGTCCATCTCCCCGCCAGCTTCCGCTCCATGGGCTTCACTGCTAAAGCTAAACAGTTCCTCCCCGTCTGCACCGGACACGCCTGAACCGAAATCACCGAGATAATTGAACGTTATATCCGGATGGACAGCAGTAAAACCAGTTCCACCGGTCCCTGCCAGCACCCCATAACCGATTCCCTTATTGGGAACACGGTGCAGGTTCTCCTTCACTGCAATCAGACCGGAAACCAGCTCATCCTGCCCTTCCAGATCAACAAGCACAGGATACATCGTGGTGAACCATCCTACCGTACGGCTCACATCCGTATCAGCGCCAATATCCTCACGGCCATGCCCTTCCAGGTTGATCAGCACTTTCTCCAGCCCGAAGACTTCTTTCAGTGCCAGACCCAGACTGGTTAATAATATATCATTGGTATCGGTCTGGTAAGCCTGGTAACAACCTGTCAGTAAACGGTTGGTCAGCTCCTCATCCAGGATGAAGGAAGCCGAAACTGCATCCTGCATCCTGTTGCTCCCGCCGGCATAATCAGCTGAAAGCACTCCATACCCCGATTCCGATATCCCTTTCCAGTAAGCCAGCTCCTTTTCAAGTAAAGCACTGTTTGCATATACACTAAGCTGATGTTGCCAGTAAAGAAAAGAATCGGTCTTCTCCGGCAATACCAGGGGAATACCCGAACGATATTGTCCGTATAAAATGGACAGGTCTTCAAATAAAATACGCCATGATACCCCGTCAATAACCAAATGATGGCAAACCAGCAGCAAGCGGTCACCCCTGCCTGCAGCATCACGGAACAACACCGCTTTAAACAGCGGCCCCGATGACAAGTCAAAACCAGCTTGTACCTGGTTACAATAAGCCTCAAATTCAAAGCCTTCTGTAACAGTAACCACCTCCAGCGAATAACCAGATCCCAGTCCCAGGTTTTCCTGTTCCCA
>NZ_JBEPPL010000034.1:0-10035 GCF_040547305.1 Pedobacter sp. UYP1 | reverse complement strand
TCCAGGTCAAAACAACTAGTTGAAATGACTTAGAGTTGCTATGCTTAAAGCCTGTTTACAACCTGCTTTCACCCCGACCACCACTCAGGCACAACTAGATCATAACCGGATGAAGATTAATGGAATTATAATTTCCCCTTTAACTAACCCACGGACAACTGCGGACAATTGCAGACAGCTGCGGACAATTACGGACATTTTTTACGCATCAGGATAATCTTTAATGCTAATAGCCTACATTGGTGGAAAGGCATTTATTTATTATGAGAAGTTTAACGGGTAAATTTTCAAAGGGAATCCTGGGCGGTTTCATTTTTAAAGCAGCAGTTTGGAGTACAGGTTGTTTCAAAAGTTCTGTAAGGGGCACAATGAAACAATCAATGGAAACCGAAAGGCAGCAGAGAACTTTCGTAAAAGTAGCAAGCCTGGAAAAATCAGGATCTTTCCTCCCCCTAAGAATTCCGCCGAAGGGTTGGCCGATCTCTGATTAAAGTAATCAGGAGCGTTTAATAATGATAAATTGAACTATGAAATCAGGAAGTAATCAGCTTATTAAAGAATCGTAACCAGCTGCTTTGAACTCAAAAAATATCAAACCAAAACTTGAAATTTAATCCCTGATCCACAAGTTTATGACTTGATCCAAAGTTATGGCTGAATATACTTTGAGAGACATGAATACACCTATTGGCATTTCTGAATTCGAGTTAACAAGATCATTACCGAAAAACTTGCAGTCAAGTCTGCCTGCAATTGAGGAAATATATTGAGCGTTTAACAGAGTTTATTCCATAAAAAAAGAGATCAAATGATCTCTTTTTTTAGAGTCGGGGTGGCAGGATGCTTAACCCAACTCTTAAAATATTGATTTGTAATCGTTTATCAAATAAAAATCAATTCAGGGAGCCGAATAGGGCACATATTATTAAATATGTATTGCCTTGATTTAACGCCCTAATGACCTTTTTTGTCGTTGATTATCAATGAACTATAGACTAATATAGCTTTTTATCTGAAAAAAAGCAAACTTTTAAGGATTAAATATACTCGGTTCAATTCTATTTCTGGATGCAGGTTAAAAAAAACGTAAGTAGTACTAACGCTGTGTTAATCGTCCTCAGATTTTAGTTCCTAGTCATAAAACCTTTTTATCTCATATACGTTAATTTTTTTTTGATCTGTAATATTTTTCTTAAGCTGTGATTCGACGGTATTTTTCAGATGATACAAATGAGGGTGATTTGCGAGATGCTCGCTTAACTTGCAGGTGTAAATTGCCGTTACCATCCAGTATGTACGTCCTTCATCTGATTCAGCTGGCAATAAGATGACATCTTTACTATTCAATTGGGCATATTTGCTGTCGAGGCTATATAAGGCCGGAACGGAGTTATGCTTAGCATATTCCTCGACGGTTGTTTGAGCGATATCAATATTCAGATCTGTATGTATCTTACCAATCTCCAGTTTCTCGAATTGATCTTTAAAATATTTAATCCGTCTAAAATCCTTAAGTACTAGCTCCTCACTTAAAAGATCAACTACGTCAACTAGTCTATAGAAAGGACTAGTTTTTCCCTGGTAATCTATAAAAAGATGTGGTATTTCATACTTGGTGTCGCCTTTAGGGTCGATTAGCACGATATCCTCGAATTTAAGTAAGCCCTCAGTCTTGATGTGTACCTGTTTGTGCTTGGGTAGCAGTTCCCAATGCTTCCTTATTGACATTTGCAATTGGTGTCTTTTTGTTGTGAGTTCATCGTTTTGGTCATTGTCGATTACAAAATCGTGTATGGCAACATAGTCATATTCCTTCTTTTCAAGATCTATGTATCCAAAATATTCATGAACATGACACCAAATTCCCAAAGGATGGTGTTCAAATGCTGTATATTTCTTCCAGCCCGGCTTGTTGGAGAAATCCGGATTCAATTCGTCGAAAGGGTAAAATTCGTCATTTAAATCTCTTATCAAGACATCATTATGAAAGATAGCATTACTTCCGAGCAAACCAATGAGCTTGTTCTTAACAGTAATTCTCGATCGAAGTTCGGCTGTTTTAGATTGGCGTTTGGTGACTAGTGAGATGCCAAAGAAAGTGAATAAGATTCTGTCATTTTTTGGTAGTAGTAGCAGATCTTCGAGTTCTGCCTTTCCCCATAAATAGAATTCCATTACTCCGGCAGCACGTAATGTATCACGAAATGCGTCATAGGTCTTTTTAGATATATTAGCAGAGGCTGCCAATATATAGCCGTACGGAGCGTCGGCTGGGTTTACACCTTCATCAATAATCTTTTTTACCTTTGCGGCACCAATCTCTTTCTCGCGCTTGCACTGGATCATCCAGCGTCGGCCTTCCATTGGTGGTAACGGCTCAGTAATTTCGTCGTCGCTATTTTGTAGTATCTCCACATGTTTTTCATAGGCTCGGATGTCATACCCGTCATCTGCACCTCCACGACCTGTAGCTTCAATACTCTGCCAGTCTTTATAGTCATAAATTAGCTGCCGCACAAGGTCTTCAAATCTATGGGGTTCAAGGTCTTCGAAATGGATTTGCCCAAGCGTACGTGTGATATTTGGTTTCTGCATAATTATGCTACTGTTAATCTGCTTTAAAAGTAAACAAATCTGTTAGCTTTAGGACTAATTATGCAAGTGCCGCTGTACAATGATATTTCCAGTGACGTTTTACTTGTCTCTGCTTTTTTATACATTGTTCAGAATTTGAAACCAACAAACGAATACACATTTAGTATGGACACAATCAATACAAACGAAGCTGAACAATGTCAATATTCTTATGACCTGAATTACTATCACAATATAGATCATTTCCCAAATCAGGATCTGGTATTTGATACCATTGAGTATTTTTAAACCGGCGTAGGTATGTATTTTGGGATCAATCGTTTTGATAGTGAAAAAATCGGGTTAAGCAATGAAGTCAATACTAAAGATAAGGCCATTGATAGTTTGCAAAAAAACACACTTTGTTAAACCATTATTGAAGAATCAATAATGCAATCCAAATTTTATCAACATAAGACATGAATTTAATTCAACCAAGTAGACCAGTTCTGGCTTTTATAAAATACGGTACTGAGGAGCATATGAAAGCCCTTCAAAATGGAAAACTGTTTTTTAATACGTTGCAATTTTTTGCTGGATGTGACCCATCGATTGGAAGAGGTGACCAGTATGAAAACATCTATAAACAAACGTATGGAATAGGTGCTACGATGGATTTAACAAGGGAATTCCATGATGTTCATATCACCATGACTAGGTTGCCAGATGGAACTTTTAGATCAACCTATGTCAATACTGAATTCTTTGCAAATATTTTTTGCTTATACTCGGTGATCAGTGAACAAGAGCTTAAGGATCAGAATCATCAATTGTCTCTGGAAATGACAGGGTTCGGTACGCACATGCTAATAATATTCAAACCTCATGAATTTATCGCCAGGGTAGAAAGGATAATCCCACATGCAGTTAAAAACTTCCATAGGAACGGAGTAAGGTACATTGATGCTAATGTACTGAATGGTAGGAAAGAGTATTTCGAAAAACCATTGCGATATAAATATCAAAATGAATATCGGCTGGCTTATCAAAATAATAAAGAAGAAACTAGCGTCTTTGAGATTGGCAGTATTGCTGATATTTCTGTGATTATGCCTGTTGATAAATGTAAAGGTTTACAATTCTTTACCAAACAAAATGATCTAGTGGGAAATTTGGAAGCATTATTTACCCAACATTTGACTGAATATAATGCGAGTTTTGACGCATATCAGGCTTTTATCAATAAAGGATTTTTAGTCGATCAGAAGGAATTGAATCAATTAAAATCACAGGTAGAGAAAACCTCCCAAGAGATGACCGAATTTTTAAACAGTATAATGTATTCAACGTAAGGTGATATATTATAGTAAATTATAGGCTAATTTTTAATATGAACGATTTTAAACTTATCGCAATCCGACCGTTAGTTGGGTGCGATAACAGGTTCTTGAAAAACCTCACTACAGGCCATGTGTATTCTTTTTACACTGGCTACGATTTATTTGATTCGAAAGGTAAACCTCTGATGGGGGGAAGCGAAGTGGGCTATGTTTCAATAAAACGAGAATTTCCTGTAGACCTGTATAAAGTCTCAACTGCTGACGACAGTCCTTTAGAGATTAGTGTCTGCGCGGTTGCCGGAAAAAATGGTGCAGGTAAAAGCAGTTTGATTGAAATCCTTTTCGCTGCCGTCTATCTTTTTTCTATTGAATCCGGTGTAATGAAACCTTTGTTGGAAACAGTGGATTCGGAAAATGGAAAAATTCCGGATAACACGTTTCAAAGTGATAAAAAAGAAATCGAGCTGCAATTAAAAGCAGAAATTTACTTTTCATTTGACGATTCCATATTTGTTTTGAAGATAGGGGGGGATTCTTCCGCCGACGCAGTGAGAAGAGTGAAAAATTCACCGGATGACATTTTATTTTCTGAACCAATACCTATTAGTCAAAAGAATATTGCTGACTTGTTTTTTTATACCATCGCCGTGAATTACTCGCATTACGCATGGAATTCAACTCATATGGGCAATTGGATTAACACGCTTTTTCACAAGAATGACGGGTATAAGACACCTATTGTACTTAGCCCGATGCGTGATGAAGGTGATTTCTCCATCAATGATGAAATGGATCGGGCACAGGCAAGGCTCCTTTCCAATATTATGATACAGCGAAGTAGTCGACGTAAGGATCGCCAATTTTACAAGGTTGCACAAAAGCATACTATCCATTCGGTGACATTCACACTAAATGAACGTAAGATAAAAAAACAATTAGAAATCACTAATAAAAGTGTCACTGGAAAGGCTGATGCTGCAAATCTAGCGCTTGACCTATTGAGGGTGCTCTACCCAGAGGATGAATACAAAATGTTTCCGACGGAATCGAAGATGATCCAGCCAACTCTGAATTACATTTACGCTAAAATCGTCAAAATTTCTAAGACATATGAGGGATTCGAAGGTGGCTACCACTTTGGGGAGGAAATGAATGATGGCAGAAATAACGTTTTTTTAAATCTTATACTTCATGAAGAGAGTCATATCGCTTTCAAACTTAGACAGGCAGTAAACTTTTTAAAAATGAAAATTGACGATTCGGTCGGTGGTTTGTTTCAAGAGGATAATGGCCAGACAAGTTGGGAATATTCAGTTGACGAGTTATTGCATTGGATGGAAGTGCCGGCTGCTTATGATGTACCGAATTTACTCCCACCTTCTATTTTTTCAATTGAATTTAATTTTGCCAACGGATCTAATGTCCCGTATCCGATGTCTCGGTTGAGTTCAGGAGAGCTTCATTCCATCCATGCGATCCAGACGGTGATTTATCACCTCAATAACCTGGCTTCAGTCCATATGAGCAGTGTGAATCGTGTGAAATACGAGAATATTAATATTATTTTAGATGAAATTGAATTGTACTACCATCCTGAACTCCAGAAACGATTTGTAAGTGACCTCTTGGCTGCCATCAATCAGATGTCTTTGAACGAGAGCAGAGGTATCAAAGCACTTAATATTATTTTGCTTACACATTCACCATTTATATTGTCGGATATTCCCAAAGAAAATTTAATGCTGATGAAGGTCAATGAAGAAAGTGGTAGGACAGAGGCTGTGCAAAGCGATATTCAAACCTTTGGAGGCAATATTAATGAAATCCTGACTGACAGTTTCTTTTTGAGTGATTCGCATATGGGAGATTTTGCTGACGGAAAGATAGTAGCAGTAATCAATGGAATCAAAGAGCACCAGGTAGTTAGTGAATCAGATCGGCAACTAGTTGCCATGATTGGTGATGATTATTTAAAGGCAAATATTCAGGAGTTCATGGACGGTTACGATGGTTAAGATTCAGATAGAAGATCAAGAAAAATTCGAAGATAGTTACTTGAAGGAGTTAAAGGATGAGCTCTTCAATATGCTAAATTGGCTGCAAACGGCAATTTCTCATCTGGAAGGCAGTGCAATTAATATGCACAGTTTAGACCAGAAAAGGGTGAAAAACTACACTAGACATTTGACAAAAGTCATTGATGGGGAACAATTTTTAATCAAGAAGGATTACGATGCCGCAGATTATGTGACCACAGTCGCAAATTTCAGACTACGTTCAGTAAAACTAGCTGCTGTTAATTTTACTAAACTAAGAAAACTACTGGTGTCATTACTAGCTCAAAATGGAATTTGGTTGAATTCACTATTGATTTGTGCTCCTCAGGATTTGATTAGAGCTGAAAGGTATTTAGCTTGGAAATTTCAAATAAATGACCCGTTTAATAAGCGAGTTCTCGAGCTTATTTTCTACAAGAAAAGTAATCCGTTTTGGGACATCGTAAAAAATTTTTATCGCAATCATCTTCCGTTAATTGCGTGTCCATACTGTAACATGGTCGTAATTAAGCCAATTGCCTCCACTACTAAGTATGCTAAAACTGCATCTCTAGATCATTTTTTTGACGAAAGTAGGCACCCAATTTTAGCGTTTTGTTTGTATAACTTAGTACCTAGTGATACAGATTGCAATTCTACCAATAAGAATAGCACTGAATTCAAACATGATTACCATTTAAACCCCTACGAAGAAGGTTTTGGTAAGCATGTACGTTTTAAGGCGATAATTGACCCTCCAAATACAGTCAGAGACATTGATCTTGTCCTGAGCCTGGATATTTCACTTGAGAAAATAAAACGCGTTTTGGGTGATGTCCCTTCTTATGATGATACGCATAAACATGGAAATATAAATGTCTTTCAGTTGAAGACACTATACTCTGACAAATATTACAAGGATAGAGCAGATGAGGCAATTGAGGATATCAAAAATATGAACGGTGCGATGTCAAGTGTAAGAAAAATGATCCAACTCCTGCCTTTTGATTTAAAACGTTCACAGAAAGCCTATGTCCGATGGTATGAAAAGAAATTAAAAACTCCTTTTTTTGAAAAGAATTTTCAAAACCAGATTCTGTCGAAACTGACCCGGGATTTACATGATGAATTTTATGCAAAGACTAACCATCCGATAAATTTCTATATTAACAATCTAATCGATTCAGACGAAGTGGAGGAGTTGTAGTCTGAATTACACTCCTCTATAAAATTACAGGATGAATTGTTTCAATCAACCATCGAGACGTTCTAACCCGTCTTACACTTCTTAGGTAATGGTTTACAAATGCAGAAAATGGAATCATTTGTTCCATTGACTTTAATCGTGGTATTCCACCATCATCGTATTTAAGTTTAGTATAATTAAGATACCTGTCAATTAGGTTATTGAGATTAGTTGCTTTTTTAGATAAGTATTCATGAAAATAAGTAAGCGTAGTTATATCAATAAGTACCACAGGCCTTAATTTATATAATTGTTCTTTTGTAAGTCCGGCTTCAGTGCAGGCTTCTTTGAACCATTTTATAAGGAGGTGATTTAAAGCCGGAGTATTAAAAGTATCTGAATGTACCACTATGATTGGGTAAATCATATGATATTTACCGGGTACAAACCCAAAACGTTCATACTTCCCTTCTAAAATTTTTTTAATATTTTTAGCAAGTTGTAAAACAGCCTTATCGCTATTTCCGTCCTTGTAAAATTTTAAACGCAACTCATTCCTCAACTCCGGTACTATGAGTTGTTCCTTGACTTCTTTTCTAATTAAGATATCTTTCGATTCAAAAATGAATAAATGTCCAAATGCAGATGAAAGATAATCTGAACCGCCAAAATGTGGGTCTTCTGCCTCCACTTTACTGCCTTCTAATCGAGCGGTCGATACTTCGAAAATCTTATTTAAGACTGTATATAGCAAGGTATTCTCAGAAAATCCACTTGTATATATCTTATTTCGAAAGGTCGATCTACTCATTATACCGAGATCATCATTGACTTCGTTAATGGATATTCTGGACGATGCTGACCCCACTAAAATGTGCATAAAGAATGAGTTGATTTAGGCTAGCAGATTTGCAAACCCTGTCATTCCGGCGCATACTGACCCCCTTATTATTGAACAACTGGTCGTACCGGAGCATGTTGACCCCTCTAATTTGAGCTAGGGCCGTGTTATTCCGGAGCATACTGACCCCTTGATTGATTTGATTTTGGTTTATTTAGGTGAATATTCTTTCACTTAATCCGAGTGCTGATGGCTGGAAAAGCAAAAGCAATGAGTCAGATCAAACAACTATTACGCCTGCATAAGCAGGGAGATTCCATTAAAAGTATTGCCCGCATTCTAGGTATCAGCAAGAATACAGTAAAGTCTTATTTGATCAAGTTAGCCACCGGCAAACTTGCTGTAGCTGAGTTATTAGCTCTTGAAGATCCAGTATTAGAAAGTAAATTCCATGCGGGTAATCCCGCTTATAAAGATCCCAGGTTTGAACATTTGAGCGCTCATCTGGAAAGCTACAGGAAGCAATTGGGACTGGTTGGTGTAACCAGAAAACTGCTTTGGGAAGAGTATATCATCGATTATCAGCAAGGTTACAGTTATTCGCAGTTCTGCTTTCATTTGCAGCAGCAATTGCGGGCCCGCCGGCCGGGAATGAAACTGGATCATCAGCCAGCCGATAAACTATTCGTAGACTTTGCAGGGAAGCCCCTTCATTATATTGATCATTCTACCGGTGAGGTGGTTGCCTGTCAGGTATTTGTAGCCTGCCTTCCTTTTTCCGATTACAGCTTTGCAATGGCAGTTCCCAGCCAGCGAATTGCCGACTTCCTTCATGCATTGGGCTGCTGCCTTCAGCATATTGGCGGAACGCCTAAAATACTAGTTCCTGATAACTTGAAATCAGCTATTATCAAAGCAGACCGTTATGAGCCAGATGTGAACCGTTCATTGGAAGACTTTGCCAATCATTATAATATTACAGTTGTTCCCACAAGACCGCGAAAACCTCGGGATAAGGCTTTGGTTGAGAACCAGGTCAAACTGATCTACAACCGGGTCTATGCACGATTACGCAACCGGCAATTCTTTTCTCTGGATGCACTGAACGAGGCTATTAAGGGGAAAATAAAGATACATAACCAAACCAGGATGCAGCAAAAGCCATGGTGCAGGGAAGAACGGTTTCTGGCTGCTGAGAAGCATTTGCTTTGTCCGTTGCCCGAAACCACTTTTGAACTGAAGTATTATTGTGAGCCAAAAGTAGCTAACAATAACCACATCTATATTGGCAGGGATAAGCATTATTACAGTGTACCTTTTACCTACGTTGGTGGCCGTGTAAAAGTGATTTACACGCGTTCTATGGTCTATATCTATGCTTCTGGCAAACAGGTTGCAGTTCATATCAGGAGCTACCAGCCCGCCGGATATACGACTATTAAAGAACACTTGAACTCCCATCATCGTCATTACATGGATAGAAGTCCTACCTATTATATAGAAAAAGCAAAGGATAAATCCGCTGAATTACACCTGCTTGTACAGCTTCTTTTCGAGCAGCCGCGGCACCCTGAACAATTATACCGAACATGTGATGGCTTGCTACGTCTACAGAAAAAGGCACCTGCCGCGGCCTTTGCCAAAGCCTGTGAACTGGCTATTGAACCGCAACTTCTCTTATCGTTTTGTAGGGCGAATCCTGCAAAATAACATGGAAGATCATCAGGATCATCCCGCAAAAGAACAATCCTTACCTGTACATGGAAACATCCGGGGTAAAGAATATTATACACAAACCACTATCCAATTCTAAAAAATGAACATAGAAACACAACTTAGACAATTGCGTCTGCATGGCATGGGCCGTAGCTGGCAGGCATTAATGGAAACCAGAAAGCACCATGAACTTTCCTTCACTGAAGGCATGGAAATGCTGTTGCAGGCCGAAGAAGATGACCGAAGCTGGATATTACGGTTCGAATAGTGCCAGCTATTTCGGTCTGTTAGTGCCAGCTATTACGGTTTAAATGATGCCACTTTAGTGGTTTAGTTTTATCC
>NZ_JBEPPL010000033.1:0-10328 GCF_040547305.1 Pedobacter sp. UYP1 | reverse complement strand
CTGGATCAAGATTTATTCAGTCGTTTCCATGTCATTTTGCAACAACAGGGGGTAACCTTGTTCATGGGACTTCTGGCAGCGGTAAATGCATTGTTGTACCGTTACAGTGGTCAGGAGGATATTATTATAGGTAGTCCTGTTGCTGGCAGAGAACATATTGATCTGGAAGACCAGATTGGTTTTTATGTAAATACACTTGCTTTAAGAACCCGTTTTACAGGAGAAGATAATTATCATGAGTTATTGCAAAAGGTAAAGGAAATCACTCTTGGTGCTTATGAGCATCAGAGTTACCCTTTTGATCAGTTGATTGACGAATTGAATCTGCAGCGTGATTTAAGCAGGAGCGCTTTGTTTGATATTATGGTTGTACTGGACAATAATCAGGGTAATTATAATGCTGAACAGCATGCTGGTGATTTAATGATCAGCCATTATAAAGATGGTGAACGCAGTTCAAGTAAGTTTGATCTGACTTTTAATTTTATGGAAAGTGCGGATACCATTCTGCTTGATATAGAATACAATAATGATATTTATGAAGAGCGGACGATAAATCAGCTGGCTGTTCATTTTGAACAATTATTGTCTGCACTGACTTCCGCTCCTTCAGTTCCGATAAGGAAATTAGCTTACCTGAATGAACAGGAAACGGAAGAATTGTTGTTTAGTTTTAATGCTACTGATACGGCTTATCGGAAAGATCAGACGGTTATTAATTTATTTGAAAAGCAGGTTATTCTTAATCCTGATACTATTGCTGTCGCTTTCCTGGAAAATACATTAAGTTATCATGAACTGAATGAGTTATCCAATAAATTTGGGAATTATTTGCGTGAACATGAGCATATTCACGCGGATGAACTGATCGGTATTTGTTTAGAGCGAAGTGAATGGCTCATCATTGTAATGCTGGGTATTTTGAAATCCGGAGCAGCTTATGTACCTATAGACCCAGCTTATCCCCAGGACCGTAAAGGCTACATGTTATCCGATAGTCAGTGTAAAGTTCTGGTAGACGAGAATTATCTTGAAGCGTTTAGAAACAGCAGTTATCAATACAGTCAGGAGAATTTGAAAGATGGTGCTCAGCCATCAGACCTGGCTTACGTAATTTATACCTCAGGTTCTACAGGAAAACCAAAAGGAGTGATGATCGAGCACCGTAGTGTGAACGCATTCCTCAACTGGTGTTTAAATGAATTTAAGGATAGTGATTATGAGGTGGTATTTGGTACAACTTCGATCTGTTTTGATTTATCAATCTTTGAGATTTTTTATACACTGATTAGTGGGAAAAAAATACGGTTGTTGCACAATGCACTTTCAATTGGTACTTATCTGATAGCAGAAGATAAGATTTTACTAAATACAGTTCCGAGTGTTGTTGGAGCATTATTAAGCACCCAGACTGATCTTAGCAGGATCAAGATCCTGAACATGGCTGGTGAGCCAATCCCATCCCATTATATAAATAAGCTGGACTATGTAAATACAGAAATCAGAAATCTTTATGGCCCATCAGAAGATACAACTTATAGCACATCTTATCTGATCAAAGGTGAGGGCATGATTTTAATTGGCAAACCTATAGCAAATACTGCCATATATATATTAAATGAAGTTAACCAGTTACAAGCATTGGGAGGAATTGGTGAAATCTGCATTAGTGGAGATGGCCTGGCACGTGGTTATTTGAATCAACCAGAACTAACAGCTGAGAAATTCATCTCTCATCCATATTCACCGGAGAAAAGGATTTATAAAACAGGGGATTTAGGAAGATGGTTACCAGATGGAAATATTGTATTCCTTGGCCGGAAAGATGATCAGGTAAAAATACATGGCTATCGTATAGAGTTAAGCGAAATTGAATCAGCATTATATAGCTATGCGGACGTTGACGAAAGTATTGTTATCGCTAAAACCTTTATTCCTGGTGAAAAGGAAGTCATTGCCTATGTTGTAAGTAAGAATGTGTTGAACATAACCGATATACGGGCACACTTAAGTAAAATTTTACCTGCTTATATGTTACCGGTACACTATATACAAGTAGATGCGCTCCCATTATTGACTAATGGGAAAATAGATAAGAAAGCTTTACCGGATCCGGTTGGTTTGGGGATGTATTCTGGTGTTGAATACGCAGAACCACGTAATGAAACGGAAAAGAAATTAGTTCAAATATGGAATGAATTGTTAAATAAAGATAAAATCGGAATAAAAGATAACTTTTTTGATCTCGGTGGACATAGTCTGAAGGTTGTCCAGCTTACATCCAGAATCAGTATGGTATTTGCCCTTCAGCTTAACATTCAAAATATATTTGAAGACCCCACTATAGAAGGTATCAGTGGTCAGATTGATTTTATTTTAAATCAGGAAATAAAGAAGCAGGCCAGAGATAGTTTTAAAGAGATTGAAATATAACCCATTGACATAGGCATTAATTTATAAAATGATGAAAATAGTTCAAAGTTTATGGTCTAAACCAGGACAACAAAATGGAAATGCTGATTTTTCAGCCATAAATAAGTGTGGCTGGGCAGATCGAAAGTATAATTATTTTAGCTGGGCATTAAGTGCTTTACAATTCAGGAAATTTTACGATGAAGTTGAACTGGTTACCGATAAAGCTGGTTATAAGTTACTGATTGAACAACTTGGTCTGCCATATACCTCAGTTAAAGTAGTTTTAGATGACCTGAATGGTTATCATCAGAACTTATATGCTTTAGGAAAAATATATGCATACGGTATACAGAACAAGCCCTTTATTCATGCGGACGGCGACGTATATATCTGGGAAAAATTTGATACGAAACTGGAGAACTCATCCTTAATTGGCCAGCATAAAGAACAAGGTGATTACTATCAGCTTTATTATGAGAAAATCTATAATGAGATGATGAGTAATTTCAGCTATTGGCCTGAATCATTAGAAATATCAGTTGCTAAGAGCAATGGTATAGTTGCAATCAATGCTGGTATTCTAGGCGGAAATAACATCAATTTTTTTAAATACTACGTAGCAAAGGCATTCGAATTTGTCGATAAAAATATTCGGAGCCTTGATAAAATCGATGTTTCATTGTCAAATACAGTATTTGAACAAGTTCTTTTTTATGCTTTATCTATTGAAAAAGGAGAGGCCGTGACTTGTTATAACCCAGATTTCGTGTTTTACTGGAGTGATATTACAGATTTTACAGGTATTCCGAACAAAACAAAATATATACATGCAATTGGAGCTTTAAAAAGAGACAGGCATGTAATTGATGCACTGGAATATCGGTTACAAGCTGATTATCCGACTTATTATGATAGAATAATGAACTTGGTAAGAACAAATCAAATTTAATCAGTTAGCATGAAAATCAGTGTGGAAATGCAATCTCAAATATTAGAATTGGCTAATAAATATGCCAGTTATCTTGTTAAAACGAGTGGAAAAGAAAAAGGAATGCTCAATTGGACTATTCCATCACATAACAATACAAATGTCTTGAATTGGGGCGCTCCTGAAAATATTGATTCGGGAGTAAGTGGTATTATTCTGTTTCTGATTGAATTATATCAGCAATCAGGTGATAAATTTTACCTGGATCTTGTCGATGATGCAATTGATAACTTATTAACCTATTGTAAAAGGAATCCATCGAATAATTTTTCGCTTTACACTGGCCGCGGTGGAGTTATATACGTACTTATACAACGTTATTCAATTGATAAAAAAGGAGAATTAATAAAGGATGCCCTGAGTTTGATAGCTGAAGCGAATAAAGGCTATTTAAATTCAGTTTATACGACCGATTATTTATATGATGGCCGGGCTGGGACTTTACTGCTACTTTTAGAATTGTACCAACTTTCAAAAGCTGATTTTCTGCTTGAATATATAAATGAGTTTATTGTTAAGATCATATCGGGAGCAAATATTTCTTCAAATGGTATTTCATGGCGTAATAAAGAAGAAGTTAATTTAAAAGATTCTTGTGGTTTTGCGCATGGTGCTGCAGGCATAAAATTTGTCTTTGAACAATTTTGCCAGCACCCTTCAAATCAAAAGTTATCATCGCTCATTAATGAAATCAACCGTTTCATTTCTTCTGCTGAAATAGAAAAATCCGGGAACTGGGAGAATGGAAGAAAAGACATTTTTAATCAACAACAATTAGCAGATTATATTCAGGAATCCCTCCATGATAACTCTGAATTACTGGAACCTCAAACTGATTCTTTTTGGGCAGACGGAACAATTGGTATTATGAATACCATAGATGGATTAGCAGATGACAAAATTATATCAATAAATAACTATTTGCAGGAATTGGGAGCCAATCAGGTTTTTTCAAATAAAAGTCTGTACAATGGTGCTGCCGGACTGGGTATGTTTTTGCTGTCGCAACAGGATGGAATTGCTGGCCGGGAAAAAATTATAGAGCGTATTATTGAAAAACTATCACCTGAATCAGTTCCTGTCGATATTGATGGTGGCCTGATGCATGGGAATCTGGGGAGTATCTATTTTTGCCTGAAAGCGGCCGGAATTCAAAAAGAAGCTGCTCATTTGCTGAATCCTGTTTTAATCAATTATCCTGCGATTGATCTGAATACAGACATTTCTTTATGTAAAATAAATCTGCTTATCAAATATTATCCCAGAACAATCCAGCGGATAAGAAACTTGAATGATGAGGTATTCAAAGCATATATTGAAGCATCATCTGATAATTTATCGCTTGTTCTGCAGCAGTTTAGTGATTTTGTAGAGCATGAGAGCCAAAATAGTCTGCCATTATCTATCCGACCTTATCTGTTGGATCTGTTTAAGCTTGAAAAGCAGAAAACTGACTTTTATTTCGCTGAAAAGCGATCATCATTTCAGTTATATATACAAGAGAAGTCTTATCATGACCGGATCATGAACCATTTAAATAAACCATTATCCTGGTTATTGGAACAGGTTCTCGAGATATCCGGTTCGGTTAAGGTTTTACATAGTAAATGGGATTGGTGTGTTCATGAAGATTCGAGTCGGCCAATCGTATACCTTACCGATTATCTGGATACTCCATCCGATGATTTTGAATATCTTATACAAACATATGGTAAGCTTGAACTGGCAGAATTTTTTCTGTCAAAGGATAAACAGATTTTATTGTATTGTTTCAGTGAAGCTAAATCAATTGAACAAGCAATCAGAGAGATCCGTTATTTTATTCAGTCTTTGCCTGTGAGCAGATTAGAGGATCTAACCTACGGGATTTCTAAATCAAGAGCCACTAACGATTTTCTGAACCAGCTGGATAGTATAATTCTTTATAAGATCAGGGAGTGGATTTACAGAGGCATTCTTATTATGAAATTTTCAGAACAGGTTATAATATGAAAAAGTTATTAAAAGATATACAAGATCATAATATTCTGCTGGAAGTGGTTGACGGGAAATTAAAAGTCTTTACTGATAATGAAAATCCTAACCAAGATATCATCAGCCAGATAAGAATTCATAAAGATGCACTTATCAAATTTCTATTAGGCAACGACCAAACTCGTTTTAAGGAGTCTTCAGAGGTACTAATTCCAGCAGTTCCATTAAATTCAGCTTATACTTTATCACCTGCTCAACATAGATTGTGGGTGCTGAGTCAATTAGAAGAGGGGAATGCAATATATAATATTCCGGCTGTACAGGTTTTTGATGGTTCATTGAATTTTTCTGCTCTTGAAAATGCTTTCAAACAATTAATAAGTCGCCATGAAATACTCAGAACTTCCTTTAAAGAAGAAGGAGATGGAGAAGTTCTGCAATATATTTTGCCAGTAGAAGAAGTTGAATTTAAAATCAGCTTTCAGGATTTACGTGAGAAAGAGGATCGGGATAAAATATTAAGAAACTGTGTGGAAACAATTTGTTTTCTTCCTTTTGATTTAACATCAGATTCTTTACTTAGAGTTGGTTTATTTCAAGTTTCTGATCATCAGTGGGTATTTGCCTGTGTTATGCACCATATTATCAGTGATGGTTGGTCTATAAAAATACTCATCTCAGAATTAATTAAGTTATATGAGGCTGCTGAGAATGGAATTTCATCTCCATTACCTGCACTTCGTATCCAGTATAAAGATTATGCAGAATGGCAGTCAGCGCAACTTGATAATGAGATTTATAAAGAACATCAATCTTATTGGTTAAAACAATTTGAAGGAACATTACCTGTTTTTGAATTGACAACTGATAAGTTTAGACCTGCGGTAAAAACATATAACGGATCAATGGTCCGTCAGCAAATCAATCCACAATTGATTGCTGGTCTGCGAAGATTAACAGAAGCACAGGATTCAACATTATTTATGGGGCTGCTTGCGCTTGTTTACACTTTACTATACAGATATACTAATCTTAAGGATATCATTATAGGAAGTCCGATAGCTGGCAGGGAACATATTGATTTGGAAGAACAAATTGGTTTATATATCAATACTTTGGCATTGAGGACTCAGTTTGAAGCGGAGGATAGTTTCCAGAGTTTACTGTCAAATGTAAGAACAGTTGCATTGGGAGCCTATGAACATCAGCAATATCCATTTAATGAGTTGATTGATAAGCTGAAAATTCAAAGAGATATGAGCAGGAATGCGCTGTTTGATGTGATGGTGACATTACGCGACAATTCAGCTGGCCTGAATGATCAGCAGCGAAATTCCGGAAAGCTAAAGATCAGTGATTATCAGAATTGGGATGAATATGTGTTCAGTAAATTTGATCTTGTATTCGATTTTATTCCTCAGGGAGATGGAATGTATGTTGATATCTCCTATAATACTGATATCTATGATCATCATATGATCAGCCAATTGGGTATTCATCTGGAAAGTTTACTGGGCTGTATATTAAAAGATCCGCTAAAATCTGTTAGTACGCTTGATTATCTGAATGAAAAAGATAAAACCCAGCTTTTGGTGGATTTTAACCGGACTAATTTCGATTATCCCCGGAATCAGACTATTATTCAGCTATTTGAGCAGCAGGTAGAGAAAAATCCGCATAATAATGCTATTATATTTGATGGTATTGGGTTGACTTATAAGGAATTAAATGAAAAGTCGAATCAACTTGCTCACTATCTGATCACTCGTTTTCGAACCAAACCTGATGAGCTGATCGCTATCAAAACCGAACGCAGTGACTGGCTTATTATTGCGATTCTTGGTGTCTTAAAATCCGGTGCTGGTTATTTACCAATAGATCCGGAATATCCAGCAGAAAGGGTCGCATTTATGATCGCTGATAGCCAGTGTAAAGTTTTGTTAGATGACACGGCCCTGGAAAATTTTAAAACCGTTCAAACTGAATACACTCAGCATAATCAAACTCTCTTTAATAAACCTGATGATCTTGTTTATCTGATTTATACATCGGGATCTTCAGGACTTCCTAAAGGAGTCCTTGTGGAAAACAGTGCGCTGGTCAATTTATGTTATTGGCATATTAATGCTTTTTCAGTAACTGCAGAAGATCATGCAACTCTTTATGCAGGAGTTGCATTTGATGCATCTGTCTGGGAATTTTTCCCTTATTTACTTAGTGGAGCATGTGTTCATGTCATTCCGCATGATATAAGGTTAGACGTTAAAGCGCTTATCAGTTATTATATTAAATATGAGATAACTATTAGTTTTTTACCTACGCAGATAGCAGAACAGTTTATTCAAATTGAGTGTGCTTCTTTACGTATACTGTTAGCTGGGGGAGAAAAATTAAATTCTTTTTCTCAAACCAGTTATCAGTTATTTAATAATTATGGTCCTACTGAAAATACAGTTGTAACGACCAGTTTTGAAGTCAATAGTTCCTGTCCCAATATTTCTATTGGGAAGCCAATATACAATACACAGGTATATCTGTTGGATAGCTATCAGCAATTGGTGCCTCCGGGTGTAAAAGGAGAAATTTGCATATCAGGTGATAGTTTGGCCAGAGGATATTTAAACCAAGATGAACTTACAGCGGCTAAATTTGTGCCTCATCCTTTTAAAGATGGAGAGAGGCTGTATAAAACAGGTGATCTGGCCTGCTGGTCTGCTGATGGTAACCTGTTTTTCTCCGGTCGTCAGGATGATCAGGTTAAAATTCGCGGATACCGTATAGAACCCGGAGAAATAGAAGCTGCTTTGAAATCGCATCCGGATATTGAATCTGTTATTGTGATTACAATGAACAACATTTCGGGAGAGCTTCAGCTGATTGCGTATTTTATTGGCAGTGATTTATTAAGTACTGCATCGCTCAGATCATTTTTGAGTACTAAAGTGCCTTTTTATATGCTTCCTGATCATTTTATACGATTGGATGAATTTCCACTAAATGCAAGTGGTAAAATTGACAGAAATGCATTACCCTATACAGAAGGAATCAGTATAGATTCTGGTATTACTTATGTTGCTCCCCGAAATGAAACGGAAAGAAAATTAGCAAAAATATGGGCTGAAATTCTTGTTACAGACCATATTGGAATAAATGATAACTTTTTTGATTTAGGAGGACATAGCTTAAAAGCTACCCGTTTGTCCACTATGATCCATAGGGTATTTGATGTGAAGGTAATATTGAAAGAGTTATTTATGACTCCGGTACTGGAACAACAAGCTTTGCTGATCAAGCAGCATCGAAAAAATTTATTTACTGCGATATCTCCAGTAAAAGAAAACTCTCATTACCCTTTATCATCACCTCAGCGTCGTTTATGGGTTTTAAGTCAGCAGGAAGAGGCTAATATTACGCTGAACATGCAACTTACCCATATTTTTGAAGGTCATCTTCAAGTTGTTTCCCTGAATTATGCGTTTAATGAGTTAATCTCGCGTCATGAGATTTTACGGACAGTGTTCCGGGAAGATGAATCCGGGGAAGTGAAGCAATTCATTTCTCCTGCCGGGAGTACAAATTTTAGTATTACATTAACTGATTTACAGGATGCCCAGGCGCAGGAGCGTTTAGTTCGTGAGCTGATCCAGGCTGACGTGAACCAGGGATTTGATTTGAGCAGCGGTCCTTTATTGCGTGCTGGTCTGTATCAGCTGAGTGCGCAGAAATGGATTTTTTCTTATACGATTCACCACATTATCAGTGATGGCTGGTCTATGGGAGTACTGATCACCGAATTGCTTGAATATTACAACAGCCATGTTTTAGGTAAAGAACATTTACTTGTTCCACTGCCGATTCATTATAAAGATTTTGCTGCCTGGCAGCAGGAGCAGCTGGGAGCGGCTTCGTTGGGATCTGCACGGCAGTACTGGCTGGACCAGTTTTCAGGGGAGCTTCCTGTGCTGTCTTTTCCTGCCGACCGGGCGCGCCCGTCTTCTAAGAGTTACCGCGGGGGGATGGTGACTAAGGTGATTGCAGCAACCTTGGCTGACGGCTTAAAGTCTATTGGACAGTCGCAGGGGAGTACCTTATTTATGGACCTGCTGGCCGTGGTCAATCTTTTGCTTTACCGTTACACGGATAAAAATGATATTATTATTGGTACCCCTGTTTCTGGCAGGTCACATATCGATCTGGAAAAGCAAATTGGTTTTTATATCAATACACTGGCACTTCGTACCCGTTTTTCCGGGAATGAGAGTTATTCAGCGCTTTTATCGCAGGTCAAACAGGTCAGTATTGATGGTTTCGACCATCAGCTCTATCCTTTTGATGAACTCATCGAAGAGCTGGATCTGAAATGGGAAAAGAGCCAGAACGTGCTTTTTGACGTGATGGTTTTGCTCCAGAACATTGACTTATTCAGTGATGGAGGGACTAAACCTGAGCTGAAAGGTTTGGAAGTCAGCCCTTATCAGGGGGTCGAGCATGTAGTGAGTAAATATGACCTGACCTTTTATTTTACACAGGTTCAAGGAGATATAATAGCCAATATCGAATACAACAGTGATATTTTTAACCGGGAAACGATTGTGGAACTGGGAGAGCAGCTGGAGCGGCTGATCTCTGAGCTGATTGCACATCCTGGATTGAGCCTTGATGCGCTGGTTCAGCTGAGTTTTACCGATAACTACACAGCATTTCCTTCAGTATCTTCTGTTGTTGATCCTTCCGCGCTTGTTTTATGTTCTGAGCACCAGAACCGGATGTGGTTTATCGATGAGTTTGAGAAAGATTATTTATACCAGGGGAGTCCTGTTTACCATAATCTTCCTTTGATTGTCAGGCTGGAAGAGCCGCTGGAAGTTGCTTTGCTGAACAGCAGTATTTTACGTTTGCTGGAAGCTTACCCTGTTTTACGCACGGGCATTGCTGTTGAGGATAGTGTTCC
>NZ_JBEPPL010000032.1:0-10518 GCF_040547305.1 Pedobacter sp. UYP1 | reverse complement strand
GGATAAAACTAAACCACTAAAGTGGCATCATTTAAACCGTAATAGCTGGCACTAACAGACCGAAATAGCTGGCACTATTCGAACCGTAATATCCACTAATAGCCTACATTAGTGGAAAAGGCATTTATTTATTATGGGAAGTTTGTGCAGAACTTTGTACTAACAGAGAATGTGAACCGAATTTTGAAACACCTATGCAGGACACATGTACCATTTTCAGTTTGATATATAATTATGCTTGGATCTTTCATTGACTTGCTGCGATAAATGTGGGGCTTTTTGTGTTAAACACAGCCAGAAATAGTATTTGATTCTAAACCCTTGACACTGTTTTAAATTCGGTAGGCCTCATATTTGTCAATTGGTGAAAATTATTACTGAATGCAGCTATATTCGAATATCCTATCTCATAGGCGATTTCGGTCATATTCAGATTGCTGTCTTTAATCAATTCCATAGCCCGGATAATCCTCAGCATTTTTACATACTGAATAAAGGTGATATGAAGTTTTGTCTGAAATAGCCGGGTCAGACTTCTTATGCTCAAACCCCATTGTTTGGCTATACTTTCTAAGGTAAGGTTTTCATTCAGCCGACTTCGAAGCTCACCAACAATAGCCTGGAGCCGCTGATCGTCAGTAGTAGGAAGTTGAATAGAAAACTTTCTAAGATTTTCTTCAGGTAAAACTTTTCTCAGTGTTGTTAAAAACTCAAATTCCCACGATCCTTTGAAATAATCACCATGCCATTTTTCGCTAAAAGATAGCATTTCAAATAAAAGCTTACTCACGGGGTAGATACCCAGCTCATTATAAAATCCACCTGAGCTTCCTCCCGGAAAATAAATATTTATGATATACAGATCTTGCGTATTAAACATCAGGTTATGGGGGTAGTTTTTCGGGATCCAGATATAATGATTGGACGGAATATAGAAATCCTTTTCGTCTGTTTGCAAATAAGCAATTCCTCCAAAAACCAACAATAACTGAGCTTTATTGTGTTGATGTGAAGGTAAACGCTGTTCTGTTTGCTGCCGCATCACCAAAATGGAATCAGGATTTTGGTCAACACTATTTATAAGTTGCTTAAGAATTTCCATATGGCCAAATATGATAAATATTAGGCTAATTATATAAAAATATGATCTGTCATTATGAATAATTTTGCTGTATAAATAATATAATTATTATGAAACAGAAAATCACAAACCCTGATAAAAGCATTGAGCTTATGGAAAACGAGAAACCTTCTGATGATTCAATATCCGGTCCAGCAGAAGAAATTGAGACACTTAATATGTACTGGTTTGCTTATGCTTATCCTTTCATGCCCATGATCGATTTTACCATTTTTTTCGTTGAATTAAGAAAGATGATAAAAAACTGCTTCTTAAATAAAAAAGAACGTAAGAATCACCAATAGACAGAAAATCCATGAAACGGTATAAATCAATTCCAATTTTGGAAGCTATATTAATGGCAGGATCACGAATGAAAATGAGACTATTTGTCTGAATTTTGATACGATCTGGTCGAACTCAGCCAGGTTATTTATGTAATTTTCCAAATCCATTAATAGCAAGTTATAAGCGGTTCCATATCCAAGATCAATGAACAACAACAGCCTTTCTACAAAACCGCATTACCCGATACTGGATGGGTTACGTGGTGTTGCAGCCATTATTGTTGTTACCTTTCACCTCACAGAACCCTTAGGAACCGGACACCTGGATATTCTGGTCAACCACGGCTACCTGGCTGTTGACTTTTTCTTTCTGTTATCTGGCTTTGTGATCGGTTATGCTTATGATGACCGCTGGCATAAAATGACCATCGGCACCTTCTTTAAGCGCCGGATCGAAAGGCTTCAACCGATGGTGGTGCTAGGAATGAGCCTGGGGGCAATCGGATTCTATTTTACAGATTCAACGATCTGGCCACTTATTCATACCGTTCCCCAGTGGAAAATGCTGTTGGTGATGTTCATCGGTTATACTGTTCTGCCTGTTCCGTTATCAATGGATATAAGGGGTTGGCAAGAAATGCACCCGCTCAATAGCGTAGGCTGGTCATTACTCTTTGAATACATTGCTAATATCCTGTACGCCGCCGGCATCTGGAAGTTCTCAAAAACAGCTCTTGGTATTTTGGTGTTGATAGCGGCTATAGCACTCGCTCATTTGGCTATTACCAGCCCCAATGGAGATGTCAGCGGAGGTTGGACACTCAACGCAGAACAACTGCGCGTGGGCATTACCCGCACCATGTATCCTTTTTTTGCAGGCCTGCTACTTTCAAGGATAGCTAAACCTATCCGCATTAAGCACGCCTTTTTATGGTGTAGTCTGCTGGTCGCCCTCGTCTTATATATGCCTCGTGTAGGTGGCGCCGAGCATGTTTGGATGAATGGAGTTTATGAATCGATATGTATAATCATTATTTTTCCGCTCATCGTTTATCTGGGTGCCAGTGGTGTTGTACATACCCAGACAGAACACCAGATATGTAAATTCTTAGGAGATATATCCTATCCGCTTTACCTGGTGCATTATCCGCTTGTATATTTTTACGTCGCCTGGATCAGCAACCATAAAGGCGTGACCATTTCGCAAGCCTGGCCTTACGCATTGTTGATTTTGATAGGTGGTATTATTCTGGCGTATGCCAGTTTAAAATGGTATGATGAGCCGGTTCGCAAATGGCTGAGAAAAAAGCTTGGGTAAGATTTGAATTTACGGATATCCTTGTTTAAATTTATTACATATAAATTAAATAAAGCTTTCTGCAAACTTAATCCAGGCCATCAAATTATATCTATGAAACCGACCCTTCTCTCCTTGTTATTGTTGATGTTATGTTGTACTGAAAGGCTGTCCGCACAGGAGAATCAAGCTTTTAAGAAGGCGCCGAAGGTGATCAATGAACCTGGCAATTTTTATAAATATGCTGAGCAGAGCCGGAAATTCTCAGGCATTCCAAGTATTACTGTTACCACGAACGGCACTTTATGGGCTACCTGGTACGCCGGTATGACATCCGGTGAAGATGCAAACAATTATGTGGTATTGGCCTCCAGTAAGGATCAGGGAGTTACATGGAAAGAAATACTGGTGGTCGATCCTGATGAAAAGGGGCCTGTAAGGGCATACGATCCAGAGATCTGGATAGATCCAACAGGTAAGCTCTGGTTGTTCTGGGCACAGACAATAGGTCTGGAAGGTTCTGTAGCCGGAGTGTGGGCTATGACAGCTAATGATCCGGATGCTGAGAACCCAGTCTGGACTTCGGCAAAAAGACTTTCCGACGGAATAATGATGTGTAAACCAACGGTCTTGTCTACAGGCGAATGGCTTTTGCCAGTTTCTACCTGGAGGTTAACAGATGAGAGTGCAAAAGTGGTTGTATCTACTGATAAAGGGGCAACGTGGACTGTAAAAGGAGCCTGTAACGTGCCTGAAGCTGACAGAGAATTTGATGAGCATATGTTAGTAGAACGTAATGACGGATCGTTGTGGATGTTGCTCAGAACCAGATATGGGATAGCTGAGAGCTTTTCTAAAGACAAGGGCAGGAGCTGGTCGGCTGCAAAGCCCTCAGCCTTAGTCCATACCAGTTCAAGGTTTTTCATCCGCAGACTAAATTCAGGAAATTTATTGCTGCTTAAACATGGCCCGATAGCAGTAAAGACAGGCAGGTCACATTTAATGGCCTTCCTCTCTAAGGATGACGGTAAAACCTGGTCAAGAGGATTGCTAATTGATGAAAGGGCAGGGGTTTCCTATCCGGATGCGCAACAGGCTATAGATGGCAGGATTTACCTCACTTATGATTACAACCGGACCGTGGATCAGCAGATCATTATGACTGTTTTTACAGAAGCAGATGTGCTGTCTGAAAATTACGACGCTAGTCTGGTGAAAGTATTTAATGAAAGAAAAATAATAAGTAAGAAATAAAATTTATACCGCAAGAATCGGGTTTTTTAAGGTTTAGTATTAGGGTAAGTTTGGTTATAAATCAATAGCTACATGCATCAATTAAGCGAACCTTCAATTCTTTATTTCGGCACTCCTGTAGTGCTGATAACCACTACTAATCCAGATGGCACAAATAACTTAGCACCCATTTCATCTATCTTCTGGCTGGGCTGGCGTGCTATAATAGGCATTTCGGCTTTCTCGAAAACTACTGAAAATATACAACGCACGGGCGAATGTGTCTTGAACCTTCCGTCTGTTCATCAGGCTGCTGCCGTCAATCGTTTAGCGCTTACCACAGGTACTTTTCCCGTCCCTGCGGGCAAAGCACAGAAAGGCTATACCTATGAAACTGATAAATTTGAGCTTGCTCAGCTTACACCTGTACAATCCGACACAGTTAAGCCACCCAGAGTGGCAGAATGTCCGGTACAAATGGAAGCTGTGATGGAGAATTTTCATGGACTTGCAGAAGATGATGAGCAACAGCGTGGGCGTCTGATTACTATTGAGTTACGCGTCCAACGTGTCTATCTTGATGAATTAATTCTAATGGAGAAAAATTCAAATCGAGTTGATCCGAATAAATGGAAACCGCTTATTATGAGCTTTCAACAATTTTATGGTCTTGGTGAACAGGTACATGTCTCTAAGCTATCCACTATACCAGAGGATTTATATCGTAGTCCTGATGTTGAACGCGCAAAAAAAAACCACAAAAGTAGTTAAACCTTTGTCCAAAGTATAGCTAACCTCACGATTTAACACTTGCTTCCTATCTGAAAAATAAATAGAGAAATTTAAAGACCCCTGACATACTGCTGTCATAACGCCATTTTACTTTTGTACTCAGATTATTTCAAGAATTAAATGAAAGTATTATGAATTTAACATCATTAAGAATTATTACCAATGACATGGAACGTTTGGTTCGGTTTTTTGAAAAAGTGACAGACTTAACTGCTCAATGGTATACCGAAGATTTTGCAGAGATAGAGACAAGCAATGGTACGCTTGCTTTAGGAAGTATCCGAACGATGAGTTTGTTTGGAGATGGACTTGTGCAACCAGGCACTAATAGAAATGTGATTATAGAATTCCGGGTTGATCAGGTAGATGAAGTCTACGAGAGGATTAAGGACTTTGTTAGTGACATTGTTCAGGAGCCAACAACTATGCCCTGGGGAAATCGTTCTCTATTGTTTCGCGATCCGGATGGTAATTTAATTAATTTTTTCACCCCTGTCACCCCTCAAGCCATCAAAAAATTCAGTTAGAGGGCTGTTAGAAAGTCTGTATCAATAAAAAGTCGTTGCGGTTTTGGGCTACTTCATAAAGCGTTTAACTTTTTGAGGGCAGCCCAAAACCGCAATGGCTTTATTGAAGGATTATAAATAGAAGTGTTTTAGTTATCCTGTCGTATTTACTATTCCACGTAACTATTAAGCTTATCTGAGGTTGGGTGGCCGGGCATTAATTTTATATGGCAAGCAGATATAACCAATATTTTTTTCCGAACATTTCTTCTAATTCTTTTTCCTCCCTGAAACCTAAATTTTCATAGATATATCGTGCTGAATTCATGAATTCAGACGTATGCAGGGCTACTATTTTTTCATTCGTTTCCTTGGCGTGATTGATGCACAATTGAACAAGCTTTTTTCCGATTCCATTCCCTGTGAAATCAGGGTCAGCTCCGACCATCCGGATATAAGACCACTCTTTCCTGAAGATTTCAGTAGGATTGCCATTAGGAACCAAATAGGCCATCCCAATCAAATCACTTCCAGATTCACAGACAAAACATTTTGATCGTTCTAAAAGGTCTGTATAAGAATCTTCTGCAATTAGGAAATTATGCATTTTATTCCAATTTTCTTCTGTTAAGACTGTTTTGAATTGCCCATAAGATTTTAATCCTAATTGCTGAAGTTTATATTTATCTTGATTTGTACCTGATCTGAAAGTAATTGCCATTTGGTTAAATAATTGAGTGGGTAATACGTTGCCTTTATTCATATTTTAAAGCACGAACAGGGTTAGCTCTAACTGCTTTTCTTGCCTGGATACTTACCGTAATTACCGTTAATAAAATGGTTATCAAAGCGCTGACCACAAAAGGAAAAACCGGCAAATCAACTCTGTAAGCAAAGGTCTGAAGCCATTTGTTTGTTAAAATATAAGCTAACGGCCAGGAGATCATATTGGCTAAAACTACCATGGTGAGAAACGAGCTGTTAATTAATTTCAGAATTTGTATATCACTTGCCCCAAGTATTTTACGTACTGCTATTTCCTTGATTCTTCCATTTGTAATATATTTTGCGAAAGCAAATAATCCCAAAATAGCAATAAAAAAGGTGAGCGTTGCTGCCGCAAAAAATACAGATTGTAGCTGTTCTTGTTTCTTGAAAAGTTTGCCATAAAGTTCGTCCAAAAACTCATATCGGAAATCTTCACCGTCTTTGGCATTAATTTCAGGCCATTGAGCTTTTAAGGCAGCGAGTGCATCTGTCATCTTGCTTTGCTCAATTTTCAGCATGATTTGAAGTTTTGGATTTCCGCAGGGGTTTTTAATCGCATACACTGCAGGTTGAATTGCACTTTCAAATCCCTGGGATTTAAAGTCCTTTACCACACCCGTGATTTTATAATCTATACTGCAACCGCTGATGGTTTGTCCAACAGGATTTTTCATGCCAAACAAGGCAACAGTACTTTCGTTGATCACAATTGAGTTTGCTGTATCGGTTTTAAATATTGGTGAGAAGAAACGGCCTTCTTTTAACCTGATATTTAAGGTCTCGAAATAATCGAAGTCTACATCTACAAAATCGATGCTGTGTTGTATGCCGTTAAACGTATAGCCATTCATTCCATTGTTAGAGCCATCTGGAACACTGGTAGCAACTGTAGCTGTCTTTATTCCGGGTATTTTAAGAATCTTGTCCCTAACTGGTTTGAATTTAGCAGGATCATTAAAATAAGCGTTATTCTTAATGTAAACTACCTGATTTGCCGTGAACCCTAAATCCTGGCTACGCATATATTTCAATTGCGAGCTGATCATAAACAAACCAATAATAAATATTACTGCGATACTGAATTGAAATACCAGTAAACAGTTTTGTAACCAATGACTTTGTTTACTGGTAGAAAAATTTCCCTTCAATACCAAAGCTGGTTTAAAGCCAGATAAAACCAAGGCGGGGTAGATACCAGCTAAAATTGTAATCAGGCATAGAATTAATGGCAATTGCCAGATTAAATCATTATGGATATACCAAATGGATAAATCTACCTGAAACAGATTGTTGAAGCTTGGTAAAGCCAGTTCTGCTAAAATTAGCGCCAGAATGGTCGCAGTTAAACATTGTACAAATATTTCAGTAAGAAATTGGGTAATCAGCTGAAAACGATAGACGCCCATTACCTTTTTTACCCCAACTTCTTTCGCTCGTTTGGTTGCCTGAGCAATACTTAAATTAGTAAAATTAATACAGGCAATTACCAATATCAAAACTCCGAGTACAGAAAGGGCAATTAGTATTTTATACGGGGCATCATTGCCTGCCTTAGGCTTTAAATGCTGATTTTCCAAAGGATCCAAAAATGTAGTAACCTTTTTTATTTCATCAATTGTCTTTTGATCGGTCTCGTCTTTCAATAACTCTGCTTTGTATAACCTGGTTATTTTTTGCTCCAGATCAGCCACATCAGTCCCTGGTTTTACCTGGATATAAGTATTGTAATTGTTATAGCCATAGTTTTCCCCTTGTCCAAGTTCGCTGGCAACTGAAACGCCATCAAAAGTTATATTTGAATGGAGATTATTAACGATCGAACCATTTATCTTACTGGTTATTCCTGATGTACTGCTTCCGGCCCCAACCATTTCTGGTTTACTGTCTTTTTTATCTGGAAATAACGCTTTCATGCGTTCATTGCTTAAATAATTGAGGCGGTCGGTTTTGCCAGCAGGCCTTTCTAAACCTTTGTTAGGTTTTAAATCAAGTATTTTGGCAGCATTGTAATCAACTTGCAGGAAGTTTTTTATAAAGGCGGTCCTATTCCCATTTCTTAGCACCATTTCAAAAGAACCTTTCTTTGTAAGTCCGGCAAGCTCTACTTCAGGAAAGTTTTGCTTAATCGCTTTCGCCAATGGGGGTGAAGTGTAATTCGTTTTAAACTCCGGATAAATTCTTCCAACCACATAAATATTCTTGTAATTTGGATTTGTCTTGTCAAAACTGGTTTCATAGGTGAAATACATCATGATCAAAATAAAAGCGGCTAAAGCAATAGCTAAACCGCCAATATTTATTGACGTTATATTTTTATTTCTCCAAAGATTTCGCAACGCGATTTTTAAGTTTAATCTAAACATCAGCTACAAGTTTTTTCTTAGCGTTTTCAATTATCCCGTACTATTTGATACTCGGATCTACCAAGCTTATGCCAAAAGGAAAAGCTAAAATCAAGATGCTGATAGTCAGTTGTCTAGGGAATATGGCTACCTTGAAATGTTCATTATCGGACTAGTGCTGTGCGAGACCGGACAGTTTGGTTTAATCATATTCATGGAGACAGTTAAAACAATGATGAACTTTCTTTACACTGAATGGGTAAACTAACAGGAATATTGAAACCAGCATAGTCAAAATGCTGAATCGCCTTTTAGTCGCCTGAACATAGCCTACATTATGAGAACCACACTCAGGACAAACATATTCTCCTTTTTCTTCTTCAGATGTTTCCGGTGTTGGAATTGTTTCTTGTAGTATACTTCTGGCTAAATCCACATCTTTTTCAAACAGATGGAGCTTAACACCTCCCAGAGCCTGGGTATATAAAGGATTCAGCGTAATGATATTTTCATCAGTTAGAAAACACTGAATATCTGCATCCATTAATTTTGATTTTATAATATTTGCTTCTATAGGGTTATAGTACGTTTCAAATACAACGATTTTATCCATTCGGTAAATTTAGTTCAATAGATTTGATTCTGGTTAATGATGGCTGTAAAAGTGTTATTTATAATTTAAATTATGAATTTTACAAAAAAATGTATCTCCGTTAAGCAAATTGCTAAAACGGTCTTTTATCTTTAAACGATTAAACCATTCTATGATGCATATCAAATCACTTATAGTATTTCCCTTGTTGATATTGGGGATTTCAGCACGCGCAGATTCACCTGTTAAAGAAAAAAGTTATCTTGTAACTAAGGCTAATGATACCATATATGGTAGAATTAAAGTGAATTACCTGATAGGCGGAGTAAAACTGATTACGGCAGATACTAGTTATAAGCTGGATCCGAATACATACACTGCTTATTATAATGCGAAAAACAAAATGCTTTACCGCAGCAAAGTGCTGCCAGGTTTTATGCCGAAGGATTTAGCGAAAAAGATGTCTATACCTGAGAAAGCTTCCTGGTTAAAATGTATAGAGGATGGGAAGATAAAACTGTATGAACATAAGTCGTATACTTTCGGTAAGCAGATGGATAATGTGCTTGATGTAACTAGTGCAATTAGTTCTATTGTTGTTACGGGTGGAATTCCAAATGCTGAATATACGAGCTGGTATATAGAGAAAGACAGTTCTGAACTGGCATCGATTAAATATAATAATGTAGTAAGTGCGGGTAGTAAAACCAGGAAAGAACGTAAAGCGCTATTAAAAGATATGCTGGCAGATAATGATAAGGTATCCCAAAATTACGATCAAACCAAATCCTTTACATTTAAAGCGATAGAGAAACTTGTTCATGACTATAACAATTCAAAAAGCTAATCTGTAATTTGACCTTCAATAATCCTGTAACTGGATAATGGAAACAAGAATATTAATTATGCCGGGACTTGGGGGATCCGGAGAAAACCATTGGCAAAGCTTTTGGGTAAAAAGCTTGAGTAACGCAACCTGGCTTGAGCAAGAAAACTGGGAGGAACCAGATCTTGACAAATGGTTAGCGCAGCTAAATGCAACCCTTTTAAAATTAAATGGCCCGGTTATTTTGGTTGCCCATAGTCTTGCTGTGTCTTTAGTAGCACATTGGGCGGTCAGATACAGTAACCCAAACATCAAGGGAGCGTTATTTGTTGCCCCGGCAGATGTTGATTCTCCGGCACATACTCCCGATGTCTTAAGAGGTTTTGCGCCATTACCAATCACAAAACTACCTTTTCCATCAATCGTTATTGCAAGTGAAAATGATCCTTATGTTGATTTGCAAAGAGCCATTTATTTTGCAGAACAATGGGGGAGTGATTTTGTCAGTATCGGGCCGAAGGGACATATCAATTCAGATTCAGAGCTGAAATTTTGGGAAGAGGGGCAATTGATTTTAAAGCGACTATTTTAAGGAATAGCTGTCAGAATTATTTTCGGTACTGTGATCTTTCTTTAGTAATAAGGAAGGATTATTCAGCATGTCCGTTCCTGAAAAGAGTTTACATAAGAAAGTTTTTCAAAACAGAAAAATGAGTATAAAAGACGAAAAGCCGAATAAAGGCAAAGGGGGTAGA
>NZ_JBEPPL010000031.1:0-11599 GCF_040547305.1 Pedobacter sp. UYP1 | reverse complement strand
AATGCCGTTTCCACTCCAAAAACATCAGTTCCATTAAGTGGATTTGGTCTTCCTGCCGCTGATATATCTTTTGGTAACTTCAAAATTACCAACCTAGCCGATCCATCAACCGATCAGGAAGCCGCTACTAAAAAATATGTCGATTCAAAAACTACCAAAACACCAGTAGGGCCCACCGCTCCGGGTACAGCAGTTGCAGGTGATACTTACTACAACACCGCAGATAACCGCCTATACGTTTATAACGGTAAAGATTGGGTACCGGTGGACAATAAACTGGCAGATCAAAATCTTTACGTAGGTAACGCATCAGGTATTGCCGTATCCACTCCTAAAAATGTAATACCATTAAGTGGATTTGGCTCAGCACAAGCAGATGTATCCATGGGTAATTTTAAATTGACCAATCTGGTTGACCCGATTGCGAATCAGGATGCAGCAACTAAAAATTATGTAGATGCCGGCTTACTAACCGCAGGCGCTAATGCCAAAGATAACCTGGGTAATCATAAAGCTACTGAAAGCATCAAGCTTTCTGTCTATGCCATCAGCAACGACGGTGTGGATGGGAAAGGGCTGACTTTCGATACCCAAGGCAATGCCAGCTTCGGACAGGACGTAACCGTTAATGGAAACTTTTATACCCCATCAGACAGAAGATTGAAAACCAATATTGAAACTTTAGGTAACGTACTTCAAAAAATTGATCAGCTCAGAGGCGTAAAATTTGAATACAAAGATCAGCATAAATACGCATCCGGAGCTAAGATCGGAGTCATTGCACAGGAACTTCAAAAAGTATATCCCTCAATGGTAACCACCGGTAAAGACGGCTTCCTGAAAGTTGACTATACCCAGCTTACCGGTATGCTGATTCAAGCTGTCAAGGAACAACAAAAACAAATAGATGAACTGCAAATCCGGATGAACAATCAACAGGAGCAGATCAATAGTATTCTGAAAAAAATACAATAACAAACATTAGAAATCAGTCAGGAAACAAAGAGAAACGCAAATTTTGAAGAGACTACTACATATTGTTAAGCTTATAACTTTCTTCTTGCTCGTTGGAATTTCAAACGTTTCGGCACAGGGCTATTTCAGGGTGATCGGGGGAATTCCTCACCTACCTGTTCTAGTACCTTCGGCTGTAGCAGCACCCGCAATGGGCATGCTGATTTATAGCAGTACTGACAAACAACCTTTAATCTATAACGGATCAACCTGGGAAACATTATGCAGCAGTAACCTCAACAGTACTACCGTTAAAGACTATCTCGAAGTAAAAACCGGCATACCCTATTTATCTGCACTGGTTGCCGAACCTGAAGGTACCAATGCAACCGGGGGCGTGTATTTTTCGAAAACGGAAAATACGATGAAAGTATATGACGGGCTTGTCTGGTGGGCTGTCGCCAAACTTTATGGGAAAGGTGGTTTTACCCAAAACACAGGCTTCTCCACCAATAATGGAATGAAGATTTCTAAACTTCCTGTGCTTAGCAGTAACCCTGCACCTATAGGCTTATCTCCCGGTGCTATCTATATCAATACACAATCAAAAGCTATCCGTTACTACACCGGTAGCGTATGGAATGACATCAGTTGTCTGCCTGTAATTTCTACGCTGATCCCTACCAAAATCACCAATATTTCTGCAACAAGTGGTACCAATATTATCAGTAATGGCGGGTCCGCAATTACCACTTATGGAATCTGCTGGGATACCTCTGCCAATCCGGAAATCACACTGAACAGTAAAACAGAGAATAAAATATTTGGAAACGATACCGGGATTTTTCCGGGCATCATTTCCGGACTCAAAGCCAATACCGTTTACCACGTAAGAGCTTATGCAATCAACAGCGCAGGTATTGTCTACGGCGAGGATTTAACTTTCAATTCCGCGCTGGCTTCCCTGCCAGATATTATCACGTTAGACATCGATAACTTCTCACCTGTTATGGCCAATAGTGGCGGGGATATCAGAAGCGATGGCGGTGCCCCGGTTACTAAAAGAGGGATTATCTGGAGTAAAACAGCAGACCCTGCAAATGATCCGGATGCAATCACCACACTCGATGGTTCAGGTGTCGGGATATTCCCAAGCCGGTTAATTGACCTGTTAAGAAACACCACCTATTATGTGATGGCCTATGCTGTCAATGTGATCGGAACTGCTTATGGTAATCTCTTACAATTTACGACCCCGCGTGCAACAGCGCCAGTGTTGAGTTCACCAAACATCAAAATCACAGACATCACCGATAAATCGGCAGTCAGTGAAGTGACCATTATCAATAATGGAGGAGAAGTGGTTACTGAACGTGGTATGAGCTGGAGTACTGATCGCGTGAATATTATTTATGGCCCATCCACAACTGTGAACGCGACTGATATCGGAACATTTATCTGTAACCTGACCAATTTGCAGGAGGGAACACTTTATTACGTTCGCGCTTATGCTAAAAATAGTGTAGGTATCAGCTATAGCAGTGAATCTAGCTTTGTAACGAGTTCAGTACCTACAATCAGTACTATTCAACCTTTTAATTATGATATGGCCAGTCATATCGACGGAGCTATAGAAAGTTATAATGGAACCAATGCGATGACAGGCGGCGATATTACCAGTAATGGCGTATCTGCAATCACTAAACGCGGGGTAGTCTGGAGTACCAGTCCGCAGCCCACTATTGCACTGGCCACGAAAACAGCGCAAAACATCTCCGGTAACGGTAAAGGCATTTATAATAGCTATCTGAATGCACTTACCCCGGGAACCAGATACTATGTCAGAGCCTATGCCACTAACAGTAAAGGGACAGGTTATGGAGAAGAGATGGTTTTCACAACCCCACAACTCCCAACTTTAACCACAAACCCTGCGATACTGATTAAAAGTACAAGCATCAGCAGTGGTGGAAATATTACCGATGATGGGCGCATGACGGTACTCGCCAGAGGACTGGTCTGGAGCACAGAAGAGAACCCAACCATCGACGGCGATTTGACTAAAGACGGCAGAGGAAAAGGGATTTTTGTCAGTGACTTAAAAGACCTGATGGGTAGTACAAAATACTATCTGCGTGCCTATGCGACCAATTATGTAGGCACCAGTTATGGAGCAGTTCAAATGGTGACGACCGCTCCGCCAGAAAAACCAACTGTGGTTACTTTGGCAGTAGACGGCGGCGATGGAACTACCGCAAAAGGCGGCGGAAATATTACAGGTAGCGGAGGTGCAGAAGTGACCAGTCATGGCGTAATCTGGAGCCTGACTTCAGGATTTACACCTGATCTTTCTGCTGGAAATAAAACCAGTCAGACTGAAAAGCTGACCAAGTTTACCAGCACACTCAGCGAACTTTTACCTAACAAAACTTATTACGTGAGGGCTTATGCCGTGAATAGTGCAGGGGTCGGTTATGGCGAAGAAGTTAGCTTTAAAACCTTTACGCTGGCCTCATTGATTACCACACCGGCCAGTAACCTGACCAGTATAACCGCAACAAGCGGAGGAGATATTTTTAGTGATGGTGGAGATAAAGTTACCAAGAGCGGAATTGTATGGAATACTAAAGGAAACCCAACTATTGATCTCACTACAAGAACCCAGAATGGTATAGGCATCGGAACTTTTATCGACCCTATTAAAGATTTGATGGGAAGTACTACTTATTATGTAAAAGCCTATGCCATAAATAAAGCAGGCGTTTCATATGGTAATGAAATCAGCTTTACCACAACACCTCCGGTTTCCCCAGTATTAACCACAATAGAAGCCACAGCTATTACCGGAAGTACCGCAGTGAGCGGTGGACATCTTTTGAGTAACGGAGGCGCATTGCTTTCCGGGGCAGGAGTAGTCTGGAATACGCTTTCCGGTTTTCAACCAGATACAGCGACGACTCAAAAAACAGTACAAAATGCGACCGGGGATTTTGTAAGTGTACTCCAGGGCCTGACTCCCGGTACCACTTATTATGCACGCGCTTATGCGGCAAATTCCGCAGGATTGACGTTTGGTAACCAGGTTGTTTTAAGAACCGCTACACTGGCTGCTTTAAACACCCTGAAACCTATCGCACAAACTATAACCAGTACTTCAGCAACCAGTGGAGGAACGATTCTGAGTAACGGCGGATCTTATATTCAAAGCAATGGTATATGCTGGAGCACTAACCCTGATCCAACTATAGCTGATCAGTTTGTCATAGCCGGCTCCGGTTCTGGTAGTTTTACCGCAGACCTTCAAGACCTGTTGGGTTCTACAACCTATTATGTCCGTGCTTTTGCGACTAACTTTGCTGGTACTGCTTATGGAAATCAGGAGACCCTGGAAACAAAACCTGCTGTAAAAGCAACGCTGACTACCCGGGCAATTACTGGAATTGCAGGTACAGCTGCAATCAGCGGTGGAAATATTAGCAGTGAAGGCGGTGCGCTGGTTACCACCAGGGGAATTATATGGAGCCTGAATCCTGACTTTGATCCTGCTGCTGAACTCACTAACAGAACCGCAGAAACAGGTTATGGAAAAGGAGTTTTCACAAGTAACCTGACCAACCTTTCCATTGGTAAAACTTATTACGTTTGTGCTTATGCAGTTAGTAAAGCGGGTACTGCCTATGGAAATATCCTGAGTTTTGTCACCACCAGAAAGGCAACTATTGTAACCACTTTACCCTCACTCATTACCCATACTACCGCCGTTACCGGAGGTACTATCTCTGATTCTGGCGGTTCTCCGGTTACAGGCCGCGGGGTATTCTGGAGTACAGTTGAAAACTTTGAACCTGATGAACTTTCCCTGGATAAAACAGAAGACAGAGCAGGTACAGGGAACTTTGACAGCTTCTTAAAAAACCTGACGCCTTCGACTAAATATTATATCAGGGCTTATGCCTTTACCAATACAGGAATGTCTTACGGACAACAGGTTAGTTTAACCACAAATCCAGCGACAGTTCCGGTATTGACCACTACAGTGCCAAGCCAGCTGACAGTAACTACAGCTGCAGGCGGAGGAAATATTACTGACGAAGGAGGAGTACCATCCACTACCCGTGGCGTAATCTGGAGTACTCAGGCTGATTTTATCCCTGAATCCATACTCATAGACCGTACGACACAAACAGGATCAGGCAAAGGTATTTATGGCAGTAATATAACTAATCTGACCCCAGGTACTCAATACTATGTGCGTGCTTATGCACGTAATGGAGTAGGTTACGGCTATGGAAACCTGGAAAGCTTTGTGACTAAACCTTCTATTGCAGCAACAGTGACCACCAGTACAATTAGCCAGATTACAGGAACAACTGCCGTTGGCGGTGGAAATATAATCAGCAACGGTAATACGACGGTGAAAACCATGGGTATTGTCTGGAGTATATATCCTGATTTCAACCCGGACACGATCTCGAAGAACAAAATTGTTATGGCAGGTCAGGATAAAGGAGTTTTCGTGGCCAGTATGAACAACCTTAAGCCAGGCACAACCTATTATGTCCGGGCTTATGCCACAAATAGTGCAGAAACTTCTTACGGAGATCTGACTAGCTTCACGACGATTGGATTGCCGGTGATTTTGACGAATTCACCAGGATTAATTACCAATACCACAGGATTAATGGGTGGTACAATTACCAGTGCAAGCGGGGGTATAATCAGCAGCCGTGGAGTTTACTGGAGTACAGTAGAAAACTTTGAACCGAACCCATTATCACCAGATAAAACCCTGAATGGTGGAGGTACTGGTAGTTTTGACAGTCAGCTGAAAGACCTGATGGCCGATACCAGATATTATGTAAAAGCCTATGCAACCAATGTTGCAGGTACAGCTTACGGACAGCAGGTTGGCTTTACAACTTATCCTCCGGGACTACCATTATTAACTACCGTTAATCCAGTTCTGATTAGCGGAACTACCGCCTATAGTGGTGGGAATATTACCGAAGAAGGTGGGGTTGCTACCACAATACGCGGTGTAATCTGGAGCACCACACCTAACTTTAACTCAGACACAGAAACTGTTCACAGAACGCTGGAAGGTGGTGCAGGAAAAGGAATTTTTAACAGCCAGGTTACAGGCCTGAAACCTGGAACTACTTATTATATCCGTGCTTATGCCACCAATAGAGTGGGTATAGGTTATGGAAATGAATTAAGCTTTACCACGCAAAACTATGCTACTTTAACAACGACCGAAATCTCTGAGAATGCTGCAGGATCTGCAATGAGCGGCGGGGTAATTGGTAGTGATGGTGGTTCGAAAGTAACCGTACAAGGCTTATGCTGGAGCACCAGTCCGAATCCAACTTCAGAACTCCTGTCTAAAACAATTGACAAAGGAACAGGCACTTTTAGCAGTCAGCTGAAAAACCTGGCGCCTTCAACTTTATACTATGTCAGAGCTTATGCCACCAACGGCTTAGGTACGTCTTACGGGAATGAAATTAGTTTTGTTTCGGCAGCAGTTCCTCCAACTTTAACGACCATAGATCCTATAATTACTAGCGGAACTACTGCAAGCAGTGGAGGTATTATTACTTCAAACGGTGGAGCAGCAATTACCAGCAAAGGAATTGTATGGAGCAGCAAAATGGATTTTGATCCTAAAACAGAAACGATCAACAGAACGAATGAAGGTGCTGGTCAAAACACTTTTATCAGTGAACTTAAAGACTTAGTAAGAAGTACCGCTTATTACGTACGTGCTTATGCAGAAAACAGTGCTGGAATAACTTATGGTAACCAGTTAACAGTAACCATATTCCCGACTTCACCAATTTTATTAACCACTAAGGCGACTGAAATAACAGGTACAGCAGCAACCAGTGGTGGAAAAATTACCAGTGATGGTGGTGCCACAGTTACTAAACGTGGTATTTGCTGGAGTACACAACAGAACCCGACCAATACCCTGTTGACAAAAACAGTGGATGCAACTGGAGGTGATGGAGACTTCATTGGTAAAATGACTGGTCTGTTGCCGAATACAATTTACTATGTGAGAGCTTATGCTGTGAATGGAATCGGAGTGGCTTATGGTTTGGAAGAATCATTTATTACACTGGCTCCTCCAACTTTGACAGCGACCTCACCGATTACAAATATCCGTGCTACTACCGCAAGCAGTGGTGGAGAAATTACCGATGACGGGAGAACGCAAATTTTAAGCAGAGGAATTGTATGGGATAGATATAGTGATCCGACCATTGCACTGGCTACCAAAACAGTAGATAATGTGACTAAAGGGATAGGTGTTTTCACTGCTGATCTATTTGACATGGTTCCGAATACAACTTATTATGTCAGAGCTTATGCGACCAATTTAGTTGGCATCACTTATGGTAGTCAGGCGCAGCTTAAAACCAATGCAGTGAGCTTGCCAACGTTAACCACCACGAGTATAACCTCTATAGATGGCTATTCATCAAAAGGTATTGCAGAGATTACCGACGACGGTGGAATGCCAGTTGTAACCCGTGGATTTGTATGGGGCACTACTACTTTACCAACCATTGCTTCGACAGGTAAAATTGTAAATGGTACTGCTGGTACAGGCATATTTGATAATGTTTTTGGTGGAATGATCCCCGGAGCAACTTATTATGTACGCGCATTTGCAACCAATAGCGTGGGTACTGCTTATGGAAATGAAATTGTGCTGACTTCGGCAGGGGTTGTACCTAACCTAAGTGCCGTAACGGTTTCTAATATTCAGCTAAATACCGCTGCTGCCTTAGCTAGTTTATCATTTAATGGAGGATCGGCTATTACTGATCTTGGCTTTATCTGGAATACAGAAGATGTTATTCCAGCTGCTGCGGATGGAAATAACTTAAGTACCGGCGCAGTTGGGACTTCAATTTCGGGCACACTGGCCAATTTATTACCAGCTACTAAATATTATATCTGGGCTTATGGTAAAAATGCTACCGGAACAGGATACAGCGTGAAATCAACCACATTCAGTACACCTGATTTTGCTAAAGTGACCACAACCAAACCAAGCGCAATAACTAAAAACTCTGCGACTTCTGGGGGTACGATCACGAGTGATGGTGGGGCTACAATTATTCAGAAAGGGGTATGCTGGAGTGAAACTAAAAATCCAACTATAGAAGAGTCGGCTAAAACTCTTAATGGGGCAAGCGCAGCTAATTTTAGCAGTAGTATGACGGGGCTAAAAGTAGGCACCACTTATTATGTAAAAGCCTATGTAACCAATGCGGTAGGTACAAGTTATGGTAATCTGGATAGTTTAACGACTATTAATATCCCAACAGTAACCACTGCCGCAGCTACGAATATTTTAAGCACGACCTTAACCACAGGCGGGGAAGTGACTATGGACGGCGGTGCGGCTGTGACTTCAAGAGGAATTGTCATGAGCATAACCCCTGAACCTACTATTGCCTCCACGCTGAAGACAGCTGATGGTGCTGGAACGGGTATCTTTGTGAGTAACCCTAAAGCATTAACATTAGCTACTAAATATTATTTCAGAGCTTATGCTACCAATAATGTAGGTACAGCTTATGGTAAGCAGGACAGTGTAACTACTGCTGCGATTCTTCCGGTAGTTGATCAAGTGAAATTGTCTGAGATTACAGATCATTCAGCAAGAGGAACGGCAACGGTTACTGCTGATGGTGGTGCCCCGGTAACAGCGAGCGGACTTGTTTGGAACACAACCGGAAACCCTACCTTAGAAGACCAGGTGATTGCCAGTAAAGATATCAATACCATAACCGGAGTACTGGAAGGATTAGAAGAAGGACCAATTTATTATGTCAGAGCTTATGCAACCAATAATGTCGGTACAGCCTACAGTGCAGTTGCGGTAAACTTTAAAATCTGTAAACCGCTCACGGTTATACACAGAGCTGGAATCAGTGGTGCGCCAACAGATAAAACAATTACTTATGAAACCGTAGGTTCCAATATTTCAGGGGACTATAAATGCTGGATCACCAGGAATTTAGGTGCAGATCAGCAGGCAACGGCAGTCAATGATGCATCAGCAGCTGCTTCGGGCTGGTACTTCCAGTTTAACCGCTTGCAAGGTTATCAATATGATGGAACAACACGTACCCCAGGCCAGATTGTGGCACCATGGACATCAAGTATTAGTGAGCCTTATGCTTGGCTGCCAGCAAATGATCCATGTACACAACTGCTGGGCAATGGCTGGAGAATCCCAACTAATACGGAGTGGAACAATACAATTGGTGCTCCTCAAAATTGGAAAAACGCTGCTGATGCTTACGCTTCTATCCTGAAATTACATGGTGCGGGAGATGTTAGTGCTGGTGGTGTACTAAGCGCCAGAGGTGGCAATAGTAATTATTGGACCAGCTCTATCTATACGAATAATAGCCAGGCTTATTACTTCGTCAATTCAAGAACAAGTTATAATGATAAAGCAGTAGCATTACCTGTCCGCTGTTTACAAGACGGGGGGATGACTAATGTTCCTGCTTTAAGTAATGTGGAGATTCCATCTGCTACGATAACTGCGACTACTGCTGAAGCTTTAGCAACAGTCCTGAATTCTGGCAGCAGCCCGGTCACTAGCAGAGGGCTGGTTTGGAACACGACCGGAAATCCGGGTATGGGAGACAAGGTAATTCCTGCGGGCACTGGTATGGGAGATATGAAAGGCCTGCTGAACGGACTGGACGAAAAAGCAGTTTATTATGTGCGTGCTTTTGCAACCAATAGTGCAGGTACCGGATTTAGCCCGGCAGTAGCCAGTTTTAAAGTTTGTTTACCTGTTACAATTACTCATACCGCAGGATTAAACGGTGTACCAGTTGATAAAACAGTAACCTATAAAACAATCAGTACAACTTTTTCTGGGGAAGCCAGATGCTGGATTACCCAAAATCTGGGCGCGGATCAGCAGGCTACCTCAGCGAGTGATGCTACAGAAGCAAGTGCTGGCTGGTACTTCCAGTTTAACAGGATACAAGGTTACAAGCATGACGGGACTGCCCGCACGCCTAATGACCCTTTGCTCCCATTTATAGGAACAATAGATGAGCCTAGTCAGTGGTTACCTGCCAATGATCCTTGTTTCAGGATGCTGGGTGGTGGCTGGAGATTGCCTACCGGCACAGAATGGAAGAATGCAATTGCCGCTCCTCAATATTGGAGAACAAGTGCTGATACTTATAACTCTGTCTTAAAAATTCATGCTGCGGGTGGTATTGCTAATGATGTTTTAACTTTAAGAGGCACTGATAGCCGTTACTGGAGCAGCTCAGCAGTATCTTCAGGAGCTGGAAATATACTCGCTAACGGTATTGCAAACGTTGCTAATAAAGGTGCAGGTTTACCTGTTCGTTGTCTTCGGAATGAAGTGATCGCGACGTTGCCTTCAGTAAGTAACGTGATCCTGCCATTGGCAGAGATGACCGAAACTACAGCGAATGGATCTGCTACTATTAATCCTGACGGAAATGCAACAGTAACTTCGCGCGGTTTTGTCTGGAATACCACAGGTAACCCGACACTTTCAGATCAGGTAGTGCCGATGGGTTCTGGAACAGGAACGATCAGCGGATTAATTTCCGGCCTGGAGAATGGCCCTACTTATTATGTGAAAGCATTTGCAACCAATAGCGTGGGTACTGCCTATAGTGAAATTGCAACCAGTTTTAAAATCTGTATGCCATTTACAGTGATCCACAGAGCAGGATTGAACGGTGCTCCGGTAGATAAAACAGTAACCTATAAAACCATAAGTACTAAAATATCGGGTACAGATAAATGCTGGATTACCCAGAATCTTGGTTCCAGCCAGCAGGCTACTGATTTAAAAGATGTGACCGAAGCTTCTTCAGGCTGGTACTGGCAGTTCAACCGTTTACAAGGTTATCAGCACGACGGCACAACCCGTACCCCAAATCAGATTGTGGCACCATGGGTTTCATCGATTAGTGAAGGCTCAGGCTGGCTTGCTGTTAATGATCCATGTACACAAATGCTGGGTGGCGGCTGGCGTATCCCGACCAATACGGAATGGACCAGTGCTGTTGCTACACCTCAAAACTGGAGAAATGCGGCTGATGTATATGCTTCTGTATTGAAATTACATGCGGCCGGAGACTTAACTAATGCGGGAAATTTAAACATCAGAGGTGTTAATAGTAATTATTGGTCCAGCTCAATCTATACGAACAATAGCCAGGCTTATTACTTCACCAATGCAAGACCAACCTATAACGATAAAGCAGTAGGCTTACCACTTCGCTGTTTACAGGACGAGACCGTTAAACGTCTTCCTTCGGTGACCAGTGTCGTAGTTCCGGCAGAAACTATAACAGCTGCGGCAGCTGTGGCAAATGCTACGGTAACCAATACCGGTGGAACTGCGGTGACCAGCAGAGGGCTGGTTTGGAACACCACCGGAAATCCGGGTATGGGTGACCAGGTTATTCTTTTAGGTACCGGTATGGGAGATATAACTGGTACCCTGGAAGGTCTGGATGAAAAGGCTGTTTATTATGTGCGTGCCTTTGCGACCAATAGTGTAGGCACAAGTTTAAGTGCAACAGTGACGAGCTTTAAAGTTTGTTTACCT
>NZ_JBEPPL010000030.1:0-11748 GCF_040547305.1 Pedobacter sp. UYP1 | reverse complement strand
GTATTGTGGCACACCGTCATGGTCAGCGCTGGGTACAGGATTACCAGCAGAACCGGGAAGAACTGGAACGGGGTAAAAGTGCAGTCAAAGAAGGTGGTGTTTACCTGATTACCGGCGGGCTTGGTCAGGTAGGTTTTGTACTTGCCGCTTACCTGATTGAACATTATCACGCCAAATTGATTTTAACCGGGCGCAGGGAACTGATAGCCGATGGGAGCGAAGGGTCTGGAGAGGACTGGATGGAGAGGTATAAGCGTTTGAAGGCGATGAGTAGTGAGGTGAGTTATTTCAGTGTGGATGTGAGTGAGGAGAAATCCTTTAGTGCTATGGTGAAAGCTGCTGAGCAATCGGTTGGAGTGATAGATGGTGTCATTCATGCAGCAGGCAATATTGACCATCAGTATTTTGAGCTGATCGAAGATATTACGATAGAGAAGGCCATGGCGATGTTTTCTCCCAAGGTGGCAGGTATAGAGAATCTTTACCGGGTATTCAAAGACAGAGATCTTGATTTTGTATGGTTAACTTCAAGTTTGTCAACTGTTCTGGGTGGTTTGGGGTTTGCATCTTATGCTGCTGCCAATTCATATATGGATCATTTTGTTGCAGCCAGGTCGAAAGAATTGCCAGGGTGGAAAGCTGTAGGGCTTGCAGGTATGGCTTTTACTGAACAGGATATAAAAAATGAGAAAGATAATTTGAATCCTGTAGAAATAGCGAGTTTATTTAATTGGAGTTTACTGTCTTCAGGTAGCCAGATTATATTCGAACATAAATCTGATTTGAATAAGAGAATAACTGAAGTTTATTATCCACGAGTTTACAAAGGAGTTAACCATCAGTTAGAGGAGGACGATTTTATTAAAATTAAAAGACCACATCTTTCCACTTCATATGTTGAACCTGGAACACCAACGGAGCAAAAATTAGCATTGCTTTTTGGGGATTTTCTTGGAATAGAAAATATTGGTCTTATTGATAATTTTTTTGAATTAGGTGGTGATTCATTAAAGGGAATGATGTTATTGAAAAGAATAAAAAAAGAATTTAATGTTAATATCACATTGAAGGACTTCTTTTTGAAAGTTAACGTTGAAGGAATCGCTGCAAAAATTGATGAAAATATATGGATTAATACAGAAGTGAAAACTGAACATGAGATAATAATTTAAGGTTGATTATGCATCGGGATATCGACTGCATTTTATTTTAATAAAAATATTAAATTAATTGTTTTTCTCTGTGGATAATACATATTTTATTAGTAGTTTAACCAAGTAATAACAATGAAATCTATGAGTTGATGGAGTATTTATTAAAGGAGTTAAAGGATAATAATATTACGATATCATTAAATAATAATGATTTAAAAGTCGGTTTTAGCGGCAAAACAATCCCTGAAGCACTGATTGCAAAGATAAAAGAGAATAAAAATGCCTTAGTAGAATACCTTGGTAGCTTAAACCATAAGCTTGATTTTGAGATTGATAAAGCAACCGTTAGTGATAATTATCCGCTTTCATCTTCTCAACGCAGACTATGGGTGCTCAGTCAGGATGAAAGTGCCAGTATTGCTTACAACATGCCAGGTATTTACTTTTTTGAAGGGAATTTGAATATCATCTCATTAGAATATGCTTTCAACACACTAATTAATCGTCATGAAAGTTTACGTACAGTATTCCGGGAAGATGAAAATGAATTAGTCAGGCAGTATATATATAGTCCGGAAAAACTGCAATTCAGTATCAGTTACCAAAAGACAGTAACGGAAGAAGATCTTCAGAAGTGTATTCATAATGAGCTAACTAAGCCTTTTGATCTGGCTGCTGGTCCTCTTATAAGGGTAAATCTTTTTAACACTGACGACAAGAAGTGTGTGCTGGTATATATCATGCATCATATCATAAGTGACGGATGGTCTTTGAATATTCTAACCAGTGAGCTATTGTCATTATACGAGTCCCACAATCAAGGCAGACAGGCGTTACTACCACCCTTACGCATTCAGTATAAGGATTATGCAGTATGGCAGCAATCCAGTTTAAATAATGAAATCTTAAGTGTTCAAAAAAAATATTGGTTAAAACAGTTTGAAGGAAAATTACCAGTAATGGAACTGGCTAAGAGTAAAATCCGGCCGAAAATACGAACGTATAGCGGCAAAACAATTACAAGAGAGATAAATTCTGATTTAAGCAAGGAATTAAAGATAGTCTTACAGCAGCAAAGTAGTAGCTTATTTATGGGACTATTAGCAATAGTTTATACTTTACTTTATAAAAATACAGGAGACGAAGACATTATTGTTGGTAGTCCAATCGCTGGAAGGGAAAATATAGATTTAGAAAATCAGATTGGTTTTTATGCTAATACTCTTGCATTAAGGACGCAATTCAATAGAGAAGATAGCTTCAGTAAATTACTTGGAATTGTAAAAAGAGTGACAATGAATGCTTTTGAATTTCAGCATTATCCATTTGATGAATTGATAGAGGCCTTATCCATAATGCGGGATACCAGCAGAAATGTTTTGTTTGATGTCTGGGTTGTATTGCATAACACAGTTATGAAAAAAAATATGACAAAGCGGTCTGTGGGACTGCCAGAAATAACTGGATATCAGGGTGATCAGCATGTCATTAGTAAATTTGACTTACTTTTTGGATTTAGTGATACTGATGGACAGATCAATGTTGCTATAGATTATAATACTGATATTTTGAGTCACAAGGAAGCAGAAAATTTAATTGATCAATTTGAGAAAATATTAACAATTATAATTAAAAATCCATCATTAAAGCTTCTGGATATCGCCCAGATGATGAATGAAGATGAAAAAGAAAGACAAAAAGAACATTTGCAGAATGTTCGAATGAAGAATTTAACAAATCTTAAAAACAGAGGTTAAAAATATGCAAAACAGGTTGTCGAAGTTAATCAATACGCAGGCTCAAAATGTGACCAGTACTTCAAGGGTCAATTTTTCATTTCTATCTGAAGAAATAAGTTATCCATTAGTTGTCAGTGCGAAATCACCCGGCTTGATCTTGTCTGAATGGGTTAGTGAAAATCGCGAAGAATTTAATCAGAAACTGAAATTGCATGGAGCCATTTTAATGAGAGGATTTAAAATTGACACTGTGGAAAAATTCCAGAATTTCATTAAAGTATTTGATGTGGCCCCATTAGAATATAAACAACGCTCATCACCACGATTTGAAGTAGCCAGAAATATTTATCATTCGACAACATATCCTCAGGATCAGCATATTAATATGCATAGTGAAAACTCATACGCATTTAATTGGGGCAGAAATATCGTTTTTTGCTGTATCCAGCCTGCGGAAGAGCTTGGCGAAACTCCTATTGCTGATAATAGGTTAGTTGTTAAATATTTAAGTGAATCTACGAGGAAAAATTTTTTAAATAAAGGTGTTAAATATATAAGAAATATCTCGCCTGGAATTGGTCTGCCATGGGAAGAAGTCTTTCAGACAAAAGAGAGAAAAGTGGTGGAAGAAGAATGCGTGAAATCTGGCATGGACTATAGATGGGAAGAGGAGAACAGGCTGGTTTTGTCGTGGAACAATAAAGCAATTTATAACCATCCTGATACAAATGAGCAGATATGGTTTAATCATGCTTTCTTTTTTAATAAGTACGCGCTAGGTGATGATGCATTTAACTCTTTTGAAAACGAAGATGATTTGCCTTTTAACACTTATTACGGAGACGGAAGTGAGATAACGAAGGCAGAAATTGAAGAAATCAGGTTGGCTTATGCCAAGGCAACGGTTATGTTCCCCTGGATTAAAGGTGACGTCTTGTTCCTGGATAATATGATGAGTGCCCACGGCAGGAGTCCTTATAAAGGGGATAGGGAAATAATTGTTTCAATGTTTTAACCAATAAGTATGAACGTTTTAGATATTCAAAAGGGATATGAACTATCTCTTAATCAAAAAGAGCTATGGAACTCTTATAATGAAAATATTAACCACTACTACAATCAACTTATAATTTCAATTGATGGGCCGCTTGATGAAATTAAACTTCTGGCAGCTACAGAATCAATAATTAGTAGGCATGAGGTACTTTCCTCAAAATGTATTTTTAATCAAGCTTCTATATTTCCTTCTCAAATTTCATTTGAAGATTCAAAAACTGACTTCTTTTCTTCTGCTTTACTGAGCGGGACAATATCAGATGTTATTAGTGAATCAAATAAATATCTGGATTTTCCATACAATCCCCTTTCAAATGAACCCGTAAGATTTTATTTGGGAAAATTATACGCAGACAAGAGCTTTTTTGTAATGCGATTATATTCACTCTGGGGGGATAGCTATAGTTGTGACTTGTTTTATAAAGAATTATATAATGAATATTTCAATCTTGAACAGGAAGAAAATAACATCATTATATACAGTAATTTTTCACAGTGGCAAAATGATCTTACGAATGAACCTGATGAAGTAGCTATTGAATTCTGGAAGAATTATAATAATATTCCAAAGACGGATCTCTTTCCTCTAAAAGAAAGGAAAGAAAGCTCTTTTTCTCCTCAGCGCGTAGAATTACTGAATTGGGGAGGAGATAAGTATAAGGAAATTAATAGTTTGTCTGTTTCATTGAATTCAGGTATAAATGACTTATTATTCGGGGTATTCGGTTCTTATCTGACAGGTTTTTCGGATGAAGAAATTACGATAGGATATACTCCGTTCAAAAGAAATTATAATGAGCTGGATTATACATTAGGCCTGGTCACCAAAACACTACCTGTTAAATTTAACAGAAATGATAACGGGGATTTACAAAAAACAGTTACCGCACTTAAACAGGTAATTGATGAGGTAATCTCTTTAAGTGACTATTTTTATCTGGAAAACCCGGCAATTTCTTTTTTTGACTTTTGCTTTGAATATATAGAAGTTAAGACATATGATCCTGTAAATGATAAAAACATTCATTTTCAAAGGTCAGATTATTATAGTGTAACCAGCACATTTTTAGTAAAGCTTTTCTGTGTTGATTATGGGGATAGAATTGCATTTGATTTATATTATGATCAGAGTAGAATCAGCCCAGTTGAAATACAGCTTTTAAGTGCTCAGTTAAAACAACGGCTTGAAAATGTTTTTACCGGAAAACTAAATCAATTAAGTGATTTTGAAGAACAAATAATTTCCGCTGCTAATTTTACAGATCAGCAGTTCAATCCTGATCTGACAGTGCTTGATCTTTTTGAAACACAGGTCTCAAAGAACCCTGATCATATAGCAATAGTCCATGGAGGTAATACAATAACTTATAAGGAGCTTGATGAACGTTCAGGTCAACTGGCCGGCTATCTTAAAAGCGCATATACTATAAAATGTAATGATTTAATCGGAATAATACTGGAGAGATCTCCTCAGATGATCATTGCCATATTGGGAATAATCAAATCTGGTGCTGCTTATGTACCTATTGATCCTGAATATCCTCAGCAAAGAATCAATTATATACTTTCAGATTCCCGTGCTAAACTTTTAATCTGTGAAAAAGATTCTCAGCAGCGTATTTCTAAAGAAACAGGAATTGCTGCCTTATGTATAGATGATGAATTTCCAGATGGAAACGATAATAATACATTATTAGAAAAACGTGATGCATCAGATCTGGCCTATATTATTTATACTTCAGGATCGACAGGTAAGCCAAAAGGTTGTTTGGTAACCCATGCTAATCTGGCAAATTATATACAATGGTCAAATGCGTATTATTTTGAAGGAAACGATTTTGGAAACTGGGGATTTATAACTTCAATTTCATTCGATCTGACAGTAACCAGCTTGTATACCTCACTCACAAGAGGGAAGAAAATAATTATTCCGGATAGCCAGCATCATGATATATTATCTCTTCTTGAAGATAGTTTTACTGACCCTGATGTAGATACACTAAAATTAACGCCTTCTCACTTATCCCTGCTTAACGGACTGAATATATCAAAAACAAATGTGAGTATTGTGATCTGCGGAGGAGAACAATTACTGCCTGAGCAGCTAAACGCCGTATGGAAGATTAACAAAAACATTATAATTTATAATGAATATGGACCAACTGAAACAACTGTTGGCTCCTTGATTAAAAGGATAGAGAAAGATGATTCCAGGATTTTAATTGGGAAACCAATAGCAAACACCAGGGTGTATTTATTAGATGACAAGAACTTAATGTCTCCTATAGGACAGCCGGGTGAAATTTGTATAGGAGGAAATGGAGTATCGGATGGTTATTTAAATAATCCTGAATTAACTAAAGAAAGATTTATCGTCAATCCCCTTAATCCATCCGAAAAGATATACAGAACAGGTGATATAGGAAGATGGGATGCCGATGGAAATATTGAACTGTTTGGAAGGAAGGATGATCAGATTAAAATCCATGGTTATCGTATTGAGCCCGGAGAAATTGAAACTGCGCTGCAACGTCATCCAGCTATTGAAACAGCAGCTGTAATCGCAAGGTTTACAGCCGCAGGAGAACAGGAATTAGTCGCTTATATTGTAAGTAAAGAAAAAATAGATATTACCGGTTTACGCGCATATGTTTATGAAAATCTGCCGGTTTATATGTTACCAAATAAATTTGTCCGGCTGGAAGCTTTACCATTAACAACTAATGGCAAACTGGATAGAAAAGCTTTACCGGATCCTGAAGGATTGGAAATTGGCGGTGGTGCTGATTATCTGGCTCCCCGTAATGACTTAGAGGAACACCTGGTATCAATTTTTGCTGAAGTGTTGAAAAAAGACAGCATAGGAGTAAAAGATAATTTTTTTGCTTTGGGAGGGGATTCAATCAAATCTATTCAAATGGTATCCCGTATAAAGAAGCGGGGATATGCCCTTACAGTACGTGATGTCATGCAGCATCCTGTGCTAGAGGATCTGGCCAGACAATTAAAATTATTAACTCGTATTACAGATCAGGGAGTAGTGACCGGGACGGTTGTTTTAAGTCCTATCCAGCACTATTTTCTGAGCCGTACTAATGTTAATCCTCATCATTTTAACCAGTCAGTTTTATTAGAAAGTAAAATTACTATCTCAGAAAGCGGTTTACGAGCTGCTTTGGATAAGCTGGTTGCACACCACGATGCACTGCGTATGGTTTACCAGCAGGAATTATCAGGCTGGAAACAGGAGAATCTCGGACTGGAACATAACTATTCACTGGAAATAGTTACTGTTATTCCTGAAGGTTTTAAATTTGAAGAATATTGTAACCAGGTACAAGCTGGTTTTGACCTGTCATCCGGACCTTTGTTTAAAGCTGTGCTTTTCCATGGTGAATCAGGGGACCGTCTGTTATTGGTCTGCCATCACCTGGTGATCGATGGGATATCGTGGCGTATTTTATTTGAAGATCTATCTGCTTTGTACGGACAATATAGTTCGGGTCTTGCACTGGAACTTCCCCAAAAGACAGATTCTTTTCTTTACTGGCAGCATCAGCTTGGTTTATATGCAGGCAGTGCAACGCTGCAAAAGGAGCGTGCTTACTGGAATGAGATTAATTCGATAGCTTTAACCTCGCTTGAGCGTGATTATAAGGACGGTAGTAATCTGGTCAGAGATATTTCCAGTGCTTCATTTACGCTGGATCAGGAAGAAACTACACAATTAATGACTGCTTGTTATCATGCGTATCAGACCGATACTAACGATATTTTACTGACAGGACTTAGTTTGGCATTGAAAGATATTTTTGGACTGAAAAGAGTGTTGGTTAATCTGGAAGGCCATGGTCGTGAAGATATAGGAACTGACATTGATGTAAGCCGTACAGTAGGCTGGTTTACTACAATATACCCCGTATTGCTTGATCTTGGCGAGACCGGAGAGTTGATTTCTAGCTTGGTTTCAGTAAAAGAAAGCTTACACCGAATTCCTAATAAAGGAATTGGTTACGGTATTCTTGCAGCAGTTGGCGAAGAAGAATTTTCTGCAGTACATCCAGAAATTACATTTAATTATCTTGGAGATTTCGGATCTGGCGTGGAAGGTGCGAATGGAGAAGAGCTATTTAGCTTCAGCGGCGAAGCTCATGGAAATGATGTTTCGGGTGAAATGTCTCGCTGGGAAGTATTAAATATTTCTGGTATAGTTGCAGAAGGTTGTTTACGCATGTCGATAAGCTATAGTCAGCAGCAATATTCAGCAGCTAAGATTACCCGTTTACTAAAATCTTATGCGCAAAATTTAACAAGCCTGATCAAAGTACTGGCTGTACACAAGCAAACTCTATTGACACCTGTAGATTTAACTTACAACAACCTTTCTTTAGCACAGGTTCATGTATTAAATAGTGACTATAAGCTATCGGACGTATACGCTTTAAGCCCTTTACAGGAAGGTCTTTATTACCATTGGTTAAGTAACCCCTCGTCTTCCGCTTATTTTGAGCAGATGAGTTACCGTTTACAAGGTGCGTTGAATCTTTCTGAATTGTCATCTGCCTACGAAGCTCTTGTTTCCCGTCATGCGGTATTAAGAACTTATTTTGTACCGGACCTTGCGGATCGTCCACTGCAGGTTATAACAAAAGCAGTAAATTCCTTGGTATATATTGATGCATCCAAAGAAAAGTATTTTTCTGTAGAAGATTACAAACTAAAAGATAGAGAAAAAGGATTTGATCTTCATTCTGGTTCGCAGATGCGCTTAACAGTACTGTTTTTAGGAGATAATACCTATGAATTTATCTGGAGTCACCACCATATTCTGATGGATGGATGGTGTGTAAGTATCCTGATTAAAGAGTTTTTCCAGTTATATGAATGCCTATTATCAGGCAAAGATGCTTTATTACCAGTTGTTCATCCTTATGCTGATTATGTAAAATGGTTAATGGCTCTGGATAAAGAGGTTTCGATTGGTTACTGGCAAAAGTACCTGTCTGGTTATGAACCGTTGACTGGTCTTCCTAAAAAGACCTCAGCAAAGGGTGATTATAACAGGCAGCATAATAGCTTGCGCCTGGAGGGAGATTTACGACTGGCAGTGAAGAAACTATGTGAGAAACTGAGCGTTACTGAAAATACTTTTATACAGACTATTTGGGGAATTTTGCTCAGTAGCTATAATTATAAAAATGATATTGTATTTGGTGCTGTTGTTTCCGGAAGGCCAGGTGAGATCCCTGGTATCGAAGGGATGATTGGACTATTTATTAATACTATTCCTGTACGGATTGAAATTGAAGAAGATAACTCTTTCAGCGAATTGTTAAAATCTGTACAAAATTCGGCAGTTGAAAGTTCAGATTATCACTATACACAACTGGCTACTATACAGTCTGCTGCTTCTCATGGCCAAGCCTTATTTGATCATATACTCGTTTTTGAGAATTATCCGGTACAGGAATTAGTTGCACGTGAGCTGGAAGAAGAGGATAATTCTCTTTCTTTGTTATCATCAGAAATATTTGAGCAGACAGGTTATGATCTGTCACTAATTATCCTACCTGGAGCTGTAATTGAGGTTCATTTTGAATACAATGGAAATGTTTATGAGGATTCAGCTATTTCAAGGGTAACATCACATTTAATGCAGCTGATCTCAGGAGTTGTCACAGATCCATCGGTAGCAGTTAAAGATCTTGACTGTTTAAGTGCAGCAGAGCAATTCCAACTGCTGGAAAGCTTCAATGATACAGCGTTGTCTTATCCGAAGGATCAAACTTTGGTTAATTTGTTTGAGCAACAGGTGGTTATATCAGCAAATGCGACGGCGCTGGTTTTTGAAGACCGGGATTTGAGTTATGCAGCCTTGAACAGCCTGGCCAACCAGCTGGGAAATTATCTGCGTTCTATCTATCAGGTAAAGCCAAATGAACTGATCGGGATCTGCCTGGAGCGGAGTGAGTGGATGGTTATTGCGATATTGGGGATATTGAAAGCTGGTGGAGCTTATGTTCCTATTGATCCGGGATATCCGCAGGAACGTATCGATTATATGCTGACCGACAGTGATTGTAAAGTGGTGATTGATGAAGCAGAACTTATAAAGTTCCGGAACTCATTGGTGGCTTACAGTACTGAGAATCTGGAAGTAGTGAACAGTCCTGAAGACCTGGCTTATGTGATTTATACTTCTGGAACCACAGGGAATCCAAAAGGGGCTTTACTCGCCCATTATAATGTGGTTAGCTTATTGAAGACCGATCGGTATTTATTTGATTTCAATGCTGCTGATGTATGGACGATGTTCCATTCCTACTGTTTCGATTTTTCGGTGTGGGAGATGTATGGCGCATTACTATATGGCGGTAAACTGATTGTTGTTGGAGCTGCTACTGCAAAAGATCCACAAGTCTTTTTGAAATTATTGTCGGAATCAAAAGTAACGGTGTTAAACCAGACGCCATCCTCTTTTTATAATCTTCAACAGGAGCTATCAGGAAGTGCGGACCTGACATTGGCGTTACGCTACGTGATTTTTGGAGGTGAGGCCTTAAGTCCAGGCAGGCTATTATCCTGGAAACAAATTTATCCTGATACGCTTCTGGTCAATATGTATGGTATAACGGAAACAACCGTGCATGTGACTTATAAGGAAATTGGAATAGCTGAGATCCACAGTGGGATCAGTAATATTGGTAAGGCTATACCAACCTTAAATTGTTATGTGCTGGATAAAAATGAGCACTTATTACCAGTGGGTGTTTGGGGTGAATTGTATGTTGGAGGAGCTGGAGTTTGCCAGGGTTATTTAAATCTTGCAGATTTAACCACCTCCCGTTTTGTCCAGACTTCTTTTAGCGGATCAGGGCGTTTGTATCGTTCGGGTGATAAAGTTCGATTACTTGAAAATGGGGAAATGGAGTATGGTGGACGTTTAGATAATCAGGTAAAGATTCGTGGTTATCGTATTGAGCTTGGCGAGATTGAAGAGTCGCTTCGAAGTTATCCGGGGATCGATGGGGTTGTGGTTACCGTTCGTGGTGGAGCAGAGAAAGAGCTCGTGGCTTATGTGGTTAGTAAATATACTTTGAGTGTAACCACTTTACGTTCTCATCTGAGTACAATTCTTCCAGACTATATGTTACCTGCGCATTTTGTACAGATAGATCATATCCCATTAAATTCTAATGGAAAAACAGACCGTAAATCCCTTCCTGATCCTTCGGGACTGGGACTGGGTACGGGAATTGAATATATCGCTCCGCGTAACGCAGCTGAACAGGTACTCTGTGCTGTATTCTCGGATGTGCTGAAAAAAGAAGGTATTGGGGTGAAGGACAACTTTTTTGCACTGGGCGGTGATTCGATCAAATCAATCCAGGTGGTTTCGCGTTTGCGGCCAAGAGGTTATGTACTGACCGTTGGGGATGTGATGCAGCATCCGGTGCTGGAAGACCTGGCCAGGCAGGTGAAACTGGTGAGCCGCGTTGCCGATCAGGGACTGGTTACAGGAAGGGTTGAATTAAGTCCTATCCAGCGTTATTTCCTGGAGGGTACTGCTACAGGCCATCACCATTTTAACCAGTCGGTTTTACTGGAGAGCAAAGAGGATCTTTCAGAAAGCGGTTTACGGGCTGTTCTGGAAAAGCTGGTATCCCACCATGATGCCTTGCGTATGGTTTACCGTGAGGGTTTATCAGGCTGGGAACAGGAAAACCTGGGACTGGGATCTGGTTATTCGCTGGAGGTGGTTACTGTTACAGAAGGCTTTGAATTTGAGGCTTATTGTA
>NZ_JBEPPL010000029.1:0-18243 GCF_040547305.1 Pedobacter sp. UYP1 | reverse complement strand
CAGGGCGTTTCTCCAACGTGCATCTCCACCACGTTTCCAATAACATTTCTCCAGGGCGTTTCTCCAACGTGCATCTCCACCACGTTTCCAATAACGTTTCTCCATGGTGCTTCTCCATCGCGTTTCTTCTTAATATTCCTCTATATTAATGCGTCAACCATGAAATGTCCGCAGAATAAAGGAAAGACCGTCTCTAAAACAACGATCCTTTCTTATAGCCGTCATGTATGTTTTTGGAGGTTTACCTATGTGAAATCTGAGTAAAATAAAGTCATGCTAATGTGAAGAGCCTAAATTTTCTTTGCCCTCTTCGGGCCTAAGGAATTTCCAGCTCGAACATAGCGTGTCTTTATTTTGCTCAGATCCCTTACATCACCCCCAAAAACATACATTTCGCTGATGAAAGAATGTATTTTTAGCTAGGTTCTGACTTTTATTAAAGGTAAATTTGCGGCTCAAACCACAAACAAATGAGTGACCAGATAAAACACGAGTGCGGAATTGCTTTTATCCGTCTTTTAAAACCTCTCTCATTCTACCAGGAAAAGTATGGCACAGCCCTTTACGGACTGAACAAACTATACCTTTTGATGGAGAAACAACACAACAGAGGGCAGGACGGCGCAGGAATTGCAACAATCAAATTAGATGTAAAACCAGGTCACCGGTACATCAGCCGTTACAGGTCGATGGCACAGAATGCCGTTGCAGATATCTTCGGATATGTACAGGGTAAATTTGCAGACATTCAAAATGAGACACCTGAACTCATGCAGGATGCAGAATGGCTGAAACAAAATGTGAGCTTCATAGGAGAGGTATTGTTAGGACACCTTCGCTACGGAACACATGGTCAGAACAGTATAGAGAACTGTCACCCCTTCCTTCGTCAGAACAACTGGATGACACGTAACCTCGTTATTGCAGGTAACTTCAACATGACTAATGTTGATGAATTACTAGAGCAATTATACGAACTGGGACAACACCCGAAAGAACAAGCTGATACCGTTACCGTATTGGAAAAAATCGGTCACTTCCTTGACGATGAGAATCAGGAACTTTTTGATACTTATAAAAAAGAAGGGCTATCAAACGTAGAGATTACTGCTAAAATCTCACAAAACCTGAACATCGCGAATATCCTTACCCGTTCAGCTAAAAACTGGGATGGTGGATATGCCATATCAGGAATTGTAGGAAACGGAGACGCATTTATTCTGCGTGACCCATCAGGAATCCGTCCGGCATATTTTTACCAGGACGATGAAATTGTTGTGGCAGCCTCAGAGCGTCCGGCAATTCAAACTGCATTTAACGTTGGCATTAACAGCGTCCAGGAAATTAAACCAGGACACGCGCTGATCGTTAAAAAAGACGGTACCGTTACCCAGGAGATCTTCAGAGAACCACAGGAAAAAAGAGCATGTTCATTCGAACGTATTTATTTCTCCCGCGGAAGTGATGCTGATATCTATAAAGAAAGAAAACAACTGGGAAGACTACTGATTGATCAGATCCTGACTGCAGTAAACTCAGATTTGAAAAATACAGTTTTCTCATTTATTCCAAATACTGCTGAAATCTCATTCTACGGTTTAGTAGAAGGCGTACACAAACACATTAAGAAGATCCAGAAGGAAACACTTATTGAACGTAAAGAAAACCTGACAGACGCTGAACTTGATGAATTGCTTTCCATGGCTCCACGCGTAGAAAAGCTGGCTATCAAAGACGTTAAACTACGTACTTTCATTACTGCTGACGCTGACCGTAAAGAAATGGTAGCACACGTTTACGATACCACTTACGGTGTGATCAAAAATGATGTAGATACACTGGTTGCAGTAGATGACTCTATTGTTAGAGGAACAACATTGAAACAAAGTATTATCAAAATTATCGACAGGTTACACCCTAAGAAAATCATTATTGTTTCTTCAGCACCTCAGATCCGTTACCCTGATTGTTACGGAATTGACATGTCTAAATTAGGTCAGTTCGTAGCCTTCGAAGCAGCTATACAGTTGTTGAAAGAACGCGGATTAGAACATATTATTGAAGAAGTATATCAGAAATGTAAAGCTTCTTTATTATTACCAAAAGAAGAAATTGTAAACCATGTGAAAGATATTTACAGACCTTTCAAACAGGAAGAAATCTCTGCACAGATTACAAAAATCATTACCCCTGCTGATACGGTTGCACAAGTAGAAGTAATTTACCAAACACTGGATAACTTACACATTGCTTGCCCTAATCATACAGGTGACTGGTATTTCTCAGGTAACTACCCAACCCCAGGTGGAAACAAAGTCGTTAACAAGGCTTTTGTGAACTGGAAAGAAGGAAGTAACCAAAGAGCTTACTAAGCAAGGTTAACCTATAAAAAAAACCGGTACTGGAGACAGTACCGGTTTTTTTTGAAATTCTAGCTTACAATTTTTGAAATTCTAGCTCACGATTATAGTTGGATCCCATTGATAATAACCATAGAGCTGTTGTGTTTCATGCGTGTTATCCAGTGTGTAAAGTGCAAACTGAACTACAAAGTTTTCTGTTCCTTTTGCTCTGATTGAAGCGCTGTATGAACAAAAATTGATACTTGTCGTAATTGCAGGAAGCCCGTTAGGTTGATTTGGATCAGGAACTACCGCACCAGAGCGGGTTACCAGATTAGTAGTAAAGGTGTTAAATACGTTATCTCCGCCGTATTTTTGAATACCATAAATGATTACTGCATCATCAGAGTTATCATAAACAGATATTCCTCTGAAGGAAACCTGATCACCCGGACTTGCATCAAAAGAAAGATCTGCTGTTCCTTGTTTTGTAACTAAACTTGCCCCAGTACAAACCATATATTCCGAATTATGGTCTATCGCCTGAGGATTGTTTTGGGCATTATTATTTGGACCATAAGTTCTTTTTACGTAATCGGTATCAATTACGATAATCACATCAATAAATGCTCCTGAGGATTCTAACTGTGCCATGATAAATAATTTAGGTAAATGTTGCCTACTCTGTATGGTTTTCGGCGTCTCCATTTTTTTTCTCATTGTTAATCAATGATGATGTAAAGGAAGAAATAATAAGGAGTGTAACTCAGGGTGAAAACACCTGTTTTTAAGATTAAGTATATTTACCCATAAGAACAGGTGTTTCTGGTAAAATATCACGCAGGGAAGCCTTAGAGCTTGAAGGAGTAGGGTGTTTTTACCCTTCTGAACTAACTGTAGTATTTGATCGCTACTTCAATAAACAATCTGATCGCGAAGATAATAATGACTGCGCCGGCAATCCGGTTCAGAATCTTGATGTTTTTTTCCTTGATCCGGTATCGCAGTTTGGCAGCATAATACGTTTTAATAAAGTCTACGAAAAGCTGGGTACACATAGCCACGACAAAGAAGACGACCTTCTCAGCCATTTCATAGTGCAGCTGGCCAGACACAATACCGCCCACCATGATCCAGAACATTAAAGTAGTAGGGGATAAAAGGCACATCAGAAATCCTTTGATGATATATCCGCGTTTGCGCACCTTTACAATTTCAGAAGTTTCGTAATTGACGGTCACCTTATTGATCAGGTAATACAGACCTACTCCCAAAAGGAAAAGACCTCCGATTATGCCGATATATTGATTATAATCTGCATTATAATCCACAAACTGCGAACTGAAGATCGTTAGACTAATAAATATAATGTCACTTAGAATCACTCCGATGGCCAAAGAAAAACCAGCTTTAAAGCCTTTTTCGATGCTGGTTTTGATCATGGAAAAGAAGACCGGGCCCGTTAAAAACGAAAACAAAATACCCGCACCAATCCCCTGTAATATTGCTTCAATCATTCAACTCACATATATTTGGCGCTAATATCTGATTTTAAAGTATAATACCGCCTATTTTTTTTGCTTCATTTATTGTATACACTATACACAATATTTTAATTATGTTTATGGCTTGTATTATCGACACTAAGTATTGATAATAATCTGACTATAATTATATGGAACAATCATAAGTACAAGATAGTTTCAAACAACCAAAAAAAACTTGCATAATCAATGGAAAACCAAAAACAACAAAACTATGGAACGGCGTTGTATTCGATCATCACCGTGTTCTTTTTCTGGGGCTTTGTGGCCGCATCGAATGGTATTTTTATACCCTTCTGTAAGTCACATTTCAACCTTACACAATTTGAATCTCAACTGATTGACTTTACGTTCTATGGCGGATATTTTATTGGTTCACTGATTTTATACTTTGCTTCTCAAGCAAGTAAAGTTGATATCCTTAACAAAATAGGCTACAAGAAAGGAATTATCCTGGGCTTGATCGTTTCTGCCGGTGGTGCCCTGTTAATGGTTCCTGCAGTTCATTCGGGATCATTCTTCTTTATTTTAATTGCCTTTTTTGTCATTGCAATAGGTTTCTCTTTACAGCAAACAGCAGCACAACCATTTGTGGTAGCCTTAGGTGCACCTGAAAGTGGAACACACCGTTTAAACCTTGCTGGTGGAGTAAATAACTTTGGCGGTTTAATGGGGCCTGTTATTGTAAGTCTGGTATTGTTTGGATCTGCAAGTGATGCAGTGGCTAAAACAGTAGAGATCTCTTCAATTACTACTTTATACTACGCCTTATCAGGTTTATTCTTATTGGTTGCTGGTTTTTATGCGATCACTAAATTACCAGAGGTAACCAGTAAAGAAACGATGGAAGCAAGTCCAAAATCAAACGGACCGCTTTTAGTAATTATCCTTGGGTTCCTGATGGTACTTGCGGCTAAGCCATTAGCTGGTTTAACGAACTTGCCTGAAGCAAATTTTGTTTATTCTTCACTGGCTATCATCATCGGTGCATTGATCTTTGTACTGCTTAAAAAGAAAGAAAATGGAAATCAGTGGGGTGCCATGCAGTATCCTCAGCTGATTATGGGTATGATCGCAATCTTTACTTATGTAGGGGTTGAGGTGACGATCCAAAGTAATTTAGGTGCTTTACTTCACCTCAAAGAATTTGGTGGTTTCCCAGAGTCTGCGATTAAACCTTATATCGCCCTGTATTGGGGAAGTATGATGATCGGCCGCTGGACGGGAGCTGTGAGTGCTTTTAATTTATCAAAAGTGACAAAAAACATCTTAACTGTAGTGGTTCCTTTTGTTGCTTTCGGCGTAATTCTTTTAGTGAATCATTTTACGGGTACAGATGTAGGTAACTTATATATCTATGGTGTTTGTGTAGCGGTACTGATCGTAGGATTTTTCCTTGGTCAGGAGAAACCAGCTAAAACACTGGCTATTTTTGCCACTTTAGGGGTAGTTTGTATGCTTGTTGGTTTAATGACTACTGGTGAGGTTGCTACTTTCGCATTTATCAGTGGTGGTTTATGCTGTTCAATTATGTGGCCTTCTATCTTTGCTTTATCAATTACAGGATTAGGTAAATATACAAGCCAGGGTTCATCATTCCTGATTATGATGATTTTAGGTGGGGCTATTTTACCACCGGTACAAGGGCAATTAGCGGATACACATGGTATCCATCATTCTTATATTATCCCGCTGTTTGGGTTTGTTTACCTGATATTCTTTGCATGGAAAGTGAGTTCGGTATTGAAAAGACAAGGAATTGATGTAGAACATATCGAAGCAGAAGGAGGTCACTAATTTTATGACAGTTAAACCTGGTTTTAATGATATTTATATGAATCTGGCGGTAGATCTTGCCGCCAGATCTCATTGTGTAAGGGCACAGGTGGGTGCTGTATTGACAAAGGATACCCGGATCATTTCTATCGGGTATAACGGGCCTCCATCGGGTACCCATAATTGTGATGAGGAATGGCCTGAAACGGGCTGCGAAAAAGATTCCAGAGGGAGTTGTTCGCTGGCCTTGCATGCAGAAGAAAATGCAATTTTATATGCTTCCAGAAACGGATCAAGGATTGAAGGAGCAACCTTATATACTACGCTTTCTCCTTGTATTGCCTGTGCACGATTAATCCTTTCGTCAGGGATAAAAGTTGTTTATTTTAAAGATTCATATGCAGCCTACAAGGGGCTGTCTAGTGATGAGGGTGTGGATTTCTTAAAAAGATTCGGTGTTGAAGTGAATAAATACTAACTTTGGCCATGCTAGAAAAAATCATCATTATCGATTTTGGATCTCAATTCACACAATTGATAGCCCGCAGGGTGCGTGAGCTAAATGTTTATTGCGAAATACATCCATTTAATAATATTCCGGAAACCTTATCAGACGTTAAAGGTATTATCTTTTCAGGTAGCCCGTATTCTGTGCGTCAGGAAGATGCACCTCAAATAGATTTAACACGTTTTCATCAGAAATTTCCGGTGCTGGCGGTTTGTTATGGTGCACAATATCTTGCGCAGCATTCAGGCGGTGAAGTTCAGCCTTCTTCAACACGTGAATATGGAAGAGCGAATCTGAATTTTGTTCAGTCAGCTAGTAAATTATTAAAAAATATAGACTTGAATTCTCAGGTTTGGATGTCACATGGTGATACCATCACTGTCGTTCCTGAAAATTTTGAGATCATAGCAAGTACTGATAGTGTAAAAGTTGCTGGTTTTCATGTGAAAAACTCGGATACCTATGCGATTCAGTTCCACCCTGAAGTAACACACAGCACGGATGGAAAACAATTATTGGAAAACTTCCTGGTAGATATTTGTGGTTGCAGCCAGAACTGGACTGCAGATGCTTTTGTTGAAACTACCATTGCTGCTTTGAAAGAGAAACTAGGCGACGATAAAGTTGTTTTAGGTCTCTCTGGTGGTGTGGATTCAAGCGTTGCAGCAATTCTTTTGCACAAAGCTATCGGAACTAACCTGCACTGTATTTTTGTAGACAACGGCTTATTGCGTAAAGATGAATATGCTGCGGTTCTGGAACAATACAAACATTTAGGTTTAAATATTAAAGGTGTTGATGCAAAGGATCGTTTTTTAAGTCAGCTTGCTGGTATTAAAGATCCTGAGCTGAAACGTAAAGCTATAGGCCGTGTATTCATTGAAGTATTTGATGATGCAGCGCATGAAGTACAGGATGTAAAATGGCTTGCACAGGGTACAATCTATCCTGATGTAATTGAGTCAATTTCTGTAAAAGGCCCTTCAGCAACTATTAAATCTCACCATAATGTTGGTGGTTTACCTGATTTCATGAAACTTAAAGTAGTGGAACCACTAAATACTTTATTTAAAGATGAAGTAAGAAGAGTAGGTAAGTCATTAGGTTTGGAAGCGTTTATTTTAGGCCGTCACCCTTTCCCGGGTCCAGGTTTAGCGATTCGTATTCTGGGTGATGTAACCGAAGAAAAAGTAGCTATCCTTCAGGAGGCTGACGCTATCTATATTAATAATCTTAAAGAGGCGGGTTTATACGACCAGGTTTGGCAGGCAGGAGCAATATTCCTTCCGGTTCAATCGGTAGGTGTAATGGGCGATGAGCGTACTTACGAAAACGTAATCTGTCTTCGTGCTGTGGAATCTGTGGATGGGATGACTGCCGACTGGTGTCATTTGCCTTACCCGGTTCTTGCGAAAATTTCTAATGAAATCATCAATAAAGTCAAAGGTATTAATAGGGTCGTATATGATATTAGTTCAAAACCACCTGCAACGATTGAGTGGGAATAGATTCTGGTGTCTGCTATTTATTTGTTGCTGTATAGCGGCCTGTTCGCCAAAAACCAGAACAAATAAGTCACCTAAAAAAGAAATCGGAAATAAAGAAGACAAAAAGGATGTAGCCTCAGAGAAGAAATTCACTGAGGCTAATATCTCTTTACTGATCCCGCTTAACCTGAACAGCGCCAGAATTAAATCTGGTAGCAAAGCTGAACTGGAAAAGTCTGCGATGGCTATTGATTTTTATCAGGGCTTTAAGATGGGGATCGATTCTGCTGCTGCTGCCGGAATGAACTTTAAGGTAAAGGTGCTGGACACGCGTGATAATAATGTCCAGATTACTTCTTTGCTGAAGTCGGGCCAGCTAGCAGGTACAAACTTAATTATCGGCCCTGTATTTCCTGATGGGGTTAAGTTTATAACCAATTATTCTATCGCGAATAATATCCCTGTAGTTTCGCCTCTGGCTGCTACGCATCCCAATGAGTTCAATAATCCAAACCTGATCTCTATTGTAAATAATATTGATCTGCATGCGGATAAAGTGGGGGATTATATCAGAAGAGAGTATGATCCGGGAAAAACGATAGTAGTGCTGATTAATCCAAAGAAATCCGGAGATGAAGTGCTTGGCGATCCGCTGCGTGATTATTTCCAGAAGGGCAGGGGTTCACGTTATGTTTTTCAGGAGTATGCTTCTGTATTTTCAATGGAAACTAAAATGGTTCCTGGTAAGCAATATGCGGTGCTGATTTCTTCGGCAGACAGGGCTTTTGTGGTAGGCAGCATAGATAAGCTGGCGAAGATGAAGACTGCGGGCAGCAATATTGAGTTATTTGGCCATCCAAACTGGAGCAAGCAAAATTATAATACAGAAAAACTACAGTTATTGCATACCAGGATTACGACTTCTTACTTCGTTGATTATAAGAGCCGGGATGTGATCAATTTTATCAGAAAATACCGTCAGCTTAACAAGTTTGAGCCTGCTGAATATTCTTTTAAAGGATTTGATGTCGGGTTCTTTTTCGGGAAGCTGTTCGCTGAGCATGGTGCCAGCTATCTGAAGCATCTTACCCAGGAGCATTATGATGGATTAGAAAACTCTTTCCGCTTTATCAAAGACGATAAACTGGGTTATATCAATACAAGTTTGTTCTTATTGGAATACAAAAACTTTGCGTTAAACCCAATTGAATAAGTTTAATCTACCGCTGAAAACAATAAATACCTAATGAAATTAGAATATCAGATACGTTCTTTTGAGGATGTCTTTAAGCAATATGATGGAGTTTTACCTTTGCATAGGTTCCTGTTTACTTATTTTAAACAGCACAAGCAAATGGGCTCGTCAGACAGACGTTGGGTAACCCGCTATCTGTATAGCTATTTCCGCTTAGGACAGGCGCTTAAAAAAGAAAAACAGTTATTGCGTCTTGCGATTGCAGATTTTCTGTGTAATCAGACAGAGAGTTTGATGATCAATCATTATCTGCCTGAGTTTAAAGAACAATTGTTGTTGCCGGTACAAGCTAAGTTGAAACTTGTTGAAGATACTTTTCCGAAATTTAAATTAACGGATGTGTTTTCTTTTACGGCTGAGTTGTCTGAAGGGATCGATACTACAGATTTCTTACAGTCGTTTTTCATTCAGCCAGATCTTTTTTTAAGGATAAAAGCTGTACACCATAAAAAGATCTTCGATTTATTAGTTGCTGCAGAAGTTGTGGTGAAGGAGATCAGTGAGAAAACGCTGGCTTTGCCGAATGGAACAAAATTAGAGAAATTGCTGCCTGAAGATCAGTATTACCAGGTTCAGGATTTGTCTTCTCAGAAAACAGGGGAATTCTTCGCTCCACAGCCTTATGATTACTGGTGGGATGCTTGTGCTGCTTCTGGCGGAAAGTCTCTGCTGCTGCACGATATACAGCCTAAAATAGAACTATTGGTGAGTGATGTGAGAGAGAATAGCTTGCATAACCTGGATGAACGTTTTGAAGCTGCCGGAATTAAGAAATATCATAAAAAGGTGCTGGATCTGTTACAGAACAATGAGCAAGATTTGCATGACTATGTGTTTGACGGGATTATCCTGGATGCACCTTGTACAGGATCGGGAACCTGGGGACGCACACCTGAAATGCTGGTTCATTTTGATGCACATAAAATAGATTACTTTGCTAAGCTTCAGAAGAGTATTGCGGAACGGGTTGTGAAATATCTGAAAACGGGTAAACCGTTGCTTTATATCACCTGCTCGGTATTTAAGAAAGAGAATGAAGAGGTGATCGAGTATCTGCTTGCTAATTTGCCGCTTACACTGGAAAGTATGCAAAGCATTACGGGTTACAATGATAAGGCTGATACAATGTTTATCGCAAGGCTGATTAAAAAGGATTAAGAAATTTCAATTGATAAAAAAAGGGTTTGTCTGAAATTTTCGGACAAACCCTTTTTTCGTATAGGGATTTTATAATCCTGTATTACTTCTTATAGTCCTGTGTTACTTCTGAATAGCTTAATCGCGATAGCCAGTAAGATGACACCAAATGCCTTTCTCAATACATTCAGTCCTGATTTTCCAAATAGCTTTTCCAGACGTTCGGTATTCTTTAATACAAAGTAAACGAATGTCATATTGATCAGGATGCCTACAATGATGTTTTGGGTATCGTATTCTGTTTTAAGGGAGAGCAAGGTCGTCATGGTTCCTGCACCTGCAATCAGCGGAAATGCTAATGGGACGATGGAAACCGTTTCGGGAGCATCTTCATGAAACAGGGTAAGTCCCAAGACCATTTCCATTGCGATACAAAAGATAACCAGGGAACCTGCAATGGCAAAAGATTGGACATCCAGCCCGATAATCTTCAGGAGGGTTTCTCCTGCAAACAGGAAAATAATCATGAGCGAAGTCGCCACAATTGTCGCTTTTTCTGACTCGATATGACCGGCTTTACTACGGAGCTGAATCACCACGGGAATTGCACCTAAAATATCAATGATCGCAAACAAAACCATTGAGGTTGAGAGTATTTGACTTAGATTGAATTTCATGGTGTTTTTTGTGTAAATGTAAAATGAATAAAATAAAAAAGCCACTTATAAGTGGCTTTTTTATTTTATTCATTTTTATAGCTTGGTTATTTCAATAAGCTATTGTTATAGTCATTTCTGATTTTACTATGTTTTTTACTGTAAGCGTAATAGATAACAACGCCTAAAGCCATCCAGATCGCCAGACGTTCCCAGCTTACGATAGGCAGGGAAGCCATCATCAGTACACAAACCACGATACCTAAGATAGGGATCAAAGGAACCCATGGGGTACGGAATGGTCTTTCCAGTTCAGGATTGGTTTTTCTCAGGATTAATACACCAATACAAACCAGTGAGAAGGCAAATAGGGTACCGATACTCACCATGTGGCCTAAGTCAGATACCGGCACAAAGCCTGTGAAGATACTTACGAAAACCATAAATACAAGATTGGTTTTCCATGGCGTCTGATTTTTAGGGTGAAGGTCTGAGAATATTTTCGGTAATAATCCGTCTTTACTCATACTGTAGAATACACGGCTCTGGCCTAATAACATGACCAGGATTACTGAGGTATAACCAGCAAGAATGGCAATCATTAAAAAGCGGTTTAAGAAGGTATATCCTGTTTGAGCGAATGCAGTGGCAACTGGTTTGGCATCACCAGCAAATTTGGTGTAGTTTTCCAGTCCTGTCATCACATAAGAGAACAATACATATAATAAAGTACAAACGATCAATGAACCGATAATACCAATTGGCATTCCTTTTTGTGGGTTTTTAGCTTCTTGCGCTGCTGTACTTACGGCATCAAAACCGATAAAGGCAAAGAATACAACACCTGCACCACGCAATACACCGCTAATACCAAAGTGTCCGAAGTCATCACTTGAAAAGAATTCCATGAATCCTCTTGTACCTGCTTTTACAGCGTCTTCACCTTGGTTAACCGGGATGAATGGGTGGTGATTGGCTGGGTTGATAAAGCTCCATCCTAAAATAATAAAGATCAATACTACGGCTACTTTAACGATAACCAATACGTTATTGACAGAAGAAGAGTCTTTAGTGCCTCTCATCAATAGCAGGGATAACAGGCAAACAATAACGATTGCTGGTACATTGATTATTCCACCTTCCCATGGGCCGTGTAAGAGGTTTTGAGGGAAGTGTATACCGAATTCCAACAGGAATTGAGAGAAGTATTGTGACCAGCTGGAAGCAACGGTAGCCGCGCTTAATGCATATTCAAGGACTAAATCCCACCCGATGATCCAGGCCATAAATTCTCCCATAGTGGCATAAGAGTAAGTATAAGCACTACCGGCAACAGGGATCATCGAAGCAAACTCTGCATAACAAAGACCTGCGAAACCACAACCAACTGCAGCGATGATAAAGGATAATATTACTGCCGGACCAGCGTTATCCGCTGCTGCAATACCTGTAAGGGAGAATAATCCTGCACCAATGATAGCACCAACGCCTAAGGCAACTAAGTTGAAACTGGTTAAAGAACGTTTTAGCGTACCCTCGCCACTCTCATTTGCCTCAGCTAATAGTTGTGGGATAGATTTTTTAAATAACATAAGTTAATGGATAGTTTTAAGTTTTTTGTTTTTAGGATAGGGTTAATTCAATTTCAAACCTAATTAAAATATATTTAAAAATAAAAGGGATTCTCGTTGAAAATCCCTTTTATTCAATATAATATATGGAGCAATCAAGGATTAACCTTGTGGCTGTCACCTGGATAAATGGTTATCCTTTGTACTCATTTCTAATCTTACTGTGTTTTTTACTGTAGGCCATGTAAATGATTACACCTAAGGCCATCCAGATTGCTAAACGTTCCCAGCTTACAATAGGCAGGGAAGCCATCATCAGTACACAAACAATAATACCCATGATAGGAACAAATGGAACCCATGGGGTACGGAATGGTCTGTCTAACTCCGGATCGGTTTTTCTTAAAATCAAGACGCCGATACAAACCAGTGAGAATGCAAATAGGGTACCGATACTCACCATGTGGCCTAAGTCTGATACTGGCACAAAGCCTGCAAAAATACTAACGAAAATCATGAATGCCAGGTTTGTTTTCCATGGGGTCTGATTTTTAGGGTGTAGTTCCGAGAATACTTTAGGTAATAATCCGTCTTTACTCATACTGTAGAATACACGGCTTTGTCCTAATAGCAGTACCAGGATAACTGAGGTATAACCAGCAAGAATGGCAATCATTAAAAAGCGGTTTAAGAAAGTGTACCCTGTTTGAGCGAATGCAGTAGCAACTGGTTTGGCATCACCGGCAAATTTGGTGTAGTTTTCCAGTCCTGTCATCACGTAAGAGAACAATACATATAATAAAGTACAAACGATCAGGGAACCGATAATACCAATTGGCATTCCTTTTTGCGGGTTTTTAGCTTCCTGTGCTGCTGTACTTACGGCATCAAAACCAATAAAGGCAAAGAATACAACGCCTGCACCGCGCAGGATACCACTGATACCGAAATGTCCGAAGTCATCACTGGCAAAGAATTCAAAGAAACCTTTTGTGCCTGCTTTTACTGCTTCTTCTCCTGGGTTAACCGGGATAAATGGGTGGTGATTGGCAGGATTGATAAAGCTCCATCCTAAAACAATAAAGATTAATACCACTGAAACTTTCACAATAACCAGTACATTATTGACAGAAGAAGAGTCTTTGGTACCTCTCATTAATAGCAGGGATAGCAGGCAAACAATTATAATCGCTGGCAGATTGACAATTCCACCTTCCCAGGGGCCGTGTAACAGGCTCGTGGGGAAATGGATGCCGAATTCCAAGAGGAATTGTGAGAAGTATTGTGACCAGCTGGAGGCGACTGTAGCTGAGCCTAAGGCGTATTCAAGAACTAAATCCCAGCCAATGATCCAGGCCATAAATTCTCCCATAGTGGCATAGGAGTAAGTATAAGCACTGCCGGCAACAGGAATCATAGAGGCAAACTCTGCATAACAAAGACCTGCAAATCCACAACCAATTGCGGCTATAATGAAGGATAATATTACTGCAGGACCGGCATTATCTGCCGATGCGATACCTGTAAGTGAGAATAATCCAGCACCAATAATAGCACCAACGCCTAAGGCTACCAGGTTGAAACTGGTTAGGGTACGCTTTAAAGTGCCCTCGCCACTCTCATTCGCTTCTGCCAATAGTTGTGGGATAGATTTTTTAAATAACATAGTAAGTTTGGTTGTTTGTTTTTTTATGGGTTAGTTCAAGACCAAACCTAATTAAAATATATTTAAAAATAAAAGGGATTTGTGTTGGAAATCCCTTTTATTCAGAACAATATATGGCTTGGTTAAGGATGAATCAGGGTATCTGTTACATTTTTAACAGTATCTATCTTGATTTTTCCTTTGGAGTCGGTCGATTTACTGATCTGTATTTCTTTTCTGATCTCTGTGGTACCAGGGTTACTGATTCCTACAGCGATATGTGGTGCAATGATCAGCGAAACGATAGACATCAATTTGATCAGGATATTCATTGATGGGCCTGAGGTGTCTTTGAATGGATCTCCTACGGTATCTCCGGTTACGGATGCTTTGTGCGGTTCTGATCCTTTATATTCCATTTTACCTTCAATCATGACTCCTTTTTCAAAGGATTTCTTTGCGTTATCCCATGCACCGCCGGCATTGGATTGGAAGATCCCCATCAAAACGCCCGAAACTGTTACGCCTGCAAGCAGCCCTCCGAGTACTTCGGGCCCAAAGGTGAAACCTACAATAATAGGTACGATTAAGGCAATTGCTCCGGGCAGCATCATTTCACGAATAGAGGCTTCTGTAGAAATGGCTACGCATTTTTCATATTCCGGTTTAGCTTTATATTCCATAATCCCCGGAATTTCTTTAAACTGTCTCCTTACTTCTTGTACCATGGCCATTGCTGCCCGGCCTACTGCCGCAATACAAAGGGAGGAGAAGATGAAAGGAATCATGCCGCCTACGAACAGGCCTGCCAGCACATTTGCTTTATAGATGTCAATAGAGGTAATACCTGAGATTCCAGCGAATGCAGCAAACAAAGCAAGAGAGGTTAGTGCTGCTGAAGCAATTGCAAAGCCTTTTCCTGTAGCTGCAGTGGTATTACCTACTGCATCAAGCATATCTGTACGTTCTCTGACTTCTTTTGGTAATCCGCTCATTTCTGCTATTCCGCCTGCGTTATCGGCAATTGGCCCAAAAGCGTCGATAGCCAGTTGCATAGCTGTGGTAGCCATCATCCCGGCTGCGGCAATGGCCACACCGTAAAAGCCTGCAAAGTAATAAGAGGTATAAATCCCTGCCGCCAGTACCAGGATAGGTAATACTGTGGATTCCATACCTACAGAAAGTCCGCCAATAATGTTGGTGGCATGTCCTGTAGAGGATTGTTGAATAATCGAGTTTACCGGACGGTTGCCCATTGCGGTATAATATTCCGTGATCAGGCTCATGAGTGTACCCACTGCTAAACCGATGAGTATCGCATAGTAAACTGACATTTGAGTGAATTCAAATCCGCGGATAGACATAACCGGAGGTAATAGCCAGCGAACGGCAAAGTAAGAGGCGATCGCTGTTAATATGATAGATAACCAGTTTCCTATATTCAATGCGCTTTGTACACTGTCGGTTTCTTTATTGATTTTAACAAACAGGGAGGCTACGATAGAGAAAATTAATCCTAATCCTGCAATCAGCATAGGTAATAGTACAGGGGCCATACCTCCGAATAAGTCTTCAGAAACAATTTCTTGTCCTAATACCATAGTTGCCAGAATTGTTGCGACGTAAGAGCCGAATAAATCTGCACCCATACCGGCAACGTCGCCAACGTTATCGCCTACGTTATCTGCAATGGTTGCGGGGTTACGTACGTCGTCTTCAGGGATTCCTGCTTCTACTTTTCCTACAAGGTCGGCGCCAACGTCTGCTGCTTTGGTATAAATCCCTCCGCCAACTCTGGCAAAAAGGGCAATACTTTCTGCGCCTAAGGAGAAACCTGCGAGTACTTCAATAGTCTTTTTCAATTCTGCTGAAGATTCCGGAGAGCCGGGGTGTACAAAGGTGTGGTAAAGGATAATGAACAGGGTTCCCAGACCGAGAATGGCCAGGCCTGCAACGCCAAATCCCATCACTGTTCCTCCTCTGAAAGAAACTTTTAGTGCTTGCGCTAAGCTTGTTCTGGCTGCCTGTGTGGTTCTGACATTGGCCTTTGTTGCGATACGCATTCCTAAATAGCCTGCGAAGGCTGAAAATACTGCGCCGATGAGAAAGGCGACAGCGATAATGGGACTGGAGTGGATTGGGCTTGCGGCACTTCCGGTTAGTGTGCCGGACCAGGCAAGTAAGATTCCTGCTATGATCACAAAATAACTGAGTACTTTCCATTCTGCTTTCAAAAAGGCCATAGCGCCGTCTGCTATATAACCTGCGAGTTCAGACATGTTTTTGTCTCCTGCTTCCTGCCGGGTCACCCAGGCACTTTGGAAGGCCATAACTAGTATCCCAACAAGGCCAAAAAGGGGGATGAAGTAAATTAAGTTCTGTTGTAAAAAAATCATATGTTGTTTAAATTTGGTTTCCTGGGTAGATGGCATGTTTGGCCGTTATACAAATTAAAGAGAGTTTCTGACATTCCCAAATTAATCGGCTGTGGTTGAAAGAATTACAGCTATAGTTGTGACCTGATGTTTTTATTTTAAGAATTTAAATATATTAGCGCATCCTTAGGGATTTAAATCAATCAATCAACCAACCAAACCAACTAATGAATAAAGAAATTGAAGATAGCTCTTTTAAGAGAGAGCTTGGTCTTTTAGACGGAACGATGCTTGTTGTAGGCTCCATGATCGGATCGGGGATATTTATTGTAAGTGCTGATATTGCCAGGCAAGTGGGCTCGGCAGGCTGGCTCATCCTGATCTGGGTGTTAACAGGACTGGTAACTGTAGTTGCGGCGGTAAGTTATGGTGAGCTGAGTGCGATGTTTCCAAAAGCGGGTGGTCAGTATGTTTATTTGAAGGAAGCGTATAATAAGCTGATCGCGTTTTTGTATGGGTGGAGCTTTTTTGCGGTGATCCAGACGGGAACAATTGCTGCGGTGGGGGTAGCTTTTTCTAAGTTCGCTGCTTATTTGTATGAGCCTTTGAGTGATACTAATATTTTATATAGTTTAGGGTCTTTTCATTTGAATGCGGCCCAGCTGGTTTCGATTGTGACTATTGTGTTGCTAACTTATATCAATAGCAGGGGGGTGAGGGATAGTAAGATTCTGCAGACTTTCCTGACCATTATTAAGATTTTTTCACTTTTAGGTTTGATTGCTGGTGGTTTTTTAATCGCAGCAAATACGCAGGTGTGGAATGCGAATTGGGCTGATGCGTGGAATACAAGGGCTTTTGATGCACAAAATGGTTCGTGGGTGTCTATTGGTGGTACTGCTTTGCTTTCTGGTATTGCAGCGGCCATGGTGGGTTCTCTTTTTTCGAGTGATGCGTGGGTTGGGGTAACGTTTATTGCTGGTGAGATTAAAAAGCCTGAGCGTAATGTGGGCCTGAGTTTGTTTTTTGGGACTTTTATCGTGAGTGTGATTTATATCTCTGCGAACTTGATGTATATTTCTGTGATGCCTTTGAATGAGATTGCTTTTGCGAAGTCTGATCGTGTGGCTGTAGCGGCGGCGCAATATATTTTTGGGGATGTGGGCACGATTACTATTGCTGTAATGATCATGATTTCAACTTTTGCTTGTAATAATGGGCTGATCATGGCGGGAGCGAGGGTTTATTATACGATGGCGAAGGATGGGTTGTTTTTTAAGAAGGCGGCTTTGCTGAACAAGTCGAGTGTTCCGGGCTGGGCTTTGTGGTTCCAGTGTATTTGGGCTTCTTTTCTTTGTTTGACGGGTAAGTATGGTGATTTGCTGGATTATGTGGTGATCATTGTGATGATTTTTTATATTCTTACTATTTACGGGATCTTTATTTTAAGAAGGAAGCGTCCGGATTTGGTACGTCCGTATAGGGCTTTTGGGTACCCGGTGTTGCCGGCTTTGTATATGGTGGTGGCTGCCGCGATTTGTGTGGCGTTGTTGATTACGAAGTTTAGTACGTGTGGGTGGGGGGTGCTGATCATGCTCGCAGGTATACCGGTTTATTTCTTTTCTAAGCCGAAGGGATAAGTAAAAGGAAATAATAAAAACCCGTTATACTATGTTCGTCAAGCATTTTGTGGCCCGGAAGTGGGCCCGAATGCAATGTCCGAACATAGTATAGCGGGTTTTTTTATTTTTCACCATGTTATAGGAGACTGTTGGAGGCGAAAAGAGATAAAATGGTTACGGGCTCACAGATTTTTGTAGGATTGCTGGTTGGATGGCTAAGTTGGATAGCCTATCAGGATTGCTGGTTGGAAGAATAAGTTGGATAGCTTATCAGGATTGCTGGTTGGAAGAATAAGTTGGATAGCTTATCAGGATTGCTGGTTGG
>NZ_JBEPPL010000028.1:0-22780 GCF_040547305.1 Pedobacter sp. UYP1 | reverse complement strand
GGATAAAACTAAACCACTAAAGTGGCATCATTTAAACCGTAATAGCTGGCACTAACAGACCGAAATAGCTGGCACTATTCGAACCGTAATATCCATTTCAGAAGCCACCTAAAAATATGACTGCGATGAATTATGCCATGTGGTATAATCTGCATCATTCAATTGACGGTGTCTATCCGGATTTTACTTTGAATTATTCGAAAGTAAAACTGAGTAAGCCAGCAGATTATTCAACTGAAATTGACAATGGTTTTAATGTTGCAGTAAAGATAGAAGGGAGAAAAATTAAGGTGACCTGGGAAGAGGATGATATGGTGGATAATGATGCGACAAGTCCTACTGACAGAGCTTATTGCTTTATTTATCATCCTGAAAAGAGTATTTCTACAGCTGTTCCATTGTCTCCGCAAAGAAGTGACTTAGCGCTTACTGTTAATTTGCCAAGCTTTTTTGCAGGTGAAGTACAAGTTTGGCTACTCTTTATGTCTGACGATCTTAAGTTTGTTTCAGAGACTGAACATTTGGGAGAATTTACAATAACTTATATTAAAAATTTCTAAAATTAAGAACCCAGATGATTGAATCTAACCGGATAGAATATAAACAAGAACTGACTGACTCATTAGAAAAAGAAGTGACCGCTTTTTTAAACTATAAAGAAGGTGGTGTAATTTATATTGGAATTAACAAGAATGGTCGTACTGTAGGCGTTATTGATTCTGACGGAGATCAGCTTAAAATAAAAGATCGGCTAAAAAATAATATTGCATCATCTTGCCTGGGATTATTCGATGTGGTAAGCGAGAAAAAAGATAATTTAAATATTATTAAAATTATCGTTGCCAGTGGGAGCGAAAAACCCTATTTCCTTAGAAAATATGGAATGACTGAAAAAGGTAGTTTTATTAGAATTGGCGCTGCTTCAGAACCCATGCCACAAAAAATGATAGATACATTGTTCTCTAAACGGACACGTAATTCTATCGGTAAAATTAAGTCTAACCATCAAAACCTTAGTTTTGAACAGTTAAAGATCTATTATGAGGCAGGAAGTAAGAAGCTTAATGACAAGTTTGCCGCTAATCTGGAACTTCTCAATGCAGATGAACAATATAACTATGTTGCCTATTTGATGTCAGACAAAAATAGCAACTCAATAAAGCTAGCTAAGTATAGTGGACTTAACAGGGTAAATCTCATAGAAAATAATGAGTACGGGTACGAATCATTGATTAAAGCTACTAAACAGGTTTTGGATAAACTAAGTGTAGAAAATAAGACTCTTACCAGGATCACTGCAAAAGAGAGAATAGAAATCAGATTTTGGGATCCAATTGCTTTGCGTGAAGCAGTGATTAATGCGATTGTGCATAATGATTACACTAACGAGGTACCACCTAAATTCGAGATTTTCGATGATAGAATTGAAATTACGTCAACATGTAGTCTGCCGGATGGATTGAGCCTTGAAGAGTTCTTTCAAGGGTTTTCTATACCAAGGAACAAAGAAATTATGCGAATCTATAAAGACCTCGATTTAGTAGAACAATTAGGTTCAGGTATACCTCGTATACTAGAGTCTTATAGTAAGGAGTGTTTTAAGTTCACGGAACACTTTTTAAGAATGTCATTTCCGATACATAAAGAAATAGAGGATAGCTTATTTAATGACGAGGTTAAGAAAGGTGGTTCAATAGGTGGTCCAATAGGTAGTCCAATAGGTGGTCCAATAAATAGATTAACTTACAGACAAGTTGAGGTCTTAAGCCTGTTAAGAGAAAGTAATACACTATCTAAAAGAGAATTGGGGAAACTATTAAATATCAATGTTTCAGCAGCTCAGGCACATATAGATTTATTGAAAGAGAAAGGATATATTAAACGAATTGGAGGTACCAGGGGATATTGGCAAATTATAGAATAAACTCAATCCCCTAAAAACAAACCCCGTCTTCTGAAATTATTATCAAAAGACGGGGTTAAATAATATGTATAAGCCCCTCGCTATACTATACCACCGGCTGATTCTTCACATTCAACTTACTATGGTGAAAACCATATAAGAAATAAACGACCAGTCCGATCACCAGCCAGATTCCGAATCCGATCCAGTTAGAAATACCCAGTTCACACATCATGTACAAACAGCTCAGTAAACCCAATACCGGGATCAGAGACAAGTTATGTGTAATACAGAAATAAGTGATCGCCACACAAATAAAGAAGAAGATCCACATTGGGATTTTGTGTTTAAACAAAGCCCAGCCGCTTTCAAATTTCTTATCCGCACTCACCGCGCTCTTCTCAATAAAACTCTTGTACTGTTCCGTACTCAGGCCATTTAAATAAGCCTCAGCATCAATATTCTTATTGATCACATTAGATACTTTCTGTGCTGCAATAATTTCATTTTTCACGCTATTCAGCTCAGTTTTGTCGAGCGAAGTAATGAAACTGATCGGATCATGAACCTTAGTTTCATTTGTGATGAAAGAAGTCATTTCTGCCTTAAAAAAGATGAAACCAGAAATGATTGCACCAATAAAAACAACTGGGATGATAAACTTTGAATTTACGTAAGGAGTTTTGAATTTACCCCTTGGAATGTCAGTCTTGTTTTGCAATACCAATACCCCTGCACAAACCAGTACAAAAGCGAACAGCGTACCGATAGAACATAAGTCTGTTACAATGGTCAGATTCATAAATAAAGAAGGAACAGCCACTACAAAACCCACTACAATAGTTGCAAAGGAAGGTGTTTTATAAACAGGGTGGATCTTGGAAAATCTTTTTGGCAATAAACCATCACGGCTCATACTCATCCAGATTCTTGGTTGTCCCATTTGGAAAACAAGCAATACACTTGCCATTGCAAATACCGCACTTACCGCAATAATTCCACTCATCAATTTCAGATCGATATGATCAAATACAAAGGCCAGCGGATCGCCCACAGCCAGCAGATCATACTTTACAATACCAGTCAATACCAGCGCAATGGCCACATAAAGAACAGTACAAATAATGATCGCCCACATCATACCTCTTGGTAAATCCCGCTGCGGATTTTTACACTCTTCGGCAGTTGTAGAGATTGCATCAAAACCAATATAAGCAAAGAACACGGCAGAAACGCCTTTAAGGATACCAGAAACGCCGTTTGGCGCAAATGGATTCCAGTTTTCTGTATCGACATAAAAAACACCTACAGAGAGTACCAGTAAGATTACTGCAAGCTTCACAATAACCATCGCATTACTCGCATTCTTAGATTCTTTCATCCCTCTGTAAACCAGCCAGGTAATCAGAATAATAATTCCTAAAGCAGGTAAATCGGCCACAATATGAAAGCCACCAATAGTAGGGGCAGTAGCCCAGGCATTGTTCGCAATACGGGTCGCATCATCCAGGTTAGCAAAGCTTTTACCTGCATTCAATAGCGCCTCCGCATGCTTATGACCATTGAATGCAGTCAGGTAGTCCATTGTCATCCAGTCGGGAAGGTTAATCCCGTTTATACCTAACGCCGGTATTCGGATGGAGGAGAGTAAACCCGTAAAGTAATCAGACCAGGAAATGGCGACCGTAATATTTCCAATCGCATATTCCATAATGAGTGACCACCCAATAATCCAGGCCACCAATTCTCCAAAAGCTACATAAGAATAAGTATAGGCACTTCCGGAAACAGGAACCATAGAAGCAAACTCTGCATAAGCAAAGGCCGCAAAACTACAGGCTACAGCCGTGAAAATAAACAAGAAAATTACAGCAGGACCGCCGTCGGCACTTGCCTTTCCAATTGTACTGAAAATTCCCGCACCAATAATGGCGGCAATTCCAAAAGCAGTAAGATCTCTTACACCCAGTGTCTTATTTAGAGATGCGCCATGATCGCCATAGCCCTTTTCGGCATCCTCTAATATTTTAGTAATAGACTTTTTTCTGAAAAGATTTTCAAACATAATGGGCAATTCGGTTAGATGTGGTTTTAGGTTAGCTTAACGCCTGTCCGAAATACAGACAGGCGTCAATTGGCTCAAAGTATAAAAAATTAATCTAATTTATCTAATTCCTCTTTTACAAAGGAAGCCAGTTCTTTTATATATCCGCTGCTAAAATCGAATTTGATACCCGCAGTTTCGTAAATCTCATTCATTGGTTTAGTATAACCCAAAGCTAATGCATCCAGATATTGTTGTAATGCTTTTTCAGGATTTTCTTTGTAGTTTTTCCAGATCGCAATCGCACCTAACTGCGCAATTGCATACTCTATATAATAAAAAGGAACTTCAAAAAGATGCAGTTGTTTTTGCCAGATATTACCAAACTCCTGCTCCAGTCCATCCCAATTAGAGAAGCCTGCACCAAATCTTTCATAGATCTGTTTGAAAGCTACCTCTCTGTCGGCAGCATTGTGTGTAGGATTGGTATAAATCCAGTGCTGGAACTGATCAATCACCGCTACCCATGGCAAAGTTTTCAGTACATCTTGTAACTGTTCTTTTTTTGCACGGATCAGATCGGCAGGATTATCAAAGTAAATATCCCATTGATCCATCGAAATTAATTCCATACTCATGGACGCTAATTCTGCAACTTCCGAAGGACAATGTTTAAAGTCATTCAGTTCCAGGTTTGCTGTTAAAAAAGTATGGATTGCATGTCCACCTTCGTGAACCATAGTAGTCAGGTCTCTCAATGAACCCGCAGAGTTCATGAAAATAAAAGGAGCACCAGTTTCGGCCAGTGGATAGTTGTATCCTCCCGGAGCCTTACCTTTTCTGCTTTCTACATCAAACAGGTTGTTCGCTTTCATAATCGAAAGCATATGGCCTAATTTCGGATCAATTGCATTAAAAGCCGCAATAGTTTTCTCAATCAGTTCTTCCCCGTTTTTGAAAGGTTTCAAGGCAGCTTTACCAGAAGTACTGACATCCATGTCCCATGGCTTCAATTCTTCCAGGCCTAATAATTCAGCCCTTTTCTCCGCTTGCTCTTTTAAGATCGGTACGATTTCTTTTTCTATCGCCTCATGGAATGCATAACAATCCTTCGCGCTATAGTCGAATCTGCCTAAAGCCTGGAACATATAGTCTCTGTAGTTTTCAAACCCTGCGTTCAGAGATACCTCATGACGCATCGCAACCAACTCATCAAACACAATGTTTAAAGCATCTTTGTCTACCAGGCGACGTTGCTGGATAGTTTCCCAGGCCTGCTGACGTACTGCTCTGTCTATATCTTTCGTTAAAACAGCTGCCTGTTCTAAAGTGTATTCCTTTTCATTGATCACCACACTCATTGCACCAGTGGTGGCCTGGTATTTTTGCTGGGTGATTTGTAGTTTCGTGAACAGTTCAACGTTTTCTTCTCTGTAAATCTCCAGTGCTTTTTTAATCGCACGTAAATAAACAAAGTATTTAGTCTGGTCAAGCTCCTCAATAAATGGACTGTCAACCAATTTTTGATTTAATAAATTTGCAACAGGAGAGATCTTCGGTTCAATCTCTGTAGCGAAATATTGAAAGCTGCTGACCAATTCTTCATTGGCCGTATCACAGCTCATTCTAATATATCTCCAGGCAAAGTCTTCTTCCAGGGCGGCGTCAAATTCACTTTTGTCTTTCAGCCATTTTTCAAGCTCGCCGACATTGGCAATTTTTCTGTCTAACAATTCATCCAGAACAGGAGACAGGTTTTCCCATTTAATCTCCAGTGTTTGTGGAATATAAGTTCTGTTTTTTTTCGTAATGATAAGATTGCTCATCGGTCTAGAATTTGAAAATTGTTCTTAAAAAAGCATCGAGCAAAAAGCAGGCTGCAAAAATCACAGAGGCGAATCCATTGGTCGTCGCAAATGCTTTGTTCACTTTGCTGATGTCATTTGGTTTAACCAGCAGGTGCTGATAGATTAACATCGAACAAAAGAAGGTTACGCCAAGGTAGTAGGCCCAGCTGAAAGTAGAAAATACGATCGGTAAGATCACACAGATTGCAGACAGGACATGTAAGAATTCAGATAATCTGAGTGCTTTTTTTCTGCCAAGAGCGGAAGGGATTGAGTGTAATTTCTCGCCTTTATCAAATTCCTCATCCTGTAAAGCATAAATAATGTCAAAGCCACTCACCCAGAATAATACGGCCAGTGAATAAAGGACAGGTACCAGCGCGAAGTGACCGGTTACGGCAATATAAGCACCAATAGGAGCAAGGGATAAGCCCAGTCCGAGTACCATATGGCATAAGGCAGTAAATCTTTTGGTATAGCTATAAAACAGGACTACAAAAAGTGCTACGGGAGAGAGATACAGGCATAATGGATTAATGAATGCTGTGGTAACGATGAAAAGCACGCAGTTTACAATGACAAAGATCAGCGCCTCGTTCGCAGAAACCTTTCCTGCTGGAATGTCACGCATATTAGTCCGCGGATTCTTCGCATCAATGTCTCTGTCCAGGTACCTGTTAAAGGCCATGGCAGAATTTCTGGCGAATACCATACAAAGGAGTACTAACAACAAAATCACCCAGTTGAAAGGGTGATCCGTAGTGGTAACTCCTAAAAAGAAACCAATCATCGCAAAAGGTAATGCGAAGACTGAATGTGCAAAAAGCACGAGTGAAAAATACTTCTTCATTTAAAGGTGCTGTTATTAATCTTCTTCTGGCGTCAGGATAGGCATTGCAAAGTCAAGATTTGTCTGATCAACAAAGTTCAGAATCTCATCTCTTCCAATTAACTTCTCTGCTGAGGTCGTAAATATCGGTGGAATTTCTTCAAACCATCCTGAAAGCTCTTTTTTGAATAGCGCAATATTCTGATGTGTTTTGGAAGTTGACTGCTTATCGGTCTTGGTAAAGGCCAGCACAAAAGGGATTTGAATTTCTCCCATCCAGCAGCAAAACTCAATATCAATCTTTTGTGGCGGAATACGACTGTCAATTAAAACGAATACACACTGTAAACTTTCTCTTTTGGTGATGTAATTACGGATAAATTTCTCCCAGCTTTCACGGCTGTTTTTAGAAACTTTCGCATATCCATAACCTGGTAAATCGACGATATACCACTTCTCGTTGACCAAAAAGTGGTTAATTAACTGTGTTTTTCCTGGTTTTTGAGACGTTTTTGCCAATCCATGCTGGTTAACAAGCATATTGATCAGGGACGACTTTCCTACGTTTGAACGGCCAATAAAAGCATATTCGGGCATGTTGGCTACTGGTAGCGCCGAAATCTTGGTATTACTGCAAATAAATGTTGCTGATTTTATAATCATTTGACAAAGGTAGAAAATTAGTTTTCAACAATACTTATCTTTGCGACACACCATGAACGAAAAAATAACTCCATACCAATCTGCTACGATCACGAAAAAGGAGCAAGTGACCACAATGTTTGATAATATTGCTGGTACTTATGACTTCCTGAATCATTTCCTTTCTGCAGGAATAGACATTCTATGGCGTAAAAAGGCCATTCGTGAATTGTCAGCATTGAAGCCGCAACATATTTTAGATGTAGCAACAGGAACGGGTGACCTGGCTTTTGAAGCGATCAAAATACTTCATCCTAAAAAAATTACAGGCGTAGATATTTCTCCGGGAATGCTTGAAGTAGCTCGTAAAAAAATCACAGACCGCAATTTACAGGATATTTTCAGCGTAGAAATCGGAGATTCGGAAGGTCTTAAGTTTGAAGACAATCATTTTGATGCGATTACAGTTGCCTTCGGTGTCAGAAATTATCAGGATCTTGAAAAGGGATTGTCAGACATGCTGCGGGTTTTAAAACCAGGCGGAAAAGTCGTAATTCTGGAGTTCTCAAAACCTGTAGCATTCCCGGTAAAACAGTTGTATAATTTTTATTTCAAATCTATATTGCCTGTTTTTGGGAAAATATTCTCTAAGGATGCCAGAGCTTATACGTATCTTAATGAATCGGCTGTTGCTTTTCCTGATGGAAAATCTTTTATTGCGGTGATGGATAAAGTGGGTTACAAAACGACTAAACACAGACCACTGACCTTTGGGATCAGTACAATATATACCGGAATCAAGGGTTAATCCATTCAGATGAAATTAAAAATAAGCCTGTTATTTGTTCTTCTTTTTTCAGTAGCCGCCGCCAGAGCTCAAAACTGGGGTGGTGGTGTGGATGATGAGAATGTACACTTTGGGTTTACTTTTCAATATACGGGTTCTTCTTATAAGATCAAGAAAAAGGAGAACTGGAGAGCGCCTTATCAGTCAGTTGTTGATCCGTCAAGGGGGCTGATCACGGATTCATTGAATGCAATGTATGGTAAATCTTCTCCTGGATTTGGAATCGGTTTTGTAGTCAACGGCAGGGTTAATAATCATATAGATGTGAGGTTAACGCCAACATTGGTTTTTACAGACAGGCTGATGGAGTATGAATATGGGCCTTATACGAATATTGGCGGGAATCAGGTGAGTAACCCTGCTTTGACCAGCGCTATTGAAAAGAAAGTGATTGCTACAATGGTTGAATTTCCATTGGGTATCAAAATCAAGTCTGACAGAAGAAATAACTTCAGGGCTTATATGTTATATGGGGCAAAATATTCGATGGATATTGCTTCCAAGAAAAAGTCGGACGATTCACAATTAGATGAAGAGTTCAAATTTCTGAAAAATAAGAAGAGCTACTGGTCATTAGAAGCTGCTTTTGGGTTGGATCTGTATTTTGAGTATTTTAAAATGTCTCCGGAAATCAAATTGTCTTACTCATTGAATGATATTGCAGACAGAACGGAGATTAATCCTTATAACAATCCGATCAATAAATTGATGTTGCGTCATGTGACATTCAGTTTATTCTTCGAATGATGCAGCCTGAGTGAATTTTAATAGCTTTGTTTGAAAGGGTATAGCTAACACTCGTTTTGAGTGAATAAATATTCCCGGTAATAAAAATAGATTTTTATGAAAACTGCATTAATTACAGGCGCGACTTCAGGTATAGGGAAATCATGTGCACACTTATTTGCACAACAAGGGTATCAATTGGTATTGGTAGCCAGAAGAGAAGAAAAATTAAACGAGGTTGCTAAACATTTAGCAGATAAATATGCAATAGAGGTTAAAACACTTATTGCAGATGTAAGAGATAATTCAGTGTTGAAAGAAGTTTTTGAAAGCTTACCTGAAGACTGGAAAAAGATTGATGTATTGATTAACAATGCAGGTTTAAGCCAGGGATTGGACCCGATTCAAAACGGGGATACCAATGATTGGGATACCATGATAGATACAAACGTAAAGGGTTTGCTTTATGTGACTAAAATCGTTTCCAACTGGATGATCGCTGCGAAGAAAGGACACATTATCAATATTGGTTCTATTGCAGGTAAAGAAGTTTATCCAAACGGAAATGTTTATTGTGCAACAAAACATGCAGTGGATGCCCTAAATAAAGGAATGCGTCTGGACCTGCTTCCGCATGGTATCAAAGTAACTGCAATTAATCCGGGTATGGTAGAAACAGAGTTTTCTGTAGTCCGTTTTAAAGGAGATGAAGACAAAGCGAAAAAGGTATATGAAGGGTTAGAACCTTTATTGGCACAGGATATTGCTGATGCAATCTGGTTTGCTGTGAGCCGTCCTGCACATGTTAATATAAATGATATGCTGATTATGCCAACTGCACAGGCATCAGCAACAGTAGTAAATAGAAATTAGAATAAAATCTTAAAAAAAATATGGTATCTGCAATTATAGATCAGGAAATAAAAAAAGCAATGTTAGCTAAAGATCAGGCTGCATTAAGAGGTTTACGCGCAATTAAAGCTGCATTATTAGTAGCAAGAACGGAAAAAGGATCAGCTGAAGAAATTACTGAAGATGCTGAAATGAAAATTCTTCAGCGTTTAATTAAACAAAGAAAAGAATCTTCTGACATTTATAAACAACAAGGCAGAGAAGATCTGGCTGTGATTGAAGACGAAGAAATTACAGTAATCAGTCAGTTTATGCCGCAGCAATTAAGCAAAGAAGAAGTAGAGGTTCTGATTGCCAAGTTAATAGCAGATGCTGGTACGGTTACGGTAAAAGATATGGGCCGTATTATGGGGCTGGCAAATAAAGAACTGGCTGGTAAGGCTGATGGCAAATTGATAGCTGAAATTGTTAAAAGTCAATTGGCATAAATTGTGTTAGATGGTATATGTAAAGAATTATTTTTTAAAAATAATAGTTTTTTTTGTTTAAAATAAAATCAGGCGACTAACTTAGTAGCGTATCTTTAGAAACAATGATGAACCGGACACCATTGTGTCAGTAACCATTCCGGGAAACATTTACAGAAATATATATATACATGAAATACGAAGTAATAGAAGAGGATGGGTTTAAGTATATAGAGGCCGGAAAAGGCGAAACCCTGGTATTACTTCATGGTTTGATGGGCGAGTTGAGCAATTGGGAGCCGGTTATTGATCATTTCAAGGAGCAGTACCGTATACTAGTGCCTATTTTGCCTATATATGAATTGCCAATCCTTACTTTAGGTGTTAAAAGTTTAGCAAAGTACATTCATAAATTTATAAAGTTTAAAAAACTGGGACAGGTGGTCCTGATCGGAAATTCATTAGGCGGACATCTTGGACTTGTCGTTACGGCGGCACATCAGGAAAGTGTAAAAGCATTGGTATTAACTGGTAGTTCTGGTTTATATGAAAATGCTTTTGGTGGTACTTTCCCAAGAAGAGAGAGCTATGATTATATCCGTGAAAAGGTTGAGTTTACTTTCTATGATCCTTCTATCGCTACAAAAGAAATGGTAGATGAGATCTTTAAAACGGTTAATGAACGTTCAAGAGTTATCCGTATTCTGGCTTTGGCAAAATCTGCTATCCGTCATAATATGTCTAAGGAACTGAATAAAATTACCATCCCTGTTTCTTTGATCTGGGGAAAAAATGACCAGGTAACTCCGCCGGATGTCGCTGAAGAATTTCATCAGCTGCTACCTAATTCAGAGTTAAACTGGGTTGATAAATGCGGGCATGTTCCTATGATGGAGCATCCTGAAATTTTTAACAAATATCTGAGTACTTTCTTAGATAGAATTTTACTGAAATAAAAATGTTTGCATCTGAACTCATATCAAATTCAATCCTGCCGTTACAGACTTCTGAAACGGTACATACTGCTTTGGATAGAATGGCTGAGTTTAAATTGAATCATTTACCAGTATTGAACAATGGCCAGTTTCTTGGCATTGTAGCAGAAGACCATCTGTTGGAAATAAGAAATGTGGAAGAACCTATTGGTGGTCTTTCTTTAACTATTCTTAATCCTTTTGTTTATCAGGATGTACATGTTTACGATGTAATCAGGATATTCGATCAGCTCAAGCTTTCTTTAGTACCGGTACTGGATTATAAAAAGAATTATCTGGGGGTAATTTCTATACATGACTTATTAAAGTATACCTCAGATATTTTTGCCGTTAAAGAACCAGGAGGAATTATCGTTCTGGAAATTAATAACCGCAATAACTCTTTGTCGCATATGGCTCAGATTGTTGAAGCTGATAATGCACAAATCTTATCCTCTTATGTGCAGAACTTTCCAGATTCTACACGGTTAGAGGTGACGCTGAAAATTAATAAAACTGAATTATCTGGAATCATATCTGCTTTTGAAAGATATGATTACCAGGTGAAAGCAGTTTTTAACAGCACCACTCAGGACAACGGAACGGAAGACAGATATAATTTGTTAATGAGTTATTTAAATGTTTAATTCATTCCAGTAACCATTCAACCTACAATATTATCTAAATGAAGATTGCAATTTACGGCAGAGAGTTCAATAACAGCGTTTTGCCTTTCGTGCAAGAAGTTTTTAATGCCCTTGAACATTATGGGATTGAAACAATTGTCCACAAGGAATACAATGAATTTATTGAAGATAAAGTAAAGCTCCCTGCCCATATTGAAACTTTTTCCAATCATCTGGAACTACGCGATCATGCCGAAATACTGATTAGTTTGGGTGGGGATGGAACGTTGCTGGATACGCTTGCTTTAATCAGAGATTCTGGAATTCCGGTTATAGGAATCAACTTTGGAAGGCTGGGTTTTTTGGCGAGTATCAATAAAAATGAGATCAGAAATGCGATTGAAGCTTTAGTCAATAAGCAATATTCGCTTGATAAACGGACTTTACTTAACGTAGAATCTAAGCATAATCTTTTTGGTGATGAGAATTTCGCATTGAATGATATCACTATCCACAGACGTGATAACACGGCAATGATGATTATCCATGCTTATATGAATGATGAGTTTATCAATTCATATTGGGCAGATGGGTTAATTATTGCCACACCCACAGGTTCTACGGCCTATTCATTAAGCTGCGGTGGCCCGATCATCTTTCCAAGTGCACAGAATTTTGTCATTACCCCGATTGCACCACATAACCTGAATGTAAGACCGGTCATTATTCCAGATGATGTCACTTTAAGGTTTGAAGTGGAAGCCAGGAGTACCAAGTTTCTGGTATCGTGCGATTCCAGGACTGCTACGGTAGATAGATCTGTGAAAATAACAGTGAATAAGGCAGCTTTTCATGTGAACCTTATTCGTTTGAATAATGAAAGTTATCTTACTACCTTAAGGAACAAATTGCTTTGGGGAATTGATACCCGTAATTATTAAGATGAAGAGACTAAAAAAGATCATATTGTCTGTTGGGCTGGGCTGTGTTTTCTCTGGTGCTGCGGTGGCGCAGACAACGGAGTTAGGCGTGAATGCTGGTGCTGCAGGGTATATCGGGGATATTAATCCCAATCATCTTTTTAAACCAGGCGGCGTCGCTTTTGGTGCCTATGTAAAGCGTAATTTTAATCCTTACTGGGCGGTTGGTATCCATTATAATTATGGAAAAATCAAAGGTGATGATGCAAATTCTGATGACTTAAGTCTTAAAACCCGAAATCTTAACTTCTCTACTTCACTGAATGAACTGAGTTTACAGGTCGATTTCAATTTCCTGGATTACTTTTCTGGTGGTGGAATTAAGAATTTTACACCTTATATGTTCGCAGGAATTGGCGGGGTATTATTTAATCCAAAAGCGACTTATGAAGGGGAGACCTACGAGTTAAGATACTATCAGACTGAAGGCAAAAAATATAAAAACTATGCAATGAGTATTCCTTATGGGATAGGCATGAAGTACAGGATAGGGGAGCGGCTGGGGTTGTTTACGCAGTTAGGTTACCGAACGGCAAAAACTGATTACCTGGATGATGTGGGTGACCGGTATCCTTTAACCAACCCGGCCCTTGGTGTAAAAAGTGCAAATCATCCCAATGGTTTCAACCTTTCTGATCCTTCTAATACTCCTGATCCAAATCATCCAAATTTTCCTCCAGGTGGTCAGCGTGGTAATTTTGTTAAAAATGATACTTACTTTTTTGTACACATAGGGCTTTCTTATACGTTTACTTCTGATAAGTGTTATAGTTTTTAGACTCTTTTATTCACCTCTCATATCTTAAAATCAACTTATCCTGCTAAGTTTATGGTAGAAATAAACAAAATATCTTATAACTTTGAAGCTTTCTAACCTGCCATTCTTCAGTATGTTAGACATTTTAGCCATATTTGCACAAATAAATGGGATTTAAAGAACAAATCGATACAAGTCGCTTACCGGAACACATCGCTATTATTATGGATGGGAATGGAAGATGGGCTAAAAATCAAGGTAAATTCAGATCTTTCGGTCATGAAAGCGGAGTAATATCTGTAAAGGATATTGTAGAAGGGTGTGCGGATATTGGCGTAAAATACCTGACAATCTATGCTTTTTCTACGGAAAACTGGAACAGACCTATTGATGAAGTCAATGCTTTGATGGAATTGCTGATTGCTACAATCAACAATGAAACAGATACATTGAATAAAAATAACATCAGGCTGAACGCCATTGGTGACATCGCCTCTTTACCTCAGCAATGTATTGACGATTTAAAAAGCGCAATGGAAAAAACTGCGGGAAATACCAGTTGTACGCTGACTCTTGCTTTGAGTTATAGTGCCAAATGGGAGATTCTGGAGGCTGCAAAAAAGCTTGCTTTGCTAGTGCAGGATGGTAAAATTAAAGTGGATGAGATTGATGAGGCACAGTTTTCTTCTCAATTAACTACTGTAAATATGCCAGATCCGGAGTTGATGATCCGTACCAGTGGTGAGCATCGGGTAAGTAATTTTCTGCTTTGGCAGATGGCTTACAGCGAGCTGTATTTTACGGAGACTTTGTGGCCGGACTTCAGAAGAGAAGACCTTTTTGAAGCTATTGTGGACTACCAAAAGCGCGAACGTCGCTTCGGTAAAATTAGTGAACAGTTGAACTAATTTTACTTTTAACACTTTTTAACATGTGTTTAAATTAACTTAGCAACGTTTTTTAGAATGTAAATGAAAAGAATATACCAACTCATATTATTGCTATTGATCGGCTCACCGGCAATGGCACAAATTACCCGTCCAAAGTCCAATCCTAATACCCCCAGCTTAAAAGTCAGCGGTACGGACATGGATTATTTTCAGCCTAAAGAATATACGATAGGGGGAACAACATTAAGTGGCGCCAAGTTTATTGATAAGGAAGTTATTATTACGCTTTCCAAATTAATTAAAGGTGAAAAAATATTACTTCCGGGGGAGGCAACTTCCAATGCAATTAAAACACTTTGGGCACAGGGATTGTTTGATGATATTGAACTTGATATCACAAAAATGGTTCTTGATACCGTTTATTTTGATATTAAAGTAGTTGAAAGACCACGTTTAAGTTCATTTGAGCTGAACGGACTGAGTAAATCTCAGAAAACAGATATCACCGAGAAATTGAATTCTAAATCAGGAAAGACGATTATCAACGAGAATACGTATAACAGTACAACGGGAATCATCAATAAATACCTGGCAGAAAAAGGTTATTTCTTTACAAAGGTAGACTATAAAACCAAGCCTGATCCGAACATGGAGAATGGGGTGGTGTTACAGGTTTTTGTAGATAAAGGGAACAAGGTAAAAGTTCACGAGATCAATTTTACGGGGAATAAGGAATTCAAGGCTTCTACTTTACGTAAGTATTTGAAGAAGACTAAGCAACAGGCTTTCTATAAAGTATTCGGTTCTGGTAAATTCAGTAAGGAGAAATATAAAGAGGATAAGGAAAAGCTGATTGCTAAAATGCAGGAAAAAGGTTACCGTGATGCGGTGATCATCAAGGATACTACTTACCTGTACAATAAAAAATCTGTTGGTGTTAAGATCGATTTATACGAAGGCCCGAAATATTATGTTGGAAATATTACCTGGTCTGGAAATGCAAAGTATGCAACAAAAGATCTGAACAAAGTATTGGGTATTGAGAAAGGTGAAGTTTTCAGTGAAGAGAAGTTAAATACTAAACTTCACGGTAACGGTGCAGAGAGTGATGACGTTTCGAGTATTTACCTGAACGATGGTTACCTGACTTTTAATGTGGAGCCGGTTCAGACAAAAATATACAATGATACTGTAGATTTAGAAGTAAGGATTTATGAAGGTCCCCAGTATACCAATAACAGAATTACTGTAAAGGGAAATACAATTACAAATGACAGGGTAGTTTTACGTGAGGTACGTACAAGACCAGGTGATAAGTTCTCTAAAGATTTATTGGTTCGTACAGTACGTGACCTTGGTCAGCTGGGTAACTTTGATGAGTCTAAAACTGTACCAACTCCAAAACCAAATCCTTCGGATGGTACTGTGGATATTGAGTATGCTGTAGAAGAGAAACCTTCTGATCAGGTAGAATTATCTGGTGGTTTCGGTGGTGGCCGTATCATTGGTACTATTGGTTTAACTTTTAATAACTTCTCTTTAAGAAATATATTAAATCCAAAAGCTTACAAGCCGCTTCCAAAAGGTGATGGTCAGAAGTTAAGTCTTCGTGGTCAGACGAATGGTAAATACTACCAGTCTTACAGTTTCTCTTTCTCTGAGCCATGGTTAGGTGGAAAGAAGCCAGTGAGTTTCGGTTTAAGTGCATTTACGTCACTTTCTTCGAATGGTGTTGATGTTGGTCAGTCTGCGCAACGTATCCGCTTAAACGGTGTTACTGTAAGTTTAGGAAGAAGATTAAAATGGCCTGATAACTATTTCCAGATTTCACATGCCATCAACATGCAGCAATATGTGTTGAATAACTATCCTGGATATTTGTTTAGTACAGGAACGTCTTATAACTTCAACTTAACTCAGGAGATCAGCAGAGATTCAAGAAATTCACCAATCTTCCCTACTGAAGGTTCTTATTTCAAGTTCACAATCCAGGCTACTCCTCCTTATTCGTTGTTAAATCATACCAACTATGCCACTGCATCTGATAAGCAACGTTATAAATTTACTGAATACCACAAATGGAAATTTGAGGGTCAGTGGTTCCAGAGAGTAATGGGTAAACTGGTACTTAAAGGACAGGCTCAGTTTGGTTTCTTAGGTTCTTATAACAACGCAGTTGGTCAGTCTCCTTTCGAGCGATTTAAACTGGGTGGTGATGGTATGCAGGGATTTGATTTCCTTCAGGGATCTGAGATCATTACAATGCGTGGTTATGCGAATAGTGCAGTAACTCCTGCAACTGCAACAACCAGCGGACAGATTCAGACTGCAACAAATTCAGGAAGTCCGATTTATACTAAATATGTTATGGAATTAAGATATCCTGTTATTGCAAGTCAGCAAGCAACTGCGTATCTTGTGGGCTTTGCTGAGGGTGGTAATACCTGGAATAGTTTTTCGGAGTTCAATCCGTTTAACGTGAGAAGATCTGCAGGTATTGGAGCTAGAATATTTTTGCCGATATTTGGTATGTTAGGTATTGATTACGGATTTCCGTTTGATAATATTCCTGGTCAGGCTAATGGTGGTAAACAGAACTTCACTTTTAGTATTGCTCAGCAATTGGGTGGATTTAATTAATAGAGAAATGAGAAAAATTATTTTAATCGGGGTTTTAGTTTTCGCAGGTTTTGGTGCTTTTGCACAGAAGTTCGCTTATGTTGATACAGAGTATATCCTTAAGAATTTACCTGAGTATAAGTCTTCACAGAACCAGCTGAATGTATTGTCTCAGCAATGGCAAAAAGAGGTTGATGCTAACTTTACGGCGATTGACAAAATGTACAAGGCTTATCAGGCAGATCAGGTGTTATTGACTGATGATATGCGTAAGCGCAGAGAGAATGATATTATCGAAAAGGAAAAAGCGGCTAAGGAGTTTCAGCGTCAGAAGTTCGGCCCTGAGGGAGAGCTTTTCCAGACAAGAGCAAAGTTGCTTAAGCCTATTCAGGATAAAGTAACTGGTGTGATTGCTGATTTAGCTAAAACAAAGTTCCTTGATTTTATCTTTGATAAGAGCAGTGAAGCGACAATGATGATTTACGCAAGCAGCAATTATGACCTGAGTAATGACGTTATTATCAGATTGGGTTATAAACCAAACACCGTAAAATAGAGACACACCCAAATAAATTTTAAAAACAATTATTAAGAACAATAGAAATGAGAAAGTTAATTAACGTATTTTTTGTGGCAGCTGGCCTTATGTTTACTGCTAATGTTGCTAGTGCTCAACAAAAAATTGCACATCTGGATTCTGAAGCTATTTTTGCTGTTATGCCTGAAGCAAAAACTGCATCAGCAACTTTAGAGACTCTTCAAAAACAAAAACAAGCTGAGATCGAAAAAATGAGAAGTGAGTACACTGTAAAGTATGAAGCTGCAGTTGCTAAAAACAAAACTTTGAGCGAAGCTAACAAAGAAACAGTTGGTAAAGAATTACAGGCTATGGGTGTTGAATTACAGGATATGGAAAAACGTATCGGTGAAGCAAGCCAAAAAGCTCAACAAGATATTGCGACTAAACAAGGTGAATTATTAGCTCCTTTAAATGCAAAATTCCAAACTGCAGTTAAAGCTGTAGCTAGAGAAAAAGGTTTAGCTTATGTATTTGATAGTTCTGCACAGAATGGTGCAAACAACTTATTAGCCTGGGAAGGTGGTGACGATGTTACTGCTTTAGTTAAAGCTAAATTAGGTATCTCTGCTTCAGCAGCTCCTGCTCCTAAAAAATAGTATTTAAAAAATATTTAAATTGCGGCACCGGGTATTTCCCCGGTGCCGTTTTTTTTTGTCATGATAAATAAGAAGTCTATTGGTGTTTTTGATTCGGGTTACGGTGGTCTGACTGTGTTTGAGTCCATTGCGAAGTCATTGCCTGATTATAATTATATCTATTTCGGTGATAATGCCAGGGCTCCTTACGGGGATCATTCTTTTGAGACCATATACAAGTATACATTAGAATGTGTGGAGTGGTTATTTGCGCAGGGTTGCCCGCTGGTGATTTTAGCTTGTAATACGGCTTCGGCAAAGGCATTGCGTACCATTCAGCAGAAGGTGTTACCAGTAAAGTATCCGGGTTTTCGGGTGTTGGGGGTAATCCGGCCTACGGCAGAAGTAATTGGTAATTATACGGAGTCAAATACAATTGGGGTGATGGGAACCAGGGGAACAGTTAATTCTGATTCTTATCCGATAGAGATCCATCATCAGTTCCCTGCGTTAAATGTGATTCAGCAGAGTTGCCCGATGTGGGTTCCGCTGATTGAGAATAATGAGCATGGGAGTGCGGGTGCTGATTATTTTGTGAAGAAGTATATCGATGAATTATTGTCAAAATCGGGAGATATTGATGCGATTCTACTGGCCTGTACGCATTATCCGTTATTAGTGCCTAAGATAGCCGGTTATTTACCGGAAGGTATCAAACTGGTTGCTCAGGGGGATATTGTCGCTGAGAGCCTGGTTGACTACTTAAACAGGCATCCTGAGCTAGCGGAGGTATTGACAAAGGAGGGGGAGATGAGTTTTTACACGACGGGAGATAGTAAGGTATTTGATCAGAGTGCTTCCATATTCTTTTCGCAGGAAGTGGTTTCGGCACAGGTCAGATTGTAGAGAGGGGATTCCCGGAGAAACAAAAAAGAGAGTACCCTATTCCAAACATTGTTCGTTCTTCATGAACGTCGGCTGGGATAGGGTACTCTCTTTTTTGTTTTTATCCTCCTGGTTTAGCAGGCTTGGTGAGTTGGATAGCCTGGTTGATTAATTAGTTTGATAGTTGGATAACTGGGGGGCTTATTTAGTTGGACAGCCGGGATAGGCAAATATTTAGTTAGTATTTTAGCTGCAAAATGGATATTTTACAGATTGTATTCGAGTGTGTTCAGGTAATATTCTAAATTTTTGAATCTTGTTGTATTGGCACCAACTATGATTTTCTCATAGTCGATTACTTGTGGGAAACTGTAAGCTAGTTGATCTAATACATAAACTGTGCTTGATGGATTATAAGGTTTATTATAGTCCGAACGTGTTTTGTCTGGGGCATAACCCGTGTTGACAAATTCCAGATGTATGTTGTTTGCAGGATCTATCATGTAAGGTTCCCAAAAGGTCATTGTATTGGGTAGACTGACATTGATATTGTTGGTTTTATTCAATAAATCGTTTCCGGCTGTTTGACCGTCGTACAGGGAAACTGCTCTGAGGATTCTCGCATAGAAATAGAGGTTATAGGCATGGTAGGCCAATGCATCTCTATTCACGTAGTCTTCGGTTTTTCCCCCGGCAAAGAGATTCGCATTGAGCTGGACGTTATAGGCATTCTTAACGTGGTTGAGAATAGTTGCATCGTTCAGGATATAGCCGATGTCATATAGGAGATTGAGCCTGATTGTTTCCCAGTTGTTTTTCCTGTTGGTGTAATTGGCTGCATTGGTGATATAGTAGGTTCCAGTCTTTTTTAGCCAGGCATCGATGGTTGTTTTGTTTGCTGCAGGAATGGCTGATCTGATGATAGAGTAGGCTTCGAAAATCTCGATAAAGGCAGCTTCTGAAGGGGTACTGCTATTTGGGGTGTTGACTGCTGCCCATGCGAGTAAGTTGCTTTTTGCTTTGTCAAGGTATTTTGTTGCGGTGTCTCTCCCTGGTGAAATTGCCCATTGCAGGCTGAGGCATTTCAGCTCTGTTCCCTGGGTGCCAACGGCTGTTGTGTTAGTGATTTTTGTCAGGGCGGCATAAGCGGGACTGGTGATCAGTTTCTGGATTTGTGCCTGGTTTGATCCGGCTAAATCTGTCCCGATTTTACTGAGTCCATTGTTACTTAAGACCAGGTTTTTCGAAAATGCAGCTGCGTCTTCAGTGACTTGTGTCTTTGTGCCTTTTTCGTTAAGTCCATTTTGCTGTGCTTCTTTTTTACAGCTGGTGGCGCATACCACCAATCCGATAACTGCTAAGTAGTTTAATTTTTTCATCTTTTTTAAATGTTAATTTGGTACCACAAAATCGTTTGTTCCTAATTAACCGGCAGGATGAAATCCCAACTAAAAGGGGGTGAAATTCTAAATAGATGTTTTAACAGGGGAGTATACTAATTTCCTTTTCTTTACGCTTAGTATTGATAAGATAGACAATTGAACATATACAATTGGTGATATGTAACTGATGACAAATGAAAACAAAGAAATAAATGGAGAATCAATTTTGTCCTGTTTGTCAGCAGGCCGTAGCAGTAGCATCATTACGTTATCCGGATTATGTGTGTAATGAATGTGTTTTATCAGCAACCGACAGGCAGGGGAGGGAAGTCGTGTTTTATAACTCAGACATATTCGGACATGGCTGCGGTGGGCAGTACAGGGATAATGGAGAGGCGTATCCCTGGAATGTTTGTCACATAAAAGGTGTGGAGTGTGAGGCTAATGAAGCCTATATGGGAGGGATAGTAGTTACTCCTGGAATCAAAAAACCGATAGTCTTTCCAGGCTCATAATTACTATCGGTTTCATAAAGAGCTTATCAAAATTATATCAACAGAAGTATTAACAAGTACTTCATGAAATTAAACTCCTTATGAAACTGGCAGCACTAATATTTAATAGCCTTGTACATATTTATAAATTAAGATCGCGGCTGCAATAACTCCCCAGATGATACCCCAATATTGCAATGGAATAAAATAAAGATCATGGACAGATTTTCTATTTAATCTTAATCCGGTTATAAAAACCAGAGGAGCTGAACATAAAAGACAGTAAAGGAAAAGTTCAAGTCCTGCATTTCCATTCTTGCCAAAAAGAATATACCAATCAGAATAGTAGCAACTGGAATTAATAGAGCCAGCGGGCCCCAGCCTTTGTAGATAATCATAGTATTATATTTGCTAATAGATAATATTAGTTTGGGTTATTATTAATTTATTTGAGTCTTTAACTTTCCTGATTAATCAATTTGTCCAATAAAGACACGAAGCTTTTACCATTAAAAATTCCGTTTGTAGCTGTACTGAAAACGACCTTGTTCTCTTTATTATGTAAATTGATCTGGCTGATCCAGTTATTTACAACGAAGCGATTGAGGTCTGAGATCATAATTTTTGCGGAGTTGATAACCAGGTAATCTTTATGAACAACAATCTCTTCAGGCTGCACATTTAAGAAGGATTGTGTACCCGTAGCAAATAGCTTTTTGCCCAAAGCTGTATCATAATTGATATAATGAAAAGTAATACTCCTGTTCGCTTCCAATTCTTTTAAAGCCATAGGGACATACAAAGCTTCATGCTGACTAGTTATAAAATCAATGGCCTTAAACACTTTAGGGTAGCGGGCAGTTATAGTTTCCCAATTTCCATCTTTTCTATTCCGGAAAGCAATGTTATTCGTTAAGAAAGTACGTCCTGAGCTGAATAAATAAAGCTCTGAATCTTCAAAAAGCTGCGTTTTTTGCTGTCCGTCTCCTTCACTCACAATACCTCTTTCATATAAATAGAAAGTCTTGCCTTTACCTTGTTTTAGTGCCAGTAATACTATACCCGCGCCAAGGCCCATGATCAATGCAATTGCCCAATAAAGTACACTGATGTCGCCCGAAAAGTTCACCTTTCCTTCCTGCACAGCTACAATTGCTCCGAAATAAATAAAAGCTGAGATAGCTGTAAATAAAATAAGGATAAAAATTGCGAAATAAGTAAAACCCTTTCCCGGATTATGTTTGCTATTTAAGGCACCAAGATCTTGTGTCTGATTCATATTAAATGATAAGTTATTTAACTTTAGTTAATTACAGTTTAATCACTGTTTTTAAAATTTCAATAAACTACCATTGGACAAAACTAATACCAAAAGAGGAAATTGATCTGTATCTGATTGCCTTCCCTATGCCATATCACTATTATTATAGTATACTAATATAACACACGGTATTCAGTTCAAGATCAGTTAAGCCTCCCATACCTAATCCATAAGCATCAGGTGAATTATAAAGTTTATCCCCATATTCTGATGAAGAATAACTTTTTAGTACATGACTTTGGAATGTTTTTCTGACATTATTAGATCCAGGAAACAGATGATGATAAAAAGATATAAGTTCATCCGAATATTTAATTCAGAAGAGCCCTTCATCTGTTTTTTCCAGGGCGTTTCTCCAACGTGCATCTCCACCACGTTTCCAATAACATTTCTCCAGGGCGTTTCTCCAACGTGCATCTCCACCACGTTTCCAATAACATTTCTCCAGGGCGTTTCTCCAACGTGCATCTCCACCACGTTTCCAATAACATTTCTCCAGGGCGTTTCTCCAACGTGCATCTCCACCACGTTTCCAATAAC
>NZ_JBEPPL010000027.1:0-28155 GCF_040547305.1 Pedobacter sp. UYP1 | reverse complement strand
AGTCCATCGCCGGCAAGATAGATTTTCCCTCTTGCGCCTAATGGTAATAGCTGTAAATTATTGTCCAGTATATAAACTGCTGTATTAGCAATCGGTTTCCCTATGGGAACAAACGGATTCTCCCGAAGCAAATCGAATTTGTAAATGGTTGCACACACGGCGTATTCGGTTGGTCCATAAGCATTAAAACATGCTATTCCTGTTAAAGCTATCTCCATAGCTTTAACTCTGCTTATAACTTCTCCGGCAGTAATGATACACCTCAGATTAGTCAAATGTGTTACTGAAATCAGCTTCAAATATCCAGGCGTAAAGGTAACAACAGTGGTTTCTGAAGTTTGTATAAACCGCGTAAACTGCTTTACATCTTTGATAATATCTTCCTCTGGAATGATCAATTTTGCACCTGAATAAGCTGCCATCATGATTTCAGAAATAGAAGCGTCAAATGAAACAGAAGCAAACCATAAAATGCCATCGGTTTCCGTGATCGAAAATGTCTTGACCTGGTCTAAAGACATATTTATATTACTTCCATGCCTGATCAGCACCCCTTTTGGGTTTCCGGTTGATCCTGAAGTATAGATCAGATAAGCAGGATCAGTACTTAAGATCTCCCTGTTCAGATTTTCATCTGGATAAGCATTGAATGATACTTCAGAAAGGTTTAAGTTAGCTGCGGTTAACACTAAGGATTTTGAGGGCTCATTGATACTGATAACCAGTTTTGCTTCACTATCTTTAAAAATTTGCCTGATTCTGTCTTCAGGATATGAGGGATCTACTGGCAAATAGACAGCGCCCAATTTCATAATCGCGAAAAGTGACCATACAGATTCCAGTGATTTTGGCATCAGCACACCAATTACCTGCCCCTTTTTGATAGCATAATTCGCTGCAATAAAATTTGCGAGTTGATTTATTCCTGCGTTGAATTGTTTATAATTGAGTTTTCTTTCCGCATAAATTACCGCAATATTTTCAGGTGTTTTCTTCACCTGTTCTTCAAATAAGGATACGATTGTATGATTTTTGGGATAAATTGTCTTTGTATCGTTAAATCCGGCTAATAGCGTCTGCTTTTCTAATTCATTCAGTAAAGGAAAATCCAATAGTCCGGTGTTTAGATATACTTCCAGACTGCAGAGTAATGTTTTAAAATTATTAAAAAAATGGAGGAGTAAATTTTCATCAGCAAATCCTTCGAGATAAGAAATGGTTAATCTCAAACTCATATTTGCCTCTGTTTTGACTGCGATAAACAATCCTTTACATAATTCAGAAGAATCGCTGCTTTTTGTGCTTATCCCGTAGGGTGTATACTGATCCAGCCTGCCATCAATTTTACTGGCTATATTTTCAGGTTCATAATCAGCAAATGAAAGGGTTGCTGCAATTTCAGTTTTCAGCTCTTGCAATTTATCTTTCAGGCTCCTGTTCAGGAGAGAAACGTCCAGGTCAAATAGTAGTGGTCTTGCCTGATCATTATTTATATAAGCTGTGATACAGCCGTCATAATCCTCAAAATATCTTTTTAAAAAAACAGAGTAAATAGTAGTCAGCAGTGTAAACTGTGCAAGCTCATTTCCTTTACTTATTTTATAAAACCAGGATAAATCTTGTTGTTCAATAGTGATGAAAGGTAATGCTTTCACTTTCCCATCCGATAAAGAAATCTTTCTTTTACCAGATACCTTTTTCACCCAAAACTGCTCAGTAATTTTTTTATCGAGATCTTTTAACCTCATAATTAATGCGAATCAATTTTAAAAAGATTTTACAAAAAATAAATCATCAGGATTACCTCTGACGAGGCCGTTCAATATTTCTTGGTTGTTATTCTTTGGATTCGCAATCTATAATTTTTTATAGAGATATTACCACACAACAAAAAAAAATTAATAAAAAAATTAACTCTCATATCAAATAAAGTCTTTAAAGACGTCATTATCTGTTCATTTACAATAAAAAAAAGGCAAGCTATTACCAATACAAACCATCAGCATAGTTGGCTACGATAAATGAATGATTAATTTGATTTTAGCAACTCATTGTTTGCCTGCTCATAGACTTGCGTTTGAAGTGCAATATCTAATTCTATACCGAAGGTTTCAGAGACCAGACCTGAAACTTCTTTATAAAGTTCCATCGAATTCATGATGGCTCTTTTCATTTCTTCAATATTGCTGTGTGGAAGTGTAAGCATTAATTTATCTTGCATTTCATTAGCGCACCAGTCTTTTATAGAACGAATATCAGCAACCAGTTCAGTAAACCGGTTCTCATCCAGATGTGACCATTGAACCATTTCCAGGAGGTGTTTCTTCACTGCATGATCTAAAATCACAATTGCATAAAAGAAATCTCTTCTATACAGCTTTACCATAAGTTTATAGGAATTTTGCCAGAAACAATGATAGTTTTTATGAAACATTGCGGCTGTGAGCCTTCCTTTTTCAGAACTGTTTATTTTGTATAGCATAGCCTCAAAAAAATCAGCTTCGGAAATAGTGTCTTTCAAAACAGAGTATCCTTTTTTAAGATCTTGTTTAAGGAAATCAATTTTTTGAGTGGCATATTTTTTACGCCTCTGGTTTATAAAGGAGCAAAGAAAACCTTTCATTAAATAAAAATGTCTTTTAAGCAGGTATAAATCTTTCACATTTTCCAATTTCAACTGGATCAGCTGTCCGTTATTTAGTAAAATTTCAACTGCATTTCTAATGGAACTTTTACGGATAACTATAGACAAGATATCATCAAATATATTCTTCCATGTTTCCTCCTTCAGGTATTTTTCAATATGATCTACATAAAATATCATATTGATTTCCAGAGCATTTATTACATACTTTGATCCTTTCGCGTTATAGCTGAGAACAATTTTCACATCTTCATAGTCATTAATTATTGCAGTCAATTGATCAGAACAAACCATTTGACAATCCGTTTCATTCACGTTGATTGGCAACTGTATATTTTTAATAACGAACTGCTCAAGCGTATTAATTATTTCATAGTTTTTCTTTGTCGAGATTTCATGTGACAATTGCTGATATAGCTGAATAGTATTCAGGATTGACTTCCTCATCTCCTGTATATTTCGATGAGGAAATATATCATATAAGCGCTGAATGATAGTTTCATCACACCATTCGTTTAATTTGGCTCCGTAATAAAATATATCTTTTTGCTCATCCTTAAATAACAGGGTATGCCAGTTTACCATTTGGATTAAGTTGACTTTAATCATATGGTCAAGCATTAGCTTTGCATAAAGAGGATCATTTATAACCAATTTTAAATGGAACCGGTAACATCCCTGCCAGAATTGATGATAATTATTGAAGAAACGTTTATGATCTAAAAGATTCAGTTCTTCATCCTTGACATCTTGTTTATAGAGCTCAAGTATAGTGTCTACTATTTGCTGAAGGTTCATTGAGTCATACAATATGGTATGTCCTCTTTTCAGAAAATAATTAAACGAATAGATATTGTTGTCAATGTACTTTTTTATCTTATTTGGCAGTAAACCGGATAAATTATGTCTTTTTAGAAAGAGGTAATGTCTGGTCTTCGAGAATTCACTAATGTTTACAGTAATAATATCCAGGCCAGTCCCATCTTTCAGCATAAGCTTAATGACCATTACATGGTCAACAAAATCTTTTACAATAACCCTGGATAAAATCTCTCCTAAATAACCCTTTAGCAGCTTATTATTTTCATCCGCTAAATATTTTTCAGGATTACTCGTAAACAGAAATATATCAAGGTCTGAGTACTTATCTTTTGTCTTACGATTTGAGGATCCAAAAGAAATAACACCATAAATATCTTTGCTATTTTTGGCAAGCGCAATAATATTCTCTGTAACTATATTAAGATCACCCATTTACACCAAGCCTTCCTATCACATTTTTCAATATTAATTTCACAAATTGCTAATATATGTTTTTATCTGAAAATCAGCTGTCAAATTAGCAACCAATAAAATTATAATATAAAAAATACAGTAATATTTAAATTTAAAATATTATTAATAGTAACATATTATTACAAAATAATTAAACAATTAGAATATTTATATTAAAAAGCATTCAAACAATTAAAAAAAACTCTACTTTCAGTGGATAAAACATAATCATCTGTATGAAAAAAAACTTATGCTACTTATTTGTTCTGATATTTTATTTAAGTCTCTCTGCTAATAACGGATTTTCGCAGGAAAAGCCGGTTTTTTTTGAATTAAAAGGAAAATTGATCAGTGATCAAAATCAAAAAATTGATGAGGTTACGCTCCATCTGTTGAATACAAATGATAAAAAATTAGTTAAAATAGAATACGTTACCCAATCCGGACAGTTCACCTTTGATAAGATCCCTAAAGGGAATTATATACTCGTGACACAGAGTATGGCCTATATAAAATATGAGTCGGCTTCAATTGAACTCAATAATAATACAGATTTGGGCAGCATCACACTCAGTCCGCTAAGTAATAATTTAAAAGAGGTTTCTATTGCAGCAGTTAAACCATTTATCCAGCAGCAATATGATAAAACGGTAATCAATGTATCAAGTTCTATAGCAGCAGTAGGAAGTACAGCTTTAGAGGTGCTGGAGAAAGCTCCTGGTATCACTATTGATCAAAATGATAATATAGCGATGCGGGGACGGCAAGGCGTACTGGTTATGATTGACGGAAAACTCGTTCCAATGTCAGGACAGGACCTTGCAAATATGCTGAGAAGTATGTCAGCCAATCAAATAGAGAAAATAGATTTAATCACTAATCCTTCTTCAAAGTACGATGCTTCCGGTAATTCTGGTATTATTGATATTAGATTGAAAAAAGGCAAAAATGATGGGCTGAATGGTAATGTTACGATGAGCTATAGCCAGGGAATTTATCCGAAGCTAAACCCCTCGATCAATATCAATCATAAAGTTAAAAACCTGAATATATTCGCTTCTTATAATTATTCTTTCCGCGAGGACATGACCAATCTTAAGATTTTCAGAAATTTCTATAACGCTTCTGACCAGGTAACAGGCGGTAATGACTTTGATAACTTTTTTAAATTTACATCCAATAGTCATAATGCCCGTATAGGTGCCGATTATAATCTGGGGAAAAATACGATTATTGGCTTTGCTGCAAATGGAATATTTACTAGTGGAAGTGTTCAGTCGGCTAGTAATACCAATGATTTTAATGCAACTCATGAGCTTAACGGGTCTTTCGCTACAAATGGTAAAACGCATCCTATACGTAATAATGGAAGTATCAATTTTAACTTTAAGCAGGTCTTGGATACTGCGGGAACAGAGCTGACAGCAGATTTTGATTATGCACGTTACATCAACAACGATATTCAAAATTATCATACGCAGTATTTTGGTGTAGATGGTCTGCAGAATAAAGATCCTTACACACTTTTTGGTGATCTGAAAGGCAAATTAAATATTAAGTCTTTTAAAGTTGATTATACACATCCTGTGAAAAGTATCGGAGCTAATCTGGAAGCTGGTATAAAGGCCAGCTGGGTGGAAGCGGATAATGATGTCGCATTTTTTGACAGAAGCAATGGCGGGAACATTCCGGATCTGGGAAAAAGTAATCGATTCCTTTATGATGAGCAAATTAATGCAGCTTATATTAATGCATCAAAAAAATGGGCGAAACTACATCTTCAACTGGGTTTAAGATTAGAAAACACCATTGCGAAAGGTACCCAAGTAACCAATAATGATAATTTTGATAAAAATTATACGCAGTTATTCCCAAGTGGCTATTTAGGATATAAATTCAACAAGCAGAATGATCTTGGGATTTCTGTGAGCAGAAGAATTGACAGACCTTCCTACAGACAATTAAATCCTTTCAGAATATTTCTGAATCCGTTAACTTATGCAGCCGGGAATCCATTTTTGAACCCGGAAATCACAACTTCAATGGAGTTGACCTATACCTTTCTTCAAAAATATACAACCAAATTGGGGTATAGCAGAACAACAGATAATATTCTCAATGTATTGTCCCCGGACGTAGAACCAGGTACTGTAATTCAAACCTTCAGGAACCTGGCTAAATTTGATTATTACAACCTGAGTTTTAGTTTTCCAATCACTATTGGCAAATGGTTTAATAGCAGCAATACGGCGTTGATGTATTATGGCAAATACAAAGGAAACCTGGTGAATACTAACTTAGACGCCAACAGGCTTGCGTTCAATTTTAACTCCAGTAATTCGATCATTATTGATAACAATACCAGTTTGGAGGTTCTTGGGAGTTATCAGTCTAAGTCTACTTATGGGTTCCTGGAGGTAGGAAAATTCTGGTCTGCTGGCATTGGTGCCCAAAGACAGTTATGGAATAAAAAGGCTTCTGTAAAATTGAATGTAAGTGATATATTTTATACAACTAAAATAGAAGGTATTACAAAGTTAACAGGATATGGGGAACATTTCTTCCAGAAAAGAGATTCAAGAGTGGGCACTATCAGCTTTAATTATAGATTTGGTGGCCAGGGCAATGGTTCCAGGAGAAAAACAGGAGGCGCTGAGGAAGAGAAACGCAGGGCAAATTAAAAGGGGTGAAAGGAGTTATTTAAGTACTGCACATATTTTAGAGTAAAAAGACATCGGGTTTAAATAGAATATTATTTGAACCCGATGCTATAAGAATTCCAACTGGATTAATTCATAAGCTTTGCATAATTTACCAGCTTGCCAGGCTTTTAAGATGACTCCGGAATAACCTATTTGCTGTATAGTATTTCTCTTTCACCAAATAGACGTTCAGCAGCAATTCCTTTTCCCCTGCACTCTTCTATTAATCTGTTGGATTGAACTATAGGATTTGATTCATCGGTATATTTAATACTGCTGATAAATTCAACCCAGGGCTCTTGTCCCATGGCATACACGTAAACTTCTTTGGGATGGAAGATATCGACTAAGGACATTCCCTTTTTACAGTCAGATCCTGATAGCCTGCGGCTGTTGTCCTGATCTCTTGGTAATTTTTGAGGCAATAACTGTCCATATAACCAGGATAAAGGAGCTCCATCACACTCCATTCCCAGAAAAACAACATCCACATTCCCTATTTTCCGCTGGATATGTGCATAGAGTTCTGGTTCCATTATTCTTGAATCCGCAAAAAATGCCAGTTTAAAATCTCCTATCTGTACAAAATAGCACGATTTTGTTAAGATATTCAGATCACTATGTTCTCCTGTAAAGGGTATTCCTGTAATAATTGCATCTGCAAATTTTACCGATTCCATTTCATTGATCGAGGTCACATTGTTAAAACCAATATGATTGAACATGAGCTTTAAATCAGGATCCTGGAGTTTACCGCTGCAGGTATTGGGCACAATAATGTTTTTGATTTTATGGCGTAAGGGCAATAAGGTCTCAAATAGAATATGATCCTGGTGGTTATGCGTGATCAAAACATAATCAATAGTATCAGGAAGATCCACATCCGAAAAATGATCTACTTCTGAGGCATAGCCGTAATAACTGATCAGTGGGTCAACCAGGATACTGATGTCTTTGGTTTCAATTAAAATACAGGCATGGCCGAAATAGCGCATGCGGATTTTATCACCTGCGTACTTTTCATAAGCAGGAGGAACATCAGTCGTAAAAAACGTTTCAAAAAGTGCCGATTGGTCGTCGGTAATCCCCAATTTTTCTTTGATATAATCAAGGGTCTGCGGGACTCTTTTCATTCTGGCCAGTTCATCAATGCCGGCATGATCAAAAGGGATCTCTAAATGCAGTGTATTTTCATCAGTCAGCTTCGGCGTACTCAGGCAAAATGGCCTGTGGTCATTGTCAGTAATCCATAAGGCCAAACTTTGAGAATTTTTATTATAGTAAGCACTATCATACAAAAGAGGTTCAAAAAATCTGAACCCTCCGTTGTTGTTGCGGTCATAGTAGAGCTCTACGTAGCCTTTAAGTTCTTCAGGTACGCGGGCGTACATTTCTTCCATCGCAAAACCTTTCGCATCGGCTTTCAGCAGCTTATCTAATTTATTCACTGCTTTTGAAAATTCCAACACGGGCTGTTGCTTCAACAGCGTATCTTCATAAATAGCTTTGACTTCATCGGCCCTCTCTACGGGTATATCCATAAAGGGACCTCCCCTTAGCTTTGGATTCAGTACCGCTTCTGCATGAAGCTCCGGTGCCATCAGATAGGATTCCATAATAGTCATATGTCGCCCAACAATGTTCATCGCGGCTGTTGCAGGAGATATGAGATGGCTCCATGCATACCATTTATCGACTAATGGTTCCATGACTAAATTCGGCTTCAGGTATACTTCAGTGTTTTTCATTGATAGGTTAATTAGAGAATAGCTTAACTTGAGTATTAATTATTGGAAAGGAAACATACATTTTATCTGCGTATATGCAGATTGGAATAAGCAACATAATTATTAATTTTTCACCCTATTTTGTTCACTTTCTGCACCAGCAGTATTTCTCCTGCTTTTACTTTTCATGATTCCAAAATTATAGTTAAATCCAATTGTGATGACTTGTGTATCCATATAGTTTTTATAATTCGATAATACATTTGGTATATTAATGAAAGTTCCATCTTGAAGATAGCTATGAAATATATCCCTGGCACTTAATCTGATGGCGCCTTTATTTTTCATTACTTTCTTTTGAACTCCGGCATTAACATCCCATATCGGTTTAGCTATGATCTGACCCGCTCTTAACATGCTTGAAATATAAGACCCACTTAATTCCGCACTCCAGGTATCAGATAATTTGAATTGATTATTAATCCTGATATTGAAATAATTCTTATTCTGATCCACGTAAACGGTATTTATCTGGCCTTTATATGCGATGTTCATCAATTCACCATGGATATTGCTTTCCCACCAGGAAGCAGAGTTGAGAGTCAGATCGGTATATAATCCAAAATATTTTTCTTCACCAATATTCCCAACTGTACTGATAAAAATATTATCGTTTTGCTGAATAATCTCTTTTTGAATATCCTTTGTATAATTATAATACAGTGAAACACTGAATTTGCCTTTATAGTTATATGACAAGTCATAATTATAAGAGTATTGAGGTTTTAAAAATGGATTTCCTGAGAAATAGGTATACTTATCAATTACTTTAACAAATGGATTTAATTCCTGATAATTAGGTCTTCCTATTCTCCTGCCAAAAGAAAAGTTAAGTTGATTTTTTCCTGCAGAATCTAATTTATAAGAAAAATATGCCGTTGGAAACAAGCTGAAGTAGTTCTGGCGAAACAGTGAATCTTTTCTTACTTCAGTCTCAAGCTGGTGCCCTTTTATGTTCGTATTCTCTAAACGAATTCCGGTTTGCACAGAAAAACGCTTAAATTCCTTATTAAAATTCAGGTAAGCAGCGTTAATATTTTCCTTGTATTGAAACCTGTTGGTCAGATCATTATTAATTGTACTTACATTATTAATAACGTTAAAATAATTTGCTTCGTTATCTGTATTTACGTAACTGGATTTTATTCCTCCTTCCAGTTTAGCTTTTCCTTTCAAAGGGTGCACATAATCACTTTTTACGGAATAGATGCTAATATTCGAGGGAAGATGGCTCGTTATCTGAGCAGAAGCTTGCGAATCAGAACGATAAATATTATTTAGAAAATTCTGATCAGTATTTGTATTGTATTTAACATAATCAAGATCAAAAGTTAAAATTTTACCAAGGGTATCTAATTCGTGACTAAAATTTAAGTTAACTCCTCCGTTATTGAATTTGCTCTTTGTAGAGTTATCAGAATTAATAGTTGAATCCAGTACATTATTATTGTTGTAAACAGCACTATTGACCGGACTTCTGTCATTAGAATTTGAAATTGAACCAACAAGTACGATTCCCAAGGTGGTTCTGGGAGATAAGTAATAGTCCATTCCCATCTTAAGGTTAGGATTTCTGTTTAATGGTCTGAAATAAGAAGTCTGGTTAAAAACAGACATAATATCTCCGCTTTCATTAAGATAAGTACGCTGTAATTCAAGACGCCTGTAAGATCTTTGACTATTATAACCTGTATTCGCAAACAAATTCACTTTATTAACTCTGTAATTAAAATTTACATTTGCATTAGTTTGAGAATAAATAGCCTGACCATAGCTCAAGGAGGCAGAGCCATTAAACCCCTGGACCTTTGTTTTTTTGGTTTTAATATTAATAACTCCGGCTCCCCCCTGTCCATCATATTTAGCCGGTGGATTGGTCATGAGTTCAATTTTATCTAATAATGATGATGGTAGTGACTTCAGGTAGGTCGCTAGATTTTCACTGGAAAGATAAGTTGGTTTATCATCAATAAGAACTAATACTCCAGACCTGCCTCTAAGTGATACTTCTCCGTTAGCATCCACAGTTACTCCCGGAGATTTTCTTAAAACCTCTAGCGCATTTACACCTTCATTCGATATTGAAGCGCCGACATTTATAGTTGTCCGATCTATCTTATGTTCTATATATGCCTTTTTACCGGTTATAACAACCTCACTTAGATCATTCCTTTTCTGAATCAGAATAATATCCGGCAACTGTATATCTTTTAAAAGAGCTAAAGAAAACGGTACAGATACACTGTCTGTACCAATATTATAAACTGTAAGAGAGTAATTACCACTATCTTTTATTGTAAGCTTGTAATTCCCCAGTGTATCTGTTAACCCACCGGAAATAATTTTATTCATACCGGTTTTTTTCAATGCAAATCTGGCAAATTCCACTGGTTTTTGATTACTGAGAACTTTGCCCCTTATTCTGTAAACAGTTGATGTATCACCAGAAATGATATATTTTTTAGCTGAAGCAAATGAAAATGTAATATTTATAAAAAATAAGTAGCTTAAAAGTAAACATCCGCGAAAAAAAAGTGGGTTAAGATTTGCAGCTATAACAGAGGTAGGATTCATATATTTTTATTCAAATAAAAAATAATATAGACAAATAGATTAGAATACAACTATAAATAGTAATTAAATTTATTCATAGCATTGAAATATTTCTGTTTTTAATAATGGTGATTGAAAATATCCAGCTTTGATACCCTCATTTATCATATTAACAAACCACCGATAATCAACTTTGGAGAAATAAAGTCCAGATTGAGCAAACACGTTTGCACTATACACATTGGAATAACTGGTCTTTCTCGGAAAATTAAAATAACGTTCAATCCACATTGACATCAAATCAATAATTTCCCTATCCTGCTTTAATCCTTCAAAGTTTACTATTGTTTTTCTAAATGTTGATAATTCTACGATTTCAATAGGATAACCCATATGCTGAAGCATCTTAACAATGGAACTAAAGGGAACAGCACTATCGTTTTCCATATGCAGACAGACTTTATCATTAGCCAGGATATCCATACAGGAATTCACAATTCCCCTTGCAATAATATCTACATAAGAAAATGAGATTTCCTCCAGGTAATTTTTTGGAATTTGTTTCAGAATCAACATTCCCTGCATGATTTGAAAAATTCTGTTTTGACCAGTGTTGCGTTGAAATTTGCCGTTCTCAAAATCGGCTGCAATATGACTTGAACGATATATCTTACCCATTCCATTCTCTTTAAAGAATTTCCGTATCAATTTCTCAGCTTCAAATTTTGTCTTTTCATAATTTGAAATAAACATTTGACCGTAATCAAAATCATCTTCAGTATACGTAGTGTAACTATGACCAGGAGAATATCCACTAACTGCCAGCGTAGAGACATAGTGAATCTCTTTTAACTTTCCATTATTTGCAAATTTAATGATTCGCTCCGTTGAGTTTACGTTTGTATTCACCAGATCTGAATAGTCTTTTGCGAGATTTATATCTGCTGCTGCATGAATTATCTGATCTGTATGGTTTGCTAGTATTTCGTAGTCAGAAGATGGAATCCCGAAGTCATTTTCTAATAAGTCCCCTTTGATTACATGGACTCTTTGCTGCCAGTCTGCGGGAATAGAATTAAAATAGTGAATAAAACTATCTTCCAGACGACGTTCTGCCAGAAGCTGGTTTTTTCCTCTTACCAGGCAAAAAACATGAATATTCTTATTCCTTAACAATTCTTTGATCAGAAAAATACCCAAAAAACCAGTCCCTCCGGTAATAAATATATTTCTTTTAGCCTTTATAGCGTTTTTACTATTTCCAAAGTTTAATTGATATAATGGCTGCCCTACTGAAGGCATATTACTATCTAGCTTATTCAGGTTTTCTAAGGCAAAGTCATTTTCATTATGTCCTAAAATAGATTTTATATTTGAAAAGAAAGTTTCAGAGATCCGGTCTGCAGTATCATTGTCAATTTCTGAAGTATGGTACTGTAAGTCTATAATTACAGCATTACCTATACATCTGGCCGTAAAGAAAAGTTTATATTCCTGTTGTGCGTCCATACTCCTTGTACTGCCTGAATTAAATACAGCAGGTGTCATTGTAATACTGTCATTCTCATATTTTTCCGGGAAATGTCCAAGATAATTGAATCGTATATCAGAACGTTCTACTCGGCTTTCTATATACTCATTCTTAAATGAATTTAAGGTATTTGCATATTCCGATGTTCTTTTCAGCAAGCGACTACTACATTCAGCTGTTGTATCAGATAACATTAAATTTAATGGAACAGTTGTAGCCCACCAGGACACCGATCTGCTTAGATCTGGTAGTTCTTTCTGTTGTGGACGGCCATGGAATTCAACATCAATACTGATTTTGTCTATCTTGAACTCTTCAAGTATCGTCTTTGAAAATGCGCCAAAAAGAACTCCTGCCAAGGTTATTCCTTCTGATGATTCTTCTGTAAGCTTCAATGCTTCTGCAATCTTTTGTGGCAATAAAATGCTGCAAACTTTACTGATTCCTCCCTCAGCTTTTCCAGATAAAGGAATTTTAAATATTTCCGGACTTACCACACTTTTGGATATAATGTTGTCTAATTTATTTTTTGCCAACACATTATAGAATAAATCCACAGCATTTTCTGCAATTATAATTGGGGAACTGCCTTGAACGATTTTCTGATAATATTCAAAAAGTTCTCCTAAGATAATGTTCCAGGAAATCACATCAACCGCCAGATGGTGACAGGCAATAAAAAGATAATCCTTACCAGTGCGATCAATAAATAAGTGAGCTTTAAACAATTCCCCTTTAACAATTGACATCTCTTTAATACGCTTATCAGCAACAAGTTGTATCTGATTAATTATAGAAACCTGATTATCCAGTATTGTCGTTCCCAATTCAGCGGCAGAAAAATGTACCGGACTAAAATCTGCATCTTTATGATGGCTGGAAAATTCTGTCGTTAATTGCGGGTGGCTTTTTAAAATATGATAAATAGCCAGCGAGATCTCACGAATCTGGATTTCATCATTGGTTTCTAACAGGATAGTTTGACAATACGAGTTTCTATTGAATTCCTCCTGTACTAAAAACATAGCCTGAGAAACTGTTCTTTTTCCTTGTGTAACCACAGGAATATCATTAGTTATAACCTGTTTTTCGGGGTTAAGCAAAATAAAATTTTCAAATAAAGGACAATTATTCAGATCACTGATATGAATTTTATATCCATTTCGCTGTAACCTCCCAATCGTCTGGATGGCGAGCAGCGAATCTCCTCCCATGTCAAAAAAATTATCCGTCTGCTGGATATGATCAACATTTAAAATATCTTGCCAAACCATTTCTGCATCATTAGCCCAGCTATTTACCAGCTGTTTTTCTTTTACTACCGGCCTGCGGTAAGCAGAAAATTTTTCTTTTAATATTTTAAAATCAATCTTCCCGTTGGAATTATAAGGTGGCGTTTGATAAAAGTAAAAATTAGATGGAATTTTATGCCCCGGGGTTTTACCTTGCATCCAGGTTTTTAAAGTATCTTGTTTCAACTCTTTACTTTTACCGAGCTGAATATATGCCTCTAAAACAGAGCGGTCGTTATGATCTGATAAGGCAACTATAACATGATCAATATCAGGATGTGTATTTAGAATTACTTCTACTTCTCCAAGTTCAATACGATGCCCGCGAATTTTAACCTGCCTGTCTGTCCGATACAGAAATTCATAATTCCCATCATCCAGTCTCCTGCAAAAATCCCCCGTACGAAAAAAAGATAAAGAATTACCATTATGATTCAGTGTAACAAATTTTTCTCCATTCTTTTGTTCACTTCCAAAATACCCATGGCTTAATCCAGGCCCGGAAATATATAATTCCCCTATATTATCAGTTTCCTCGTTAAGAAAACAAATCCCTTTTCCAATTGGCGCACCAATGGGAACCGAGGCAGTTTTATGGAGATGTAAAGATGATTTATCTATTTTATACATCGTAGCTCCAATAGTTGTTTCTGTCGGACCGTAATGATTATATAAGTTTTCACATAAATTCAATGCGAAAATATGCTGTACAACTGTCCAGCTTAATTTTTCACCCCCCAGAATTATATACTTTAATAAATGTCCCGAATCATTTTCCTGACTAAAAATAATAGATTGCAAATGTGATGGGGTCATCTTTATCAAAGAAATCTCCTCCTCTTTGAGTATCTTATTGAACATGACGGGATCAGTAGATTCTTCTTTGTTCAGAATTCTGAGCAATCCTCCAGAGATCAAAGCAATCAGAAGATTGGTGAGTCCCAGGTCTGCGGAAAATGTGGTTACATGAGCGGCATTTATCTGCTCAGGGCATCCAATTTTTTCATAACTGGAATAGGTATAGTGAAGAACATTCTGATGGGAAACCTGAACCGCTTTCGGAATGCCGGAAGTACCGCTGGTAAGTAATAGGTAACAGAAAGCGGGAATCTCAATACCGCTGAAATCAACGCGATTATCAGAAAGCTGATCTGATAAGATAACATCCCCAAAATCGAGTAATAATTTATTCTGAATAGCTTCGGAAAATACAGCATTCGTTTTATCCAGTATTATAATATGAGCAAGCACTGCATTAATTTTACCTTCATTTATTTCCATTCCATCATCATGATCCAGAATCACAGGCACTCCTCCACACATCAGAATACCCCAAAAGCAAATTATACTATCAGTATTTTTTTTACTGACACATACAATCCGGTCTCCTGATTTAATATTTTGTTTGAGAAGAAATTTTGCAACAACAGAGGCATGCCTTCTCAATTCCTGATAAGTATAGGATTGAGTACAGTCTTTAATAGCAATTCTGTCAGGATATTTTTCAACAATACCCTCAAATAAATCTACTAAAGTGTTATAATTAAATTGCATCATATAAACTAAGGGATAATAAAATGAGTCTGCTCTAAATCAATGACATTCCATTATGGATAAGCTTGTCTTGTGGGACGGATGGAGATATTATCCATGTGGACATTTCCCGGCAGATCAATCATGAAACTGATTACCTTTGCAATATCATCTCCGGACAATACGGGACCAACCTCTTTTGAATAATTTTTAAACCAGTCTTCATTATAGCCTGCAGTCTTTTGGAAATTAGTTTCTACGAGCCCTGGTTCTACAAGTGTTACACGTATACCACTTGGACCTAACTCTCTTCTTAATGCTTCAGTTAAGCCATGTGCAGCAAATTTTGTTGCTCCATAAATTGGATTAAACGGTGATACATTTCTTCCGATAGAAGACCCGATAACAATAATGTCCATAGGATTTTTTACATAATCCCTGCCTGCTGATAATTCAAGCATATTTTTACTGATACCTTTCAGCTGATACATTAAACCTTTTACGTTAGTATCAATAAGTTCGTCCCACTCTTCTGAGTTGGAGCTTATTAATGTTCCCGGTAATCCACGGCCCGCAGATGCCAGAAATATACTGGGCAAATCCTGCCAGGTATCGATACACTCTTTTATACACAGGTCTATAACTCCGGCACTGGAAATATCACCAGGAACAATACGACAGCAATCATTGTTTGCTATTTTGTTGACAGCCTCTTCTACTTCTTTTAGCCGGTCTTCGTCCCGCGCATTAAGAATCATCCTGATTCCTTTTTCTGCCAGTTTTACGGCCGTTGATTTACCAATACCAGAACTTGCCCCGGTAATTATTGCTATTCTGTCTTTCACTTTAGATTAGTTAAATATTTTTGTAATTATTTGAAATACAGACAATTTCAAGATTGCCTGATATCTTCGAACTCAACGAGATCGCCACCGGATGAGAACATACTTTGGCCAATATATAGTGCAAGCCAGGTCATTATTCCTCCTATTATACCTGAAGCGAAGAGTACAACAATTTTTGGCACAGCTAACACAGCACCTACTTTTTCTAAAATGATTCCTCCGTTAACTACGTCGAAGTAAAAATTTGCACCAAACCAAACAATGAAACCGACAGAAAATCCAATCGTAAACACAGGTATTTTCCATTTGAGAAAAGTACTGAGTAATCCAACCAATGAGACGGGAATTACAAAGCTCCACCATGGCAGGGAATCTATCATTTTTGTGAATATGATAATTACAAGAAGAATTAACCCGGCCTTTATAATATCGTTTTTGTTTTTTTTCATGTTATATTAAATTAATATGGAACTGATTATTTAAGTACCCAGGTAGTCGTTGCTGCGTTCTTTGCAGCTGCTTCTGACATAAAAAGATGAAGACTGTAATATTTACCTTTACTCCAGTCTGTTACGAAATTATCGTAATATTTACTTCCGGCACTACCTGACTGACCACCGGGATAAATACCGTATGCTTTTGGAGTATCCCCCAATTCTACTATCATTCTCCATGTTGGGCCCCAGACCCCAGCCATTGCATTGATAGCTTCCGGGTACCCCGCTACTGGAATATCAGTTTTACTGAATGCAGGCATATTAGTCATATGCATAATACTTACTTTGTTAATATCACCCCATTTTGCATTTCCTTCTTTGGATAACTTCTTATACTCAGCTGCAGCAGTAATAAATGCTTGTGTAATCACATCTACGGCATTTTCTTTTTTAGCTGTTCCGATTACATCAAAATATTCATCATTAACGTTATTCTTAATCAAATCCAATAGCGTATAATCTGCGGGGGTTTTTGAAAAGAAAGGAGCGCCTTTAAATTCATCCCAGGTATATTCCTTGATATTTTTCCACCATAATTCAAATAACCGAGCATCTTTATCATCAAAATCATACTTTCCCTGCCAGGTGCTCAGTTTCTTTAATAGTCCTTTTTGATTCGTGGACAAACTATTGTGGTCAATCGTATTCATTAGAACCGGCAATACATCAACAGCAAAAGAATTAGTATTATCCAATTGAACAGCTTCCATTTTTTTGAGATCAAAAGCATTCTCTTTATCCAGCATTCTTTGTATTTGATTGGCCCTGGTTTCGGAATAATATCCGTTATAATAATATTTATAATTGGAATAAGTAGGATGCTGATTAGCAGAAAGCACATAGTTAGTAACAGGATTCAGCAGTTGCGGTAAACTATCCGACGGTATCCTTAGGGTTGGTATTTCACTTTTCTTTGTACCATCCATTAAAAACCTACCCTGTCCTTTTTGTTTAATTGCCATACTTCCCTGATGGTTCATTGCAATTGTATTGTCTTTGCCAGCAAAAGTAAAGTTCAAAATGGGGCATGAAAAATACTGTATAGCATCTTTATAGCCCTTATAATCCTTAGCACTATTCAGCTTAATGAAGGTCTTAAATTCATTGGATGGATCATGCAAAGCCCATTTTAAAGCAAAATTGACAAGGTCAGGCTGTTTTCCGGTAAAGTTTTTTGTATACACTAACGGTCCATGTATTGTACTATAGATAGTATCCTGTAAAGTTTTGTGGCCGGTTCTTTTAATTTCTTCAATACGGTATTTAAGATCCAGCCATTTCCCGTCCATTTCATAATGTTTAAAATCTTCAGTAAGTTTTAGTTTGTACCAGTCTTTTACATCATCTGCACCATTTGTAATACCCCATGCTATATTTTCATTAAAACCAATAATTATAGATGGTGCTCCCGGAATCGACACACCATAAACATTGACATCCGGAGAGGTCAATTGCATTTCAATCCAGAAACAGGGAAATGAAAGATTTAAATGTGGATCACTTGCAAGTATCGGAAAACCAGATTTCGTTTTTTTTCCGGAAACTGCCCAGCTATTACTTCCAAGTTTAGGATTATAAGCACTCTTTGGTACTATCTGATTTGGATTCATAAACAGATAGTTTAAAAATTCAGGCTTTGATAATTTGAATTTTTCAGCTTCAGATTTAGCTATATTCATTACTGGTGTGCTATGCGTATCAAAATCCGGGAAAAGTTTATTAAATTTTTCTTCTCCCAATGCCAGTATTATTTTAGACATCAGAAGATCGTCATCGTAACCTGCAAGCGTATTACCAAGTGTTTTCAGAATCAATACTGTTTTTAGTTTGGACCATGGTTCTGGTTCATAATTCAGCAATTTATATTCAAAAGGAAATTGCTTATAGCTCAGCTTGCTTATATAGGAATTTACACCATTAGTATAGGCAGTAAGAACTTTATTCGTTTCAGGATCCTGCTCAATAAATTTCAATGTTGTTTTAGCAGCCTCCAATACTCCCAAACGCCTTTGGGTACGATCATGACTGACCATAGATTCTTCATCAAAAATTTCGGCAAGACGCCCAGCAGAAACATAGGTCAGAAAATCCATTTGCCACAACCGGAGACTAGCTGTAACGTAGCCTTGAGTGAAATATAAATCACTACTATTCCTGGCATAAATATGAGGAACTTTTCGTTCGTCAAAGTAGACACTAACAGAGTCTGAAAGCCCGGTTTTATCGATTTTTAATCCAGATGATATCAAGTTCAGATCTTCACCATTCTGCACTGCTCCTACAAAAGGGTCTAATAATTTCCCTATAGGCGAGACCTTGAACATCTGACTGGATAAGGCCACAATTAATAAAATCAATGCAATAAAAGGAAACACAAAAATAGTTCTAAATCTGTTCATTAAAATTAATGTTTATGAGGTGAGGAGTACCCGGATTGTAATTAGCCAGGTTATTTAGTAATTTTTTATACAAGCGGAGATTCATGTACAGTAACACTTTCTTCTATTAATTTCCCTTCTTCCATTTTATATAATCTATCTGCACAGTTATAGTATTTGTCGTCGTGAGTGATAGCAATGATAGTTATATCCTGTTTCTTTAATGCGGGAAGAATTTCCGTATAAAATTTCTTTCTGAAATAAGGATCCTGGTCTGCTGCCCATTCATCCATAACGAGTATAGGCTTTTCTTCCAGCAACGCAACAATAAGTGCCAGCCTTTTTCGCTGACCGGTAGATAAATCAGTTGTAGAGAAACAGTTATTTTCTAATTCCACTTTTCCTTGTATTTCAAATAATTCAAGATAATAGTTCCATTTTTCTATATCAAGCTCTGGCATTCCGTGGAGTTCGTTAAACAAATAAAAATCACTGAATACTACAGAAAAAAGGGTTCTGTAGTCTGGGTAATTCTCATTATTTACCAGCTGATCGTTTAAATGGATTTCTCCTGAGGCGGGAATATTTAAACCAAGGACGGAATGAACAAACGTCGTTTTACCGCTTCCATTACCTCCATATATGAAAACAATGTCACCTTTTTTAATCTGAAAATCGATAGGACCAATTGCGAAGATATTATCATCTCCGTGATACTTATATTCTAAATCCTTGATAAGGATCTGATCAAACTCATCTTTTTGAATATATTTATCCGGTATCGGATTACTGAAATTAGCTTCTTCCAGTTCATTTTTCAGATCAATTAAATGATTACATGCAATCCGGGCTCTCACCAATCCGGGCAATAATACCATGATGGTTTCAATAGCTCCCAAAAGATAAAGTAAAGTAAAAACGAAACTTACGATGTCAGTTGCTTTTATTTTAAGGATAATACTAAAAACAAGTAGTACAGAAGCAATAAGAAGATAAAAAAGAACCTGCCCGGTAATCTGGTTCCGGAGAAATCCTGTAAAAGCTGATATGTTATTTTTATAGGAATCTTTAGCAATAAAATTTATTTTATTATCATAAATAGCCCGGCCTTTTTTGGGCTCCATATAGATTTCTTTAAATCCATCCAAAATAGCATTAAGGCTTTCCAAAAATTTATTCTCAAGAGAACGATAGACTTCAAGTTCTTTATTGTTTTTTATGGAGCCAAAGTGATAAACAGCAGCTCCCATAAATGCAACTACAACAGTAATCAAAAACAATACGAATGAAATCGAAGCCAGATAAATAAGACAAGCAACCCCCATTACAAGCGATATAAAAAAACTAATTATATTCATTGAAGCATCAGTAAGCACATATACGTCACTCAATATAGCTGCATGAACTTTAATTTTTCTTTTAGACAACTGCTCATAATTAGCATTTAAAACAGAGTTCAGAATTTGCTTTCTCAGTGTCCAGAAAATTCTTTGAGACAGAGTAACAATTCCCAATGAAAGCATTTTTCTAATCCATACAAAAAATAGAATTATGAATGCAAAAATTATAATATACTCTTTGCTGATTGTAGTTAAGGACCCGGAAATGATAAGCCCGACAACTTTAGTTAAAAAAGTAATAAATAAAAAACTAAATAATCCCGAAAAAATTCCCAGGAACATAAATTTCACTAATCCAGCGACTCCAATTAGCGGCATTACCATTCTTAATATGCTTCTCATATTTTCAACATTTACTCGTTATGATTAATTAATATTATGTTTAAACTAATGTTATCAGATAAAACAGTTCACCAAACCTCCTGCACTTTATGTAATTAAAACCTATCGTAAGTTACACATACTATTGATTTTTTTATTAAAATGGTTAATTTTAATATTTCTAAACATAAAATAAAAGCATTATTATTTAACATTACTCTTTTTAAAGAAATAAAAAAAAACACAATAGGTTAAAATAATAAATCAGACTATTCATTATTTATTGTTTGCCGGACTGTTAGCTGAGAATTATATATTATTTGTTTTAAAGCATACAAATAATAATATTTAATCTCATCGATACGACTATAATCGTTACAAATGCGGCCCAAACTCAATTTTAAAACAATAGAATCTTCAAAATCTTTGATTTCAATTCCCGCTCTTTTTTGTTCTGAATCTTCTTCTTTTTGATCAACAACATCATGATTTTCAGTGTTTTTATTGCCTTTTAAAAAATCGTAGTTATCATAATTGTAATAGAAAAATGAGTCAGAAAGTTGCTTAGATGGAATTATGTCAGGTAACTGATTCATTAGCATAGTAAAAGGATAATCTCCATAGCTTAAATCCTCAAGAAAATCTTGCTGAATGTTCTTTAGATTAGCCAGGATAGCTGTTTCCCGATCTAATTTAATCCTTACAAATAGTAAATTCACAAAACAGCCTATAAGACCACTGATATCTTTCTTTTCAAGATATTCGGAATATCTGGCTGAAATAGCCATGGTCAGCGTCATATCAGTTTTACCAGTTAGCCAGCATAAAAATATTGATACTCCTCCCAGCAGCAGTGCATTGATTGTTAAATTATGATCTACTGAAAACTGGCGCATATCCTGATAAAATTCTTTATCAATTATAATATTTATGATACCAGCTGATCTCTTCTGATCATTAGTAACTTCTAATCCATTCATACCTGAAACCTCGCTAATTGAGGGATTAAATCCATTCAATTTTCTTATCCAGTATTCCTTATGTTTTAAACTTGAACTGGAGTTAAAAAATGTATTTTGCCAGATCGAAAAATCTTCATATTGAAAGGTTAGTGGCTTTAATTCTACTTCTTTATTTTGTGAAATACTTACATATAACTGCTTTAATTCATTATCTAAAATACCAACAGAATATCCGTCAGAAATTATATGTCTCATGGTAATCAATACAAAATAGCCCGCATTCAAAAGCTTTAATATTTTAACCGAAAATAACGGTGCCTTAGACAAGTCAAACGGATCTGTCTGTCCCTTTTTAATTACCTCATCCAACATTTCATGAGAATCAATATGAATAGTCTTTTCCATATTGAAATCAAGTTCATCTGCAGTTATAACCTTTTGTTTTAAAAGCCCGTCTATATTTACAAATATCGTCCGAAAGCTTTCATGACGACTAATCAATTGTTTTACTGCAAGGCTGAATATATTCTCATCAATGTCGTCGTATTGGCTGAGAGCTTGTACGACACTATCCTCAGGCCCCCATTCGCACGCATAAAACAACTGATTATAAGACACATCCGTTAAATTCGTATTTACGACAGTGGCTGAATTCACGGCCAATGACAAGTTAAGTATCAGATCTTTCAAATTAGAATTGTAGGCATCAAGCAATTTCAGAATACGTTGTTCTGCGTATTGCTCACGGCTGTAAGTTAGCGATATACGCAAAATTCCTTCTGCAATGATTCCGGAAACACTCAGTACTTCCCAGCGATTCATCTCTCCTGAAACTTCATCACCACGAGATTCTCCACTAAAACTAAATAACTCCTGGCCATCTGTACCAGATACGCCTGATCCAAAATCTCCAAGGTAATTAAATGTAATCTCAGGATGCAATGCATTAAACTCTTTTCCACTCGCTGCTAAAATACCATAGCCAATTCCCTTATTGGGAACACGACGCAGATTTTCCTTCACGGCAATCAAACCAGAAATCAGGTCATCTTTCTCTTCCAGATCAATAAGCACGGGGTACATTGTGGTGAACCATCCTACCGTACGGCTTATATCAACGTCGCTTCCTATATCTTCTCTGCCATGCCCCTCCAAATTAATCAGCACTTTTTTCAAACCAAAAACATCTTTTAAGGCCAAACCAAGACCTGTCAGTAAAATATCATTCGTATCAGTCTGGTAAGCACGGTAACAGCCAGTTAATAAAGTGGCGGTAAGCTCCTTATCCAACACAAAGGAGGCTGAGACTGCATCTTTCATTTTGTTACTTCCATCAATATTATCAGCTGAAAGCGTTTCATAGCCAGATTCAGCAATTTCCTTCCAGTATGTACGCTCTTGTTCCAGGCCAGCACTGTTTGCGTATAGCCCAATCTGTTCCTGCCAGTAATAAAAAGAATCCGTCTTTTGTGGAAGTATTAAATCTTGTCCAGAATTATGTTGTTCATACAAAGCCGATAGATCTTCAAATAGAATACGCCAGGATACGCCATCAATAACTAAGTGATGACAAATCAATAATAAGCGGTCGCTTGTATTATCACGGAAAAGTATTGCTTTAAACAACGGCCCTGCTGAGAGATCAAAACCCGACTGTATAGTAGTACAATATTCTTCGAATATAAAATCTTCAGGAATAGCAGTAACTACCTCTATAGAATAACCATAACCAAGACCCAGATTTTCCTGCTCCCAGCCAGATAATCCTCTATGATAAACCATACGCAAAGTATCGTGGTGCTCCACCAATTTATCCAAAGCTGCATTTAAAGCACTTTCAGAAATAGGTACTTTACTGGTTAATAAAACCGATTGGTTAAAATGATGATGATCAAGAGTTGTCTGTTCCAGGAAATAACGCTGAATAGGCCCTAAAGCAACCGTCCCGATAACCAATCCCTGATTGGCAACACGGCTTACTAATTTCAATCTTCCGACCAAATATTCTATCACAGGATAATGCATTACATCGCCAATGGTTAACACATATCCATTTTGCCTTAACAACGAGACCACATGAATAGATTTGATAGAATCTCCACCGAGTATAAAAAAATTGTCCTTTATACCTATATTTTCTTTTTTCAGTACAGTTGAAAATATAGCACACAATAGCTGTTCAGTTTGATTACGTGGAGCGATGTATTCAATGCCAGTTGCCAGTCCCAGTCCCTCGGGATCAGGAAGTAAATTCCGATCTGTCTTTCCATTCGCATTTACCGGCATTTGGTCTAATTGAACAAAATGTGATGGCAACATATAACCTGGCAATGTCTTGCTTAAATGAGTCCGTATAGCTGATATATTAAGTTTTTCTTCACTAACCATATAAGCAACCAATTCCTGTTCGCCCCCCCCTGTAGTTTTGGAAATTACAATCGTACTTCCTATAGGCTTATAATTTAAAAGAGCTAATTCAATCTCTCCCAACTCGATACGATGCCCACGAATCTTAACCTGAAAATCTTTGCGGCCAAGAAATTCAATATTCCCATCCTGAAGCCATCTGCCTAAATCTCCTGTGCGGTACATGCGCCGACCAGATTTGAAAGGATCCGCGACAAATTTCTCAGTGCTTAACTCAGGCCGGTTTAAATACCCCCGGGCAAGACCATCTCCACTAATACACAACTCTCCGATAACTCCGGGAGGCAGTAGCTGATTATTTGCATTTATAATATAAACCGATGTATTTGCTATTGGACGGCCGATTAAAATCGGACTATGTTTGTAAATCCTGTAACTTGTACTATAAACTGTATCTTCAGTTGGACCGTACAAATTTCTTACTTCCATATGGTCGCAATCTAAATAACTACTAAAATGGGCAGGAATTGGCTCTCCAGCCATATTCAAAACTTTGATTGCTCCTAACTCCAGTTTATCTTTTAATAATGTCCCTACAACCCTGGGTACAGTATTCAGTAAAAATTTTTCTGACGAGGCTAAATGATCACCAATAGAAAAAGGACTGGTTAACAAACGTAATCTCTTCCCACTGATCAAAGTAAAAAATATCTCAAATACAGACAAATCAAAACATATAGACGTCACTCCAAATACAGTATCAAAGTCTGAATTGCCAAATTCCTTTTCAGACCATTGAATAAATGCATTCACACTTTGATGTTCAATCATTACTCCCTTTGGCTTACCGGTAGACCCGGATGTATAAATGACATAGGCCAAATCACTTGCAACATTAATGACAGGAAGATTATTTGTATTATAAGTATCTGCAACAGCATTAAATTTATGCAGCTCCGTTTCATTTATCAATAGACTGCAATTACTGTCAGTGAGTATATATTCAATACGTTCTATGGGATATTCAGGATCTATCGGTACATAAACCCCACCCGATTTTAATACTCCAAATATCACAATCAACATCATTTCGCTACGCTCCAGACAAATACCAATACGGTCACCTCTTTTTATCTGACACTCCTCCCGAAGATAATGTCCCAGCTGATTAGCCTTTTGATTAAACTCATTATAAGTCAAACCTTTATCTTTAAAAACTACTGCTATCTTATTTGCAGATAAAAGGACCTGCTCTTCAAATAAATGTATCAGAGTTTTATCTTTTTGATAAGCTAAGGCTTCACTATTAAAATTAGTCAGCAGATTTTGTTTCTCCTGCAGATTCAAATAATCAAGCTCTGCAACAGGAATTCCCGGATTTGCAATAACCGCTTTCATTAGCTGAATAAAGTGCCGGGATAGCTGATTTACAGTATTTTCATAATAAATATCAGTATTATACTCTATTCCAATTTGTATATGATCACTCTTTTCTAAGAATCTGAATGTCATATCGAATTTGCTTCCTCCCCTGCTTCCAGCATTATAAGTGCCCATATCGCTTTCAGCTGGCAACTTATCAGTACTTTCTACTCCTTCTGCATTCTCCAGAATTAAAATGATGTCGAATAATGGATTTCTGCTTGGATCCCGTTTCAAATTCATATCCTCAATAAGATTATCAAAAGGATATGCCTGATGTGAATATGCATCAGCTATAACTTGCTTACTCCGGATTAATAATTCCTGATAACTATCTACACCTTTAAATTGCATTCTTAAAGCAAGCATGTTAATATAGAGACCAATTTGATTTTCAAGATCAGCATGTTCTCTGCCTGCGATTGGTGTACCTAAAATAATGTCTTCCTGTTCAGTATATTTATACAGTAATGTATTGATCATTGCAAACAGACCAATAAATAAGGTAACCCCCTCATTTTGAACGAGAGCCTTAAATCCTTGATAAACAGAGCTATCGACACTGATGAAAATCTCCTCGCCATTATATGTTTTTATAGCGGGACGCATTTGATCAGCTTTTAGATCCAGCACAGGCAGCACTCCCTCCAACCGCTTCAACCAATACTCTTTTTGTTGTTTTAAAGTCCCATTTCTTAGCTCCATTTTTTGCCACGCAGCATAATCCTTATACTGGATTCTTAATGGCAATAATATATTTTGAGTTCCATTGTGATATACATCATATAACAATAACAATTCATTGAGTATTATTCCCATCGACCAGCCATCACTTATTATATGATGGATATTATAGATAAATACATATCGGTGATCTTCAGTTTGTACAAGTGAAGTTTTGATTAAAGGCCCTGCAGATAAATCAAAAGGTAAAATAGCAGCAGCCTGTATTATATGTTCCAGCTTTTCATCTTTATTTGTCCTGAATCTCACATCATGAAAATCTACATTCCATTTTTTTTCATCAGATGAAAGGATAAACTGATAAACATCTCCCGCATCATTCATTCTGAATACTGTTCGTAAACTTTCATGGCGTTCTATTAAAGCTTTAAAAGCACAATTCAATGAATTATGATTTATCTCACCGTTAAACAGATATCTCCCCTGCAAATTATGAGCAGTGTTTCCTCCTTCAAATTGACTGATAATCCAGAAACGACGTTGAGAAGATGACAACTCATAATACGCTGCATTTGGAATAACAGGAATTTTACTAAAATTATCAGATAAAGCATTTGCAATCAGATATTTTATTAAGTCTTCTTTTCTGGACTTCATTTCGATAAGAAGATCGTGCGGAATTTTACTGATATCAGTATGTATCTTTATCTTATCTTTTTCGACCAGTTCAATATTAACTTTGAGACTGATTAATTTATCTATCAACTTTTCTATCATATATTAAAGCATAAAACTTTCATCAGAATTGACACTTATATCATCTTCATTATCGACTTTCAGTGCCCACATTTTTCTTGAAATATCTTTTCCTAATTCCTCTATTGTTAACTTTTCAAACAGTTCTGTTAACTTCATTTTAATATTGAATTCTTTATGAATTTGTGCGAAAATTTTCATAGCTATCAGACTATGACCGCCTAATTCAAAAAAATTGTCCTTAATCCCTATCTTTTCTTTCCCAAGAATTCCTTGCCAGATCAGAACAATCTTCTCTTCTATTTCATTTGTTGGAGCAACATATTCAATTCCCGTACCCAGTCCCAGTCCCGAAGGATCAGGAAGGGATTTACGGTCTATTTTTCCATTAGAATTTAATGGGATATGATCCAACCGTACAAAATGTGATGGTAACATATAATTTGGCAAGATCTTACTTAAATGAAGTCGTATAGCTGAAATATGTAATTCTTCTTTACTGACCACATAAGCAACAAGTTCCTTTTCTGCTGAACCACCAGCAGTAACCACAACTCCTTCGATACCTGAATAACTTCTCAATGCCTCTTCAACCTCGCCAAGCTCGATACGGTAACCACGGATCTTCACCTGGTCATCTTTACGCCCTAAGTATTCGATATGGCCATCTTCCAGCCACCTCCCCAGATCGCCGGTACGGTACATCCGTTGACCGGGTTCAAATGGGTTGGCCACAAACTTCTCTGCAGTGAGTACCGCGTTGTGCAGATAACCTCGTGCAAGGCCATCACCGCCTATACAAATCTCTCCGGCTATACCAACAGCCTGTAAATGATCTGACCCGTTGACAATATAAATTGAGGTATTGGCTATAGGACGGCCAATTAAAACAGGCTTGTCATTATAAATTCTATACACCGTACTGTAAACAGTGTCTTCAGTAGGACCATATAAATTCCTCACCTCTATTCTTTCACAATCGAGCTGATCGATGTAAATGGATGGAACAGGCTCACCTGCCATATTTAAAACACTAACCGAATCCAGTTCTGCTCCACCTCTTAACAAGGTGCCAATAACGCCAGGCACTGTGTTCAGTAATAGTTTCTCTGGGGAGTTCAGGTATTGCCCGATGGAAAGCCCATCATTCAATAAACGTATTTTTTTTCCACTAATCAAAGTGAAAAGCAGTTCAAAGATCGATAA
>NZ_JBEPPL010000026.1:0-29734 GCF_040547305.1 Pedobacter sp. UYP1 | reverse complement strand
TCCTATTGTAAACTAAGGGCAGGAAATTGTAATAAACTAGGTAAACATAAATTAGTAATCTACTTTCTACTGTAAACTAATCTCAGTATAGGACAATACGGACTTCAAACGGAGTTGATACGGGGTTGATACGGCTCGAAGCGTTTCAACCCCGTATCAACTCCGTTTAAAGTCCGTTACAACCTGCTGGAGAACACAGCCAGTAACTTGCCTGAAACATCAGAAAACAGGGGCACAACATTTCCCATTCACTCTAGCACCGTCTCAATGTCGTTCTAACCCACTACAGTGGCACTTTTCTTCCGAAGTGTACTAGAATCACTTGACCTCATAGGTTATTCTACCGCTTTTACTTTACTTCATCACCTGTTACCGTACTAATTTCATCTGCGCATACCCCATAAAAAAACTACCCTATCTTCTCCGGAATTACCTTTCTCCGCATCAAAGGCTTTCAAACCCATCTCAAACCATTGTTATACAACCAATAAAATCTGGTTAAACAATTACCACTCACCTCCGCAAACAAAAGGAAATAACACCTATCCCCTTTTCAAAACAAACCAAAATCACCTCAAATATCAATTCAAACCCTATTCAGCACCTTACTTCTCCTTTTTCCACTTATACTATTCTATATACAAACACTATATTTATGTATACATACACTATATATACTCAACAAAAACTCTCCTAACCACATCTAAATCAATTTTCACAGTATTTAGATTTTATTCTTAAATTTGCAGCTGTTAAACGCCGTTTGCAGCGGTATCAATTTTTTATGGAAAAATTCAATACAATACTATATTACTGCTATAGTCCTATAGCAGATGCAGAGCAATTTGCTGCCGATCACCTTAAATTTTGTAAATCATTAGGTCTTGTCGGGCGGATCATCGTTGCTGACGAAGGTTTAAACGGAACAGTTTCAGGTACAGAAACTGCTTGTAAAGCTTATATGGAAGCAGTTCATGCAGATGAACGCTTTGCAAAGACAGAATTTAAGATCGATGAAGTTCCAGAACCTTCTTTTATCAAAATGCACTGCCGTTATAAATCTGAGATCGTACACTCCGGTTTAAGAGATACAAGTATTATCAATCCTAATGAACAGACAGGGAAACATCTTGAACCCGCAGCATTTAAAGAAATGATTGATCAGGAAGATGTAATCATCCTGGATGTGCGTTCAAATTACGAACACAGCCTTGGCAGGTTCAAAAATGCCATTACATTGGATATTGATAACTTCAGAGAGTTTCCGGACAAAATAAACGAACTCGCTCAGTACAAAGACAAAAAAGTACTTACCTACTGTACAGGAGGAATTAAATGTGAAAAAGCCTCTGCCCTATTGCTTCACCACGGCTTTAATGATGTTTATCAATTACATGGCGGTATTATCAAATATGGTAAAGAAGCAGGTGGAGAAGACTTCGAAGGAAAATGCTATGTATTTGATAATCGTATAGCCGTAGATGTAAACTCAGTAAACCCCATTATAGTATCAAAATGCTATAACTGTGGAACAACTACTGCAAAAATGATCAACTGTGCTAATCCTGAATGTAATGAGCACATTACCCAGTGCGATGAATGCGGCACAAAACTAGAAGGATGCTGCTCTGCTGCCTGTGTAACCAATCCACGCCGTCGCCCTTACGACGGAACAGGATACTACGTAAAAGTTCCTCAGCAAGTAAATGTTGCTGTAAAATAAAATCACATCCAATTTAGTGTGACTGATTATCATTCAGAATTTTAATCAGTCACATTAATCATACTCCATTTTATAACCTTAAATATTTTATTAGATTTGATATCAGGAGCCTGCTTGAATTTCGGGCAGCTTATAAATCCTGGCTATATAAAATTGTCAAATCATACACAAAACAATCAGGGGATACTTTTACAGCAACTTATTGCTGGAGATGAAAGTGGTTTTGCCGGCTTATACGACCTGTATAACCGCCCTATATATAACTTTATCATTAAATTTGTGCACTCTGTCCCCCTGGCAGAAGATCTTACACAAGAGGTTTTTATTAAAATATGGGAAAACAGACTTTACCTTCAGGGCGTAAAATCATTCAAAGCTTATTTGTATACCGTTGCCCGTAACCATACATTGAATAGTCTTAAAGTTGTTTTTCGTTCGGAAGCAGCTATTGGAGAAGTTATCAATAGTTTCATTGACACCAGAAGCGAGGTAGAAGAAGATATATTACACAAAGAATATCTTGAATTTTTAAAGAAAACAATGGATTCACTTCCAGAACGCACGCGTCAGATCTTCAAACTTTGCCGTGAACAGGAAAAAACTTATGATGAAGTTGCCAAATCTTTAAACATTTCCCGGAATGCAGTAAAAAATCACATGGTTCAATCGATGAAACTATTAAGTTCTTCTATCAAAAAAGAATTCGGCATATCTTTAACCTTGTTCATGATCATTTTAGATGGCATTCGATAGTAAAAGCATTTAGCATAAGATAAAAACTCTTTTTTTTGAAATTTCTGCTACCCTGTCACTTCTTTTTATTGTCTTAGTAATAAGTGTCAGTAAATATGAATGAAGACTACCTCAGAAAATTAGTTAAAAGATACCTTGATAAAAAATCAACAGACGAAGAGCTGGAGGTTTTCGTATACCTGATGAAGCAGGGTAAGCTTGATCCTTATATCAAGGAGGAAATGGATACCACGATTCAACAGGTCACTGCCGAAGATAGCCTTCAGCCGGATACGGCTATCAAAAGGAAAAACTACTTCATTCCCTATTTAAAAATTGCAGCCAGTATCTTACTCGTTTCTGGCTTACTGACCGTTATTTACTTTTATAAAAATAAACAGGCCGCAACCAACATCGTCAGTATCAAAAATCGTACTGGCATAATTTTCAAACAAGTTTTACCTGATGGATCTCAAGTATGGCTAAATCCAAATGCCAGCTTAAGTTTTCCTTCAAAATTTGGTCAGCTCCGTGAAGTAACCATGCAGGGAGAAGCATTTTTTAATGTAACTAAAGACCATAAACATCCTTTCCAGATCACCAGTGGCCAGGTATTAACCAAAGTTTGGGGAACAAGTTTCCGTATCCGGTCTATCCCTGGCGAAAACAATACCAAAGTAACTGTGCTCACTGGCAAGGTATCAGTCAGTATTCCAGAGAACAATCAAACAACATCGGAGAACAGTTCAGTAACACTGGAAAGAACCTCCAGCAAATCAAAGAAAACAGAGGAAATCATGCTCCTTCCGCAGCAGGAAGCTACTTATCAAAAGGTAGCGCGTCATCTATTAAAGACACCAGTATCTGCAGATTTAACCATGTGGCATAACGTCAGCCTGTCTTTCGAGAATGAAACAATTGAAAATGTAACCCGTATTTTAAGCAAGCACTATCACCTGCAAATACAAGCAGAGGGTATACAACTCAACCAATATCGATTAACCGCCGATTTTACAGATAAAAATCTTGCAGACATTCTATTCCTCATTTGCAGATCAGTACATACGACTTATGTGAGGGATGAGCATAAAATTACCTTAAAAAACTAAACTCAACCACAACCTAACCAAAATCCAGAACCACTATGCAGAAATAAAAGCCCCATAAATTTTCAGAAAAAAGGAACAGAAGTGTTCATACCACTCCTGTCCATAATAAAAATTCCCTGACTGATAGAACGTCTTACCCGCTCTAAAGGGGAATTATTTGTCTCATTTGTTCAAAAGAAACAATCAAATTTATGAATTTAATTTTACAAGACCGTATTGGCTTATTTAAAATTATGAAAGTCACCTTGAGTCAATTAGCCATTGTACTTGCTCTTTCAGGCGCTTCTTACGCCGAAAACAGCAAAGCTCAGGATGTTGTATTAGACCGGTCCATTAATATTTCTGTAAAAAACAGAAGTCTGGAAACCGTGTTAAAGAAAGTAACTTCAATTACTTCAGTCAAGTTTATTTACAGTAAGGACTTTGTCAATACAGACGCCGTAGTCTCCATTGACGCGAAAAATAAGTCGCTTAGAAATATACTGAATGACTTACTCACTAAATACAACATCCGATATGAGATCATTAATGGGGATATTTTACTGGAAGTACAACCAGCTCAGTCCTCATCCTCCGAAAAACAGGGCGATTCCAATCAGCAGCTGATCACTGGAACAGTAACCAGCAATACTGGAGAATCTTTACCTGGAGTAAGCGTATTTATTAAAGGAACCAAACAAGGAACAAATACTGATGGTTCAGGAAAGTACGTCATTAAAGTACCTGATGCTAACGCTATCCTTGTTTTTGAATACATGGGCTATGTTCATAAAGAAGTCCCTGTTTCCGGAAAATCAGTTGTCAATGTTATCTTAACTGAAGACGCCCATCAGCTGGGAGAAGTTGTAGTTACCGCTTTAGGGATTAAACGTTCTGCCAAAGAACTTGGTTATGCGACACAACAAGTCAATGCAAAGGATCTTACCCAAAGCAGACCTACAAATCTTGCAGCCGGATTATCAGGAAAAGTAGCAGGACTACAAATTGTACAGACCAATAATCAGATCGATGCCGGGGACCAGATCAGAGTTGTGCTCAGAGGAAACAGATCTTTCCAGGGTAGCAACCAGGCTTTATTGGTATTGGACGGTGTAGTAGTTCCGTTAAGTTATTTGAATTCTATCAATCCAAATGATGTTGACAATGTGAACATCCTGAAAGGAGCGAATGCAGCAGCCTTATATGGTTCTGAAGCTTCTAATGGGGTAATGATTGTCAGCACAAAACATGGTGTTAAAGATCAGACGCAGATTACCTATACCAATACGACACAATTAAACCAGCTGGCCTATTTCCCAAAAATGCAAACACAGTTTGGTGGTGGATCAGGACAGGATGTTTACGGATTTCCTCAGTATACACCTATTGAAAACCAGAATTTCGGAGATCGCTTTGATGGCAGTTTACGTCCAATAGGACGCACGCTACCAGATGGCTCTATACAGACGGTTCCTTATTCTAATTTATCTGACGAAAAGAAAAAGTTCTTTCAAACTGGAATTGATGAGCAGAATGACCTGAGTTATAGTACTGGAAATGATAAAGGATCAACCTATATCAATGTGCAGCGTGTGAACAGCAAAGGTTATGTACCTGGTGATTTTGCCAACCGTACTGCTGCAAGGTTTAATGGAACACGTATCTACAACAAATTAAAAATAGACTATACGTTAAACTATACACAAAAGAATTATGATAAGTCTTATTCACAGATTTATAATAATATTATTAATACACCAGCAAATATCCCGCTTACTCAATATAAGGATATCAACTCTGTCTACGGGAGTTTAGACAACTATTTTAATGATTATGGGTTGAATCCATATTTCTATCTGCAACAACAACGCAACAATGAACGCAGAGATGATTTATTAGGTAATCTATCTTTATCTTATGATGTGGCCCCATGGCTGAATTTAACTGCAAGAGCTGGAATTACTACTTTCACTAAAAACGGTAAGTATATCAAAAAAGCAGTAAATTATTCTGATTTTGCACATGACAGTGGTAAGTCCATTGCAAACCCTCAAAGCTCTCCTGCTACTGAATCTGACTATTCTAATTTTAATAGCCGGATGGAAGGAAACTTCATGGCTACTTTCAAAAAGAAAGTTTCAGATTTCAATTTCACCTTAATTGCAGGTACACAAACCATTCAAAAATCTATACGTGACTTATCAGCCGGAACCGACTTTTTAGTTATCCCAGATTTTTATAACGTAGGTTACCGTGCAGGTGATGCCAATGTTGGAGAGACAAGCAGAAAAGACAGACAGCTTGCTGCTTTCGGAGATTTAACTGTAGGATATAAAGACTATTTATTCCTGCATGCTTCGGGCCGTAATGATTGGGATTCAAGACTGGCACCAGAAAACCGTTCTTTCTTTTATCCTTCGGCAGATCTTTCCTTCGTCTTTACTGATGCCTTCAAATCACTTAAAGAAAGTAAGATCCTTTCTTATGGTAAAATCCGCGGAGGTATAGCAAAAGTATATGCGGTACAATTCGATCCGTATTCTCTGGAAGCTACATTTGACGTCGGCTCTGGATTTCCTTACGGAAGTACTGCGGGTTACAGCGTAGGTGGTACAGTTTACGCACCTGATTTAAAACCAGAACAAACGGTATCTACGGAGATTGGTTTAGAATTAGGTTTCTTCAACAACAGGATTACGATGGAAACCTCTGCGTATTGGGAAACAACCAAAGATCAGGAAATTCTGAAAGGGATCAACATTTCAAGTGCAACAGGTTTTACCAATGCAATTATCAATACAGGATCTGGAAAAAACAAAGGGGTGGAACTCTCTCTGAAAGGTTCACCATTTGTGAGCCAGAACGGACGTGGAATAACCTGGAACCTTGGCGTAAACTATTCTTACAATACCAACAAAGCAGTTGAGCTTTACCAGGGATTACCAAATCTGAGCATTGGTAACAATAACTATATTGTTAAAGATCAACCCTACCCTGTTTTAATGGGGAATGGTTTTGCTACAGATCCACAAGGCAGAACCATTGTAGATCCGGGAACTGGTTTTCCAAAGTTAAGCCAGACTAATATTCTTTTTGGACAAACAACCCCCAAAAACATCCTTGGTATTAGCTCCAGCTTAAGTTATCATAATTTCACACTATCAGGAACAGCCGAATACCGTAGTGGAAGTGTAGTGTATAGCGGTGCGGGTAGTACGATGGATTTCTCGGGGATCAGTTATGGTTCTGCCACTAACGGACGTGAACGTTTTGTATATCCTAATTCAGTGATCGAAACTTCTCCGGGTGTTTTCGTTCCCAATACAAATATCACCACCAGAACTGGTGGAATTGACTACTGGGCGGGTTCAACTACACGTTACGGGGTGATGCAAAATTATGTGACCAGTGCAGCTTTCTGGAAAATCCGCGAGCTCTCTATAGGTTATGAGATCCCTGCAAAATTATTGGAACGTACTCATTTTATTAAAAGAGCAAATTTCGCTTTAGTAGGCAGAAACCTATTTATGTTCAGACCAAAAAGCAATATGTACAGTGATCCGGAATACAATGCAACCACTGATAATGCACAAGGCTCAAACGACCTGAATCAAACTCCGCCAACACGTATTTATGGCTTTACCGCTACTATAACTCTTTAAACTATGCAGAAGCTTAAAAATAAATCAGCCTTAATTGGCATCGCAGCCTTGCTTCTTTTAGGAGCTTGCAAAAAAAGTTACCTTGATATTAATACCAATGTAAATAAACCGACCGATGTAACTCCGGGACTGGTTTTAACCAATGCCTTAAATTCAACAGCAAAGAATACAACTGGATCTATTAATTTCTACCAGTTCGCTTCCACATGGATTGGTTATTGGAATTATAGTGGTGCAGTATCTGCTTTTGCTGAAGAACGCAGTTATCAATTTACCACCAACTACGGCGTGCTTACAAGTATCTGGGCTAACTTATATCATAACCTGGAAGATTATGACTACGTAGAAAAAAAAGGCACTGCAATTAATAACCAATTCTATATTGCGGTAGCAAAAACTATGAAGGTCTATGATTTTCAAAATTTAGTAGATATATATGGCAATATCCCTTATAGCCAGGCCTTGAAATCGACAGCAGTGATCAGGCCGGGTTACGATAAAGCACAGGATATCTATGAAGACATGGCTAAAAAACTGGATACTGCAGCAAATATGTTTAAAGCAAACGCCGGAAAGGTTTCTTCAGCAGACGGCGCTTTTGATATTATGTATAAAGGAGACGCTGGCAAGTGGGGAAAATTTGCAAACACCTTGAAATTACGTCTTTTGCTCCGTCAATCTGAGATCCCAGGCAGAGAAACTTATATCCGTGCAGAAATTGCAAAGATTACTGCCAATGGTTTAGGTTATATCGGAGTTGGGGAAACGGGTTCAGTAAATCCGGGATACAATAACTCGGCAGGCAAGCAAAATCCTTTCTGGGCGACCTTCGGTTATTCACCATTGGGCAAAACTGCGCCTACTGATAACCACCGTTATTATATCGCCAGTGAGTATGCGCTTAACTTTTACCAGAATAACAATGATCCAAGACTTGGCAAACTCTATACCACGATTAATGATGGTAAAGGCACCACTTATTCGGGCAGCCCATTTGGCCCGACTGCAAATTCGGGGGATAACCCGGAGTTCAAATCAGCCATAGGAACAGGTTTACTAAAGGGTGCAGATATGGGACAGCCTTTACTCACTGATGTGGAATCCTTTTTCTTACAGGCCGAAGCCGCACAACGTACTTACATCAATGGCAATACCCGCACTTTGTATGAATCTGCTGTTCAGCAATCCTTCGCTTATCTGGGCGCTGATAATGTAAGCACTTATCTTAAAAGTGATGTTGCAAACTGGGATGTCGCGGCTGATAAACTGAAATTGATTATGATCCAGAAATGGGCAGGAATGAATGGGCTGAACGATATGGAAAGCTGGGCTGATTACCGCCGATTGAATATCCCTGCCGATATTCCTATTTCAAACAATCCGGCAGCATCGGTTCGTAAAGTTCCTGTACGTTTATTATATCCCCAAAGCGAGTATAATTATAACCCTGATAATGTGTTAAGCCAGGGAACGATCAGCCAGTTTACTTCCAGAATATTCTGGGACATTAATTAACAGGGTATTTAATTTTATTTATAAAACAAGATGAACAAAATATCACGCTATACCTTTCTGATTGGAGCTGTAATGATCAGTTCTTTTTCTGCCTGCCTGAAGGATACCTCGCAGCCGGATTTTTCTAAAAACAGTCCGATTATTGAATTACCAATCGGGTCTTCTAACGCAAATGGTTCCGGGAATACAATTGATGCTGCATTTACGCAGGATGAAGTGCCTTCGGATTACTTTGTCAATGTAAATTATGCTGCCCCTGATGCAAACCCGCAGGATGTAACTGTAACACTCAGCGTAGATGGCACAGCTGTGGATAAATATAATAAGGCAAATGACAAAAACTATACGTTGCTACCTGCTGCTGGTTATACTTTAGCTTCTAATAAAGTTGTGATTCCTGCCGGACAGCGTAAAGTTCAGTTTCCAATTAAGATCAATACACAGAATTTAGATCCGACAGTGACTTATGCTTTACCGATTACCATCACAGATGGCGGCGGTTTTACGGTGAGTGGTAATTTCGGCACGTTAATTACCGTGATTAAACTAAAAAACAAATGGGATGGTGTTTATACAGTTACCGGAACGATGAATGATACTGTGAATCCTTTACTGACAGGTTCTTATCCAAGAACATTCCAACTGATTACTCAAGGCCCGTATACGGTAGCGATTTATGATCCGGGTAATAATGCATTTGCACATGCTATTTTAAACAATGGCGGTAATAGTACCTATGGTAGTTTCAGCCCGATTTTTACGATTGATCCGGCCACCAATATGATAACCAGTACAGTAAATTATCATGGCCAAACAGCACCAAACGGGCGTTCTGCAAAGTTAGACCCAACAGGAGAAAACAAGTTCGTGATGTCTGCGAATGGCAAAGTCCCTGTAAGTTTAAAAACGAAATATATCCTGGTACAGGATGGAACTGACCGGACTTTCTTTGACGAAAGCTGGACTTTCAAATCTGCCAGATAATACGATCAGCATAAAAAGGGTGATCCCCCTTCTTTTGAAAAGCGCCGGTTTAAATTTAAACCGGCGCTTTCGTTTATAGATAAATATGCTTTAATGTGGTGTAAACGCAGGCCGGAAAGGAAAATCACAGGTGTTGTGTTCGATTTTATAAAGGGAAACTAATTTTTAATGTATAATTTGCGGCTTCTAAATAATTGAGCATCCATTTTATAAATGAAAATCCGTTATCTACTGAATTCCCTGTTGTTCCTGTGTTTTATTTTAACAGGTACGTCCCTGAAGGCAACACAAATAAAGAGTATTGGTGTTCCTTATGTTCAGAATTTCCCAAAGTCAGTCTACCTATCTGGAAATCAGAATTGGGCTATCGCTAAAGATGCCCAGGGAATCATGTATTTTGGTAATACACAAGGTCTGCTTACTTATGATGGTAAATACTGGCAGCAATACCAATTACCTAACCGCCAGATTGTACGTTCAGTAGCCACTGATTCCAAAGGAAAGGTTTATACTGGTGGATTTGGTGAATTTGGTTATTGGTCTACACAAAACAAGAAGTTAACTTATACTTCATTGGTGAAACTGATTCCTAAAACGGGTCAGCTTTCTGACGAGATCTGGAAAATTATTGTGGATGGCAGAAGAATCATCTTTCAGTCTTTCACTACGATTTATATATATGAGAACAACAAAATAAGCCAGATCAAAGGACAGGGCTCATTTTTATTCCTGCACCATGTAGGCAGCAGATTTTTAATTGAAATTTTAGATAAAGGGATATTCGAGCTGAAAGGAAATAGTTTAACGCCACTTCCACATACAGACTTGACTAGTCCAAAAAATATCATGACGATTCTTCCTTATAAAAATGGAAGTATGCTGATTGGTACCAGTAAAGATGGTTTATTCATCTATAATGGTTCGACTTTCACGCCTTTTAATATCCCTGCCAATGATTTCCTCAAAACATTCCAGCTCAATAATGGCAGCAGAATAAACAATCAGTATTATGCTTTTGGTACTATCCTGAATGGAATCATCCTGATTGATCAGGAAGGAAATATTGTACAGCAGATTAATAAGTCGAGAGGTTTACAGAACAATACGGTATTAAGTGTCTTCACTGATAATGAGCAGAATCTCTGGGCAGGGCTGGATAATGGGATTGACAGAGTTGAATTGAACTCCCCGCTTTACTTTTATCTGGATAAAGCCGGACAGTTTGGGACAGTCTATTCCAGTTTGATTTACAATAATAATATATATCTGGGTACAAATCAAGGTCTGTTTTACAGTCCGTGGGTTCCTGGAAATGGCAAAAACTTCAATAGCTTTGACTTCAGACTCGTTCCCAATTCGCAGGGACAGGTATGGGATCTGAGCGTATTGGATGGTCAGCTGATTATGGGCCACAATGTGGGCAGTTTTAAAGTAAACGGTAATCAGCTTGAAAAGATTTCCAGCAATAGTGGAGGCTGGACTATTAAAAAGTTAAATAGTAATCCCAATTACCTGATTCAGGGAACATATAATGGCCTTGTTTTATATCAGAAAGATGCAAATGGGCAATGGAAGTATTTTACTAAAATCCAGAAATTTGAAGAACCTTCCCGTTATGTAGAACAGGATTCCAGGGGAGACATCTGGGTAAGTCATGCTTATAAAGGTCTATACAAGCTTACCCTAAGTCCTGATTTTAAAAGGGTGATTAAAACTCATTATTACGATGAAAGTAATGGCCTTCCCGGCAATTACAATATCAATCTGTTTACCTTAGAGAATAAACTGGTTTTCTCTTCTGATGCTGGTTTTATGCTCTATGATGAAATCAGCAATCGTTTCACACCCTATAAGGAGTTAAACAAAGGACTGGGAAGTTTTGCCAATTCGAATAAGATTATCAATGCTGGTGTCAAGAAATATTGGTTTATCAACCATGGAAAAACAGCAATGGTCGATTTTAGTGAGCCGGGTAAATTGAACATAGACTCTAACCGGCTGAGTTTACTGGACGGCAGAATGGTTCAGTATTATGAAAACATCAGTCCGATCAGTAATACCATGCACTTGGTTAGTGTAGACGATGGCTTTGTAATTTATGATGCAATAGCAGGTAATGACCATGGAAAGAAAACCGTTTTACCGGCAGTACTGATCAGAAAAGTAGAGGATGTAACTGATGCTTATAAAACAATCAGTGAAAATGGGAATAGTGGTTCGGAAGTAGAAATCCCTTTCAAAAGGAACAATATCAGGATCTCCTTTTCGCTTCCTTATTACAGACAGGCAAAAATCAAATTCCAGTATTACCTGGAAGGTTATTCTAACCAGTGGTCTGAGTGGAGCCCTTCGTCTGCGAAAGACTTTACAAACCTGGGTAAAGGAAGTTACCGGTTCCTGGTCCGTGCTAAAATCAATGATGAACTGGTGAGTAAAGTCAGTGTGTTTGAGTTTACAGTCCTCCCTCCTTTTTATGCGAGCAACTGGGCTTTCGCACTCTATGTATTATTGATTATTTTACTGTTTGTACTGGCTAAGAAACAATATCAGCTAAAGCTGCGCAAAGATCATGATGAGATCCTGGCTAAAGTGGAGTTGGAAAAAGAGATTTTCCTGAAAAAAGAGGCAGAAGAAAGAGAGAAACAACTCAGCATTATTCAAACTGAAAGACTACAAACAGAACTGAAAAGTAAAAACAGGGAATTGGCAAATTCGGCCATGAGCCTGGTTTATAAAAACGAGTTATTACAAAAGCTTAGTCAGGAGATGATCAAGCTGAAAGACGAGAAAGGTAAGGCCCTTGCGGATGACCAGTTCAGAAAAATCCAGAAGGTTATTGATGAAGGAATGAATGATGAAAGGGACTGGAATTTATTCGAGACCAGCTTCAACGAGGCGCATGGAAGTTTCTTCAAAAAGCTGAAAGCAAGTCACCCGGATCTGGTTCCGAACGACCTTAAATTATGCGCCTATCTGCACATGAATATGAGCAGTAAAGAAATGGCTTCTTTATTGAACATTTCATTAAGAGGGGTTGAAATCCGGAGATACAGGCTGCGCAAGAAGCTGAATATACCACACGACAAGAACCTTGCAGAGTTCTTTATGGAGCTTTAGCACTACATCATTACTACACAAAGCCTAAAAAACGTTTTAAATACATCTATTCTTCTTTTCGACATATCTGGTCTGGCATCCTATCTTAAATGGTATTTCAGCAGCATTTCTACAGTTTAAATACTTATTGTGTTTTTTACACCAAGGTAGCGTGATGTATTAATGTAGAGGTACTTTCTTTGTTTATAACCCAAATCCACCGGAGATTTAACAAACTATTAACACAAAACCAATAATCAGTATGAAACGAATCTTTACAAAATTTTCTGTTTTAACTTTTCTATGTTTGCTTTTTATTAACGCAGCATCTGCCCAAAACATTACTGTTAAGGGTACCATCACAGATGGTCAGGACAAGACAACAATTCCTGCAGTGAGCGTAGTTGTAAAAGGGACAACCTTAGGAACACAAACAGACGCGAATGGTAAGTATGCAATCAGCGTTCCCGCTAACGGAACTTTAGTATTTACTTATATAGGATACAACACACAGGAGGTTCCTGTAAACAATCAAACTACAATCAACGCATCCTTAGCTTCCAGTTCACAGCAGTTAGACCAGGTAGTGGTAGTTGGTTACGGTACGCAACGTAAAGTTGACGTGACGGGATCAGTAGCCAGTTTGAAGGGAAGTGAAATCTCTAAGCAGGCATCAACTAACCCGGTAAGTGCTTTGCAAGGTAAGATTGCAGGTGTAGCGATTACCAATACAGGTACGCCAGGTTCTGCTCCGCAAATCCGCATCAGGGGTTTAGGTACGATCTTCGGTAATCAGGCTCCTTTATATGTAGTAGATGGTGTATGGTACAGCGATATTAATTTCCTGAATCCTGGTGACATCGAAAACATGAGTGTTTTGAAGGATGCTTCTGCACAGTCGATCTACGGGATCCGTGCGGCGAACGGGGTAGTATTAATTACGACCAAGAAAGGAAAACTAGGTTCAGCGACTACGATTAACTACGATGCTTATGCTGGATTCCAGTCGGTAACGAATAAAGTTAAAATGGCGAATGCAACTGAATATGGAACAGTGATCAATGAGTTGTATACTCAAAACGGTCAGGACCCATTGTTTAAAGATCCTTCAGCTTTAGGAACAGGTACAGATTGGTACAAACAAATTCTACAGGATGCTTTTGTCATGAACCATAATATCTCTATTGCTGGTGGTACAGAAAAATCGACTTATAATGTTTCCCTGGGTTATTTAGATCAGGATGGTATTATCAAAACAAACAACTTCAAAAGATATACTGCAAGAGTATCGAATGACATTCAGATTTTCAAAGATTTGAAAGTAGGTTACAATGTAACTGGTGTTGCAAGTCAATCAAGAGATATTCCTCAGAGCATCTTTCACGAGATGTATTCTGCTTCACCAACCGTATCAGTATTTAATCCTGATGGAACTTATGGTGATCCAAACTTACAGAATTTAGGTGATGGTACTAAATTTAACCCCCAGGCTACGCTTGATTATTTCAATCAGCAAACCAAAGATTATAGAGTTACTGGTAATATCTATGCTGAATTAAAATTCGCAAAACACTTCACTTTCAGAACAAGTGTAGGTGGAGAGTTTGGTCAGATGGAAAACAGGAAATATAACCCGGTTTATTTCGCAACTACAGCACAGAAGAATGATGTAAGTCTTTTGGATCTTAAACGTGTGGAAACCAGAAACTGGATTGTAGAAAACACCCTGACTTATCAGAATACTTTCAATGAAGATCATAGTCTGACTGTATTATTAGGTCAGTCTGCACAGAGCAACAAGGCTTATACAATAAATGCTTCTGCACAAAATGTACCTTTCAACAGTGATGCTGATTTATACTTAAGTTTAGGTGATGCAGCAACAAGAAGTATATTGGATCAGGGATCTCTGATTAAATTTGCTTCTTATTTTGGAAGGGTAAATTATGCTTTCAAGAATAAATACCTGTTAAATGCTTCGATCCGTGCGGATGGTGCTTCTCAATTCTATGGCAATGAAACCTGGGGATATTTTCCTTCGATAGGTGCCGGATGGGTAGTGACGAATGAAGATTTCATGAAAGATCAAACTGTATTCAGCTCTTTAAAGATAAGAGGAAGCTGGGGTAAAGTGGGTAATGCTAGTGTACCGATCAATCCAAGCCAGCTTACCGTTTCTCAAACTGGCCAGCTAATTGCATTTTTTAATGGTCTTCCATCTACTGGTGCAAGTATCGATATGGTTGTACCTCCTGCTATTGTCTGGGAAAAAGGAATTGGAAGCAATATAGGCTTTGAAGCTGCTTTCCTGAAAAACAGATTAACAGTCGAGGGTGAGTATTACACGAGAAAAACTTCAAGAGCTATTTTCGCGATACCTGCGCTGATGTCATTAGGAACTGTAACCAATAATCTGATAGGTAATCAGGCCGACTTACAAAACAGCGGAGTTGAGCTTTCAGCTGCATGGAGTGATGTAACAGGCGGCGGTTTAACTTACTCTATTGGTGGTAACATCAGTTATAATCAAAATAAAGTTACCTCTGTACTTTCAGGTAAAACTCCTATTTATGGAGGTAGTACTGGTTTAACAAATGGTTATGTAGCGAACAGAACAATTGAAGGAAGTCCCATCGGAGAGTTCTTTGGTTATAAAACTATAGGTGTTTTCCAAAATGCAGCTGATGTCTCAAATTCACCAGCACAAGCAGGTGCGCAGCCTGGTGGATTTAAATATGCAGATACAAATGGTGACGGAAAAATCAACTCTCAGGACAGAGTTCCTTTAGGAAATCCTAATCCTAAATATACTTATGGTATTAATACAAGTTTTGCTTATAAAAACTTCGATCTTGCTTTAGATTTCCAGGGTGTGGCTGGTGTTGATGTTTATAACTCTAACCTGGCTTACCGTTTCGGAAATGAGAATTTCACTAAAGATTTCGTAGATAACCGCTGGCATGGTGAAGGTACTTCAAATACCTACCCTTCTGCAAGTATCGGTTCATCAGCGAATTCAGCACCAAACTCTTTCTATGTGAGCAGTGGTTCTTATTTCAGAGTGAGAAATGCACAAATAGGCTATACTTTACCTAAAAGCATTCTGACTAAATGGAAAATCCAAAAGATCAGGTTCTATGCCAATGCACAAAATGCAATCAATTTGTTTGGTTACAAAGGATTCAGTCCTGAAGTCGGACCAATCCCGGTTGATAATGCTGAGAAAATTTTAGCCAGTCAAACCAACTATTTAAATTCTGGTCTTGATGCTAATGTTTATCCGTTATATGCAACTTACAACTTTGGTGTTAACCTTACTTTTTAATCTGAAACATCATGAACCCGACTTGATTAAAATAATTATTGCCCCTCGGGTTTAATAATTATTTTAATCATCAAAGGCTCCATCTTTCAAAAAAAAATAAACAAAGAGATGAAACAAACTAAAAATATTTATACAAAAGCGGTTTTGGGTTTAGGCTTAATCGTCGCTATTGCTGTAATTCCTGCTTGTAAAAAAAGCTTTTTAAATGTACCTGAACAGGGTAAACAAAATAGTGCCGTATTCTGGAAGACAGCAGAAGATGCCGGAAAAGGTGTGAGTGCAATTTATGGTAACCTGCGCTCTTGGGAGAACACGGCTTTCCCTGCCATTGCAATAGAGAGCATGGGTTCTGATGATGCAGAAAAAGGAAGTACTCCTAGTGATGCTAGTTTTTTCAACGATTTCGATCAGTTTAATGTAGATCCTGCACAAGGTAATATCGGTGGTTTCTGGAGCGGACAATACAGAAATATTAACTATGCCAACCAGGTATTGGATAATGTTCCTGCAATTGTAATGGATGAGGCTTTAAAGGCGAGATACCTTGCAGAAGCTAAATTTGTAAGAGCTTTCTCTTATTTCAGATTGGTTCGCGCTTTCGGTAATGTTCCATTGCGTCTGACTACGCCGAAAGATGCGAATGTCGATTACAACTTACCTCAGACTCCTGCTGCACAAGTTTATGCTCAGATTGAAAAAGATCTGAATGAAGCTGCGGAAATTCTGCCACAAACTTATCCAGCTGCAGATAGAGGCAGAGCGACAAAAGGTGCTGCACTTACTTTACATGCGAAGGTAGCGATGTACTTAAAGAAATGGAGTGATGTGGCTACTTATACGAATCAAGTGATGGGAATGGGTTATTCTTTGTTACCTGATTATGAAAAAGTATTCAGACTTGAAAATGAGAACGGACCTGAATCAATATTTGAAATTCAGTGTGTGTTGTTACCTGGAAATCCAGATGCTTCCAATTCTCAATACTCACAAGTACAGGGTGTACGCGGAACCAGTGGTGTAAATGGCGGTGGATGGGGATTCAATGTTCCTACTGCTGATTTAGCTGCTGCTTTTGAACCTGGCGATCCAAGAAGATCAGGTACTATTCTTTTCAGAGGTACTACTACTCCTGAGGGTGATGTAATTCCTAAGGTTGGAGATAACCCGATGTACAACATGAAATCTTATGTCCCTTTCAAATTATATGTAAGTAATTTCAATGAAGGTGCGCAACAAAATGTACGTATGCTTCGCTATTCTGATGTTTTATTGATGAATGCAGAGGCTGCAAATGAACTTGGTAATACTGGTCAGGCTCTATCTTCATTAGAACAAGTGAGAAGAAGAGCTCGTCAGGGTAATCCTGACATCTTACCTGCAGTAACTACGACAGACCAGACAGCTTTACGCGCAGCGATTTACAGAGAAAGACGTGTAGAGTTTGCGATGGAATTTGACCGTTACTTTGACGTGATCCGTCAGGGAAGAGGAACAGCAGTTTTCGGCCCTAAAGGATGGAAAGCTGGCAAAAACGAAGTTTGGCCGATTCCACAGACAGAAGTTGACCTCAGCGGCGGGGTTTTAGTTCAAAACCCAGGTTATTAATTCAAATCAAACACACTAATGAGAGGTTGCCAGGCTGAGCCTGGTAACCTCTTTTAACATCGCTCCGACCCTGTACGTAATTTAAAAGCCAACGATGAAACTAAAATCTTTACTCAGCCTCCTTATTTTAACAACACTTACTTTTCACGCGATAGCGCAAAAGAAAAATGTAGCATTTCAGGGTATTAAAGCTGAAATGAAAATACAGAAAAATCTGAGTGACGACCAGCTTCTTGATTTAGTACAAAAACAAACTTTCCGGTATTTCTGGGATTTTGGTCATCCTGTTAGTGGAATGGCCCGCGAACGTAGTAATGTCGCGTTTGAATATGGCAATGAGGTAGTAACCATAGGCGGAACTGGTTTTGGAGTTATGGCAACTATTGTAGCTGCTGAGCGTAAATTTATCACGCGTGAACAAGCTGCTGCAAGAACTAAAAAAATTGTAGACTTTTTATATAAGGCTGATCAGTTTCATGGTGCTTTTCCGCACTGGCTAAATGGCGAGACAGGAAAAGTGATCCGTTTCAGCCCTAAAGATGATGGTGCTGATATCGTGGAAACTTCTTTACTTTTCCAGGGCCTGTTAACGGCACGTCAATATTATACAGCAGACAATGCTGTGGAGACTGATATCCGTAATAAAATCCTTTGGATGTGGGAAGGCGTGGAATGGAACTGGTTCACACAACAACAAAATGTTTTATACTGGCATTGGAGTCCTAACAACGGCTGGAGCATGAACCATCCGATTAAAGGATGGAATGAATGTTTCATCACTTATGTACTGGCGGCTTCTTCTCCAAAATCTCCTATTGATAAAAAAGTGTATGAAGAAGGCTGGGCAAACAGCAACACGTTCTTCAACGGAAAGAAATTTGAAGGGATTACCTTACCACTTGGCTTTGATTTCGGCGGCCCCTTATTCTTTTCACAATATTCCTTTACAGGACTGGATCCGCGTGGGTTGAAAGATCGTTATGCAGATTATTTTGAACAGAATAAAAACCACACGTTAATCAATCGTGCCTATTGTATAGAGAACCCTAAACATTTTAAAGGTTATGGTGAAAATAGCTGGGGACTAACTGCGAGTGATAGCTGGCAGGGTTATGCGGCACACTCTCCTTCAGAAGACTTAAGTGTGATCAGCCCAACTGCTGCTTTATCAGCATTTCCTTATACGCCTGAATATTCTATGAAAGCTTTGAAACACTTCTATTTTGATCTTGGTGACAAGATTTGGAGTGAGTATGGTTTTGTAGATGGTTTTAGTGAAGAGCATAATTGGTATGCGAAATCACATCTGGCAATTGATCAGGGCCCTATTATCTGTATGATAGAAAACTATCGTAGCGGATTATTATGGAAGTTATTTATGAGCAGCCCTGATGTTAAAAATGGATTGAACAGGTTAGGGATTCAAAGTCCTGCCCTCACTAAATAAAATAGTCATGAAAAGAACTCTGCTGTTGTTATGCTTCTTGATTTCAAGTGTTGCTTTATTCGCTCAGAAAAAGCAGCTGACTTATTGTAATCCGGTTAACCTGGATTATGGCTATACCCCTATCCCTCACTTTACCGAACAGGGAAAACACCGTGCAACGGCAGATCCAGTAATTGTAAATTATAAAGGAGATTATTTCTTGTTTTCTACGAATCAGATGGGCTATTGGTGGAGTTCCGATTTATACAACTGGAATTTTGTTTCCCGTTCATTCCTGCGTCCGGAACATAAGGTGTATGATGATTTATGTGCGCCTTCGGTTTGGATACAAGGTGATACGATGTTAGTTTTTGGCTCTACTTATGCCAAAAATTTCCCGATATGGATGAGTACAGATCCTAAAAAAGATTCCTGGAAGGAAACGGTACATGAGTTTGAAATTGGTGGCTGGGATCCCGCCCATTTTGTAGATGAGGACGGAAAGTTATATATGTACAATGGCAGCAGTAATCAATATCCTTTATATGGCGTTGAGCTGAACCGCAAAACTTTTGCTCCGATAGGAACAAGAAAAGAATTGCTGTTGTTGAATGATGAAAGGTTTGGCTGGCAGCGTTTTGGCGAAAACCTGGACAATACATTCCTTGATCCTTTTATTGAAGGCGCATGGATGACTAAGCATCATGGAAATTATTATTTACAGTATGGTGCTCCTGCCACGGAGTTTAGTGGTTATGCGGATGGTGTAGCAATTTCAAAGAGTCCGCTTGGCCCATTTGAGCATCAGTCATTACCGTTATCTTATAAACCGGGTGGCTTTGCAAGAGGCGCCGGACATGGGGCTACTTTTCAGGACAAATGGAAAAATTACTGGCATGTTTCTACCATAGTTGTCTCTGTAAAGAACAATTTTGAACGCAGGCTGGGTATCTGGCCGGCAGGATTCGATAAGGATGATGTAATGTATATGGATGCTGCTTTTGGCGATTATCCGCATTATCTTCCCAATAAGTCTGCAGATCATTTAAAGTCTGGTTTTACTGGATGGATGTTGCTGAATTACAATAAGCCGGTAGTTGTTTCTTCCACTTTGGGTGGTTATACTGCAAATTTAGCGGTAGATGAAAGTATCAAAACTTACTGGAGTGCGGCAAGTGGTAAAAAGGGAGAATGGATACAGTCTGACCTTGGAAAAGTATCCCTTGTAAATGCGGTACAGCTAAATTATGCGGATCAGGATGCAGAATTTTTAGGAAAGCAGCATGACATTTATCATCAGTACAAACTTTGGTATTCTGTGGATGGAAAAATCTGGAAAATATTAGCGGATAAAAGTGCAAACCGGAAAGATGTTCCGCATGATTATATAGAATTGGATCAGCCGGTTTCTGCCCGATATATCAAATTAGAGAATATCCATATGCCTACCGGGAAATTTGCCATCAGCGGATTAAGGGTATTTGGAAATGGGAATGGGGAAAAACCCGCAGCTGTTAAAGATTTCACGGTTCTGAGAACTGAAAAAGACAAAAGAAATTCATGGATCCGATGGAATACTGTAGCTGGTGCTTATGGATATAATATCTATTTAGGCACTGCGCCTGATAAGTTATACAATAGTATCATGGTTTACCAGGCTAATGAATACTGGTATAAGGGTATGGATAAAGAAAAGCCTTATTACTTCTGTATAGAAGCAATTAATGAAAATGGAGTTTCTGAAAGATCAAAAGTAATGAGGGTCAATTAGAATAAACTTTATAAAACTGAATAACACACGATAATATAATATATTGAAATGAAAACAAAGACTTCCTTATTTTTCCTGGCAGCTCTTTTCAGTGCAAACTCTTTAGTTGCACAACAGAAAAAAGCTGCAAGCGCGACTGACCAGAAGATGAACACGTTCATCGACAATCTAATGTCTAAAATGACAGTAGATGAAAAAATCGGACAACTGAACCTGCCAGCGGTTGGTTTCGATGTAACAGGTCCGATTTTAAGTCAAGGGGTAAATGAAAAGATTGAAAAAGGCCTGGTTGGAGGTGTTTTCAATACATTCACTCCACAAGCAGTACTTAAATTACAAAAGCTTGCCGTGACTAAATCACGTTTAAAAATCCCTTTGTTATTTGGATATGATGTGGTCCATGGTCATAAAACGATCTTCCCTATTCCTTTAGGCTTAAGTGCAAGCTGGGATATGGATCTGATTGAAAAAAGTGCACGTATTGCTGCAAGAGAGGCTAGTGCAGATGGTTTAAACTGGACTTTCTCTCCTATGGTTGATATCGCAAGAGATCCAAGATGGGGAAGAATTTCTGAGGGTTCTGGTGAAGATCCTTATTTAGGTTCTTTAATCGGTGCAGCTATGGTTAGAGGTTATCAGACTAATAGTCTTTCCAATAAGGATGCGATTATGGCTTGTGTAAAACACTTTGCCTTATATGGTGCTGCAGAAGGCGGAAGAGATTACAATACAACAGACATGAGTCTGATCAGAATGTACAATGAATATTTACCTCCTTATAAAGCAGCTATTGATGCAGGTGCTGAAACGGTAATGGTATCTTTCAATGATATTAACGGAACACCGGCTACTGCAAATAAATGGTTGTTAACTGATTTATTGCGTAAAGACTGGGGTTTCAAAGGTTTTGTAGTGAGTGATTACACTGGTGTGAGTGAATTGATTGCACATGGCTTAGGTGATTTACAAACGGTAAGTGCGAGATCTTTGGAAGCTGGGAATGACATGGATATGGTTAGTGAAGGTTTCCTGACTACTTTAAAGCAGTCTTTGAAAGAAAAGAAAATCACAGAAGAAGTGATTGACATGGCCTGCCGCAGGATTCTGGAGTCAAAATACAAATTGGGTTTATTTGAAAATCCATACAAATATGTGAATGAAGAACTTGCAAAAACAGAAATCCTTTCTGCACAAAACAGATTAGACGCAAAGAACATCGCAGCTGCTTCGATGGTGTTATTGAAAAACAACAACCAATTACTACCGTTAAAGAAAAATGCAAAGATCGCTTTAATCGGCCCATTGGCTGATAATAAACGTGACATGATAGGTAACTGGAGTGCCGCTGGTGACTGGAAAAAAGCCATCAGTGTAATTGAAGGTTTAAAAAATGCCGCTCCTGATATGGAGATCACTTATGCTAAAGGTGCGAACCTGGTAGATAATCCAGCAATCTTAAAACAGATCAATGCCAATGGTGCTGATATTACTGCAGATGCAAAATCACCAAAGCAATTAATTGATGATGCAGTCAGTGCAGCTCAAAAAGCTGATATCGCTGTGGTTGTTTTGGGTGAAAGTGCAATTATGGGTGGTGAGGCTACAAGCCGCACAAACCTTGATTTATTACCGAATCAGAAAGATTTATTAAAAGCTTTATCCGCTACTGGTAAACCGATCGTTCTTGTTTTAATGAATAGCCGTCCACTCACACTAGAATGGGAAGATGCTAATGTTCCTGCTATTCTGGAAACATGGTTTAGTGGTACAGAAGCTGGAAATGCAATTGCAGATGTTTTGGTTGGTAATTACAATCCGTCAGGTAAACTGACAGCTACTTTCCCAAGAAATGTGGGTCAGATTCCTCTATATTATAACCACAAAAGTACTGGACGCCCATATGATGGGGTTTCGAATGAGAAATTCAAGTCACGTTATATCGATAGTTCAAATGATCCTTTATACCCGTTTGGTTTCGGATTAAGTTATACCTCTTTCGATTTCTCACCAATTAAATTAGATAAATCATCGCTAAAAAGCGGTCAGACTATCCAAGCAACTGTTACGGTTAAAAACACAGGGAAATTTGATGGTCATGAAGTTGTTCAATTATATCTTCAGGATATTTATGGTTCGGTAACCCGTCCCGTCAAAGAGCTAAAAGGTTTCCAAAAGATCTTCCTGAAAAAGGGTGAATCTAAGAAGATTACGTTTACTATAGACACAGAAATGCTGAAGTTTTATAACTCTGATTTAAAATTTGCAGCTGAATCTGGAGACTTTAATGTCTTTATCGGTTCAAATTCAAGAGACGTTTCAACAGCTAAATTCAGTTTTACGCTTTAAGAATATCATTTCAAAAAGCCTCTCAGCTAATCGTTGAGGGGCTTTTTTTTGTTTAAAAACAAAACACTATCTTTTTATTTTACCTTGATTTATAGCGTCTGTGGTTTTAATATCCGAAATAGAAAAAATAATATTTTTAACTATTGCATTTAATCTTTCCTTTCTTTAGTTTAGATATAGTGTACGAACTACACATATTAAATTGTTTACCAACTATATACACCTATTTATTCACCCTTAAAATAATAATCTATAAAACAGCTTTATAACTAATTATCCCTTCAACTAAACCAAATATAACTTATGCAACGAAATCTACCACTTTTCAAGAGGGTTCTCCTTCTCTTGTGCCTGGGCCTGTCATTCGCTATCGGCGCAATGGCTCAGAGCAAAATCACCGGAAAAGTCATCGGCAGTGATGATAAATTACCGGTCATCGGCGCTTCCATTAAAATCAAAAATGCTCCGGGTGGCACGACCACAGACGGAAATGGTGCATTCGCACTTCTTGTAAAACCAACTGATGTACTCGTTGTTTCCTTTGTTGGATACGGCAGTAAAGAGATTCCGGTTGGCAAACAAACCAATATTAGTGTAATTTTACTAGCCGACAACAACAACCTGACTGAGGTTATTGTAACAGGTTACTCTTCACAACGTAAAAAGGATCTTACAGGTGCTGTAGCAGTGGTGAACATGGGCCTTTTAAAAGCTCAGCCGGCTGCGAGTGCTGTGGAAGCCTTACAAGGTAAGGCAACTGGTGTGCAGATCATCAACGATGGTGCGCCAGGTTCAACACCACAAATCAGAATCCGTGGTATCAGTACAATCAACAACAACGAACCTCTTTATGTAATCGATGGGGTACCATTTGAAGGAAAATTATCATGGCTTAATCAGAATGATATTGAAAGTCTTCAGGTACTGAAAGATGCTTCTTCTGCTTCTATCTACGGATCAAGAGCAAACAATGGTGTTGTAATTATCACCACGAAAAAAGGAGTTGCAGGTGCACCAAAAATCACATTGGATTCTTACTATGGTACTCAGGTTCCAAGGAAAAGCAGTTTTCCAAAAATGATGAATCCGCAGCAATATGCTCAGTATGTATTCGATGGTTATACCAATGCAGGAAAAACTATTGCCGCAGGAACAAATTATGGTTCAGGTACAGTACCTACATTGCCAGATTACCTGGTTGCTGGTGGAAAAACTGGTCAGGATATCACAGCGGCTGATTACGACCCTTCAAAATACAACTATAGCCGTGATCCTGCTTTATTCTATCAAATCACCAAAGCAAACAAACAGGGTACTAACTGGTTTGACGAAATTACAGACGTTGCTCCGGTTCAGAATTATCAGTTAAGTGCTACTGGTGGTGGTGAAAATGCAACCTATACTTTTTCAGGTGGTTACCTGGATCAAAAAGGAACGTTAAAGTATACAGGCTTTAAGCGTTATAATTTCAGATCAAATACTAACATTTCTGCCTTTAATAAAAGAGTACGCTTTGGTGAAAATGCGCAGTATAGCTATTCTGAAGGTTATGGCCTGGGTGTAAATCCAAATACATCCGGAGATTATCAGGATCAGGGAAGTGCAATCAGCTGGGCATATCGTATACCAACAATTATCCCGGTTTATGATATTAACGGAAATTTTGCAGGAAGCCGCGGCAGCCAGTTAGGTAATGCTGAAAATCCACTGGCTTTCCTTTACCGTGCAAAAGACAACAAAAACAAAAGTAACTTCTTCTTTGGAAATGTATATGCTGAAGGAGATATCATACCTGGTCTTGTTTTAAAGACAAATTTTGGTCTGCGTTATGAGAACTTTAATGGGGTATCAATGCGCTATCCAAACCTGGAATTTTCAGAGGGTAACAACTCTAATAACCTGGGTGAATATATGGGTTACAATACAGAATGGACCTGGTCAAATACTTTGAACTATAGTAAAGTAATCAATGAGAAACACAGATTGAATGTGTTACTTGGTACAGAGGCTATCAAATCCAAATCCCGTCAGTTAAATGCAGGCAGAAATGATTTCTTCCTTTTAGGAAACCAGGATTATTATTACCTGAATACTGGTGCTTCTAATTTTAGTAACTCTAGTTATGGTGCAATCGGATCACTTTTCTCTTTATTTGGTAAAGTTGATTATTCTTATAATGACCGTTATTTATTTAGTGCGACCATTCGTCGTGATGGTTCTTCTAACTTCGGAGAGAACAACAAATATGGTTATTTCCCGGCAGCAAGTGCGGCATGGAGAGTTTCTGAAGAGGACTTCCTGAAAAATGTTAAATGGATCTCTGACTTCAAATTCCGTGTAGGTTATGGAGAAACTGGTAATCAAAGAATCCCTTCTAACCAGTATCTCAACAGATTCCAAAGTTCTATTTCTAGTGCAGCCTATGCAATGGGTGGAGGAAATAGCTTAAGTACTGGTGTTTGGCAAAATTCTTATCAAAATCCAGACATCAAATGGGAATCGGTAAAATCTCTTAACGTAGGTATTGACTTTACTTTACTGGATGGTGCATTTGACGGATCGGCAGACTGGTATAATAAAAAAACTACGGATATGCTTTATAACTTACCACAACCCACAAGTGTAGTAGGATTGGGAAATTCACCTTATGTAAATATTGGTGATATGAGTAATAAGGGTATTGAGTTTAATGTCGCTTATCATTATGGAAAAAAATCAGACAGTCCTTTTAAATTTGATGTCGGCCTGAATTTCTCTAAAAACGTCAATAAAATTGTAAAGCTTGCTCCAGGTATTTTCAACCAGGTTTATGGCAATTACAGAAGTTTACAAACAAGTGTACTGCAGGAAGGTGCTCCTTTTGGTTCATTCTATGGTTACCAGACAGCAGGAATTTATCAAAGTGCAGCAGATATTGCTAACAATCCTTCTTATGCTGGAGCAAGGGTAGGTGGTTTACGTTATGCTGATATCAATGGTGATGGTGTAATTGATGCTAAGGACCGTACGATTATTGGAAATCCAAATCCGGACTTCACTTACGGTATCAATTTAAATGCTTCTTATAAAAACTGGGATATTGCAACCTTCTTCTACGGTGTTCAGGGTAATGATCTTTTTGAAGCAACACGTTACTTCACAGATTTCCCATCATTTGACGGTGCTAAAAGCACAAGATTGTTAGATGCATGGAGCCCAACAAATACTTCAAGTCTGATCCCTTCTTCTTATACTGGAGCCTCTGATCTTGAATATACTTCTTCCAGCTATTATGTACAAAAAGGCAGCTTCTTCAGAATGAAGAATATCCAGATTGGTTATTCAATTCCAACAGCTAAAGCATTTGGTCCAAAATCTGGCATCAGCAGAATGAGAGTTTACGTAAGTGCAACCAACCTTTTCACGATCACAAAGTATACTGGTCTTGATCCGGAAGTAAGTCAGACTAGAGATGCTTCTGCTGCTGTTGGAAATGCGGGAGCCCCGGCTGATACGTTTTCAGCACTTGGCGTTGATAAGGGAGTTTATCCTTCACCTCGTCAGTTCCTAATTGGTATAAATGTTGGATTTTAATTAAAAGATACAAAGATGAAACACTTAAAATATATTTTCTTATCCTTTATAATTTGCAGTACCCTATCCTGCAAAAAGTCATTTCTGACGGTTCAGCCCCAGGGAGAGTTGACGGAACCACAAATAACGACACAGGATGGCGTTGAAGGCTTACTGATAGGTGCTTATGGCTTATTAAATGGTAATGTAAACGGTACATGGGGCAATTACGGTGCTGCTCCAAGCCAGTGGTTATTTGGTGAGGTTGCTTCTGACAATGCTCACAAAGGTAGTAGCAACGGTGATCAGCCATTTATGAACGCTATAGAAAGGCACGCACCAACGAGTACAAATGATAATTTAGCAAATTTATGGGACAGATGTTTTGAAGGTATTCAACGCTGTAACAACACCCTGAAAATTTTAGCTTCATTGCAAGGTGGTGCTGGTACTGCAAAATTTACTGATGCACGTGCTAAAGAAATCGAGGGTGAAGCCAAAGTACTTCGCGCTCATTATTATTTCTTTTTAGTAAGGGTGTTTAAAGTTGTTCCTTATGTTACTGAAACTACTACAAGCGGAACTATCGTACCAAACGATAAGGATATTTATCCTAACATTATCGCAGATCTTCAAACAGCAGTAGCAAATCTGGGTACAACGAAACCAAAAGGCCAAAAGGCACGTATGGATAAATTTGCTGCACAGGCTTATCTTGGAAAAGTATTTTTATATCAGAAAAGATATGCTGAGGCTTATGCGCAGTTTAATGCTATCATTGCAGCAAAACCAAGTCTTATCAATTTACCCTATTCAGATAACTTCGATATCACTAAAGAAGATGGTCCTGAATCGATTGTTTTTGTAGAGAACTCTGTAGGAACGGATGGTACAGGTGGAGATAATGGAAACGTGGGCGATATGTTGAACTTCCCTTCTGGAAGTGCACCGATCAACTGCTGTGGTTTCTTCCAGCCAACGATTGACCTGGCTAACGCGTTCAAAGTTGACGCTGCCGGTTTACCATTGTTAGATGGAAGCTACCGTACCAATCCATATATTTCTGATTTAGGTTTAACAGCAGATCAAAAGAAAACCTATGTACTGAATACGGCCTTAGCTTTAGATCCGAGGATTGAATCTACTTTAGGCAGAAGAGGTACTCCGTATCGTGATTGGGGTGTAATGCCTGGTGATGCCTGGATTCGTGATGCAAGTAATGGCGGACCATTTCTTCCGATTAAAAACTCCATTGAAGTTTCTCAGTTCGCCAGCGGAACAGCTCCAGGAAGTCCAAACGTAACTGGATTAAACATTAACCTGATCCGTCTTGCTGATATTTACCTGATGGCTGCAGAATGTGCTGTAGAAACAGGTGACCTTGGAACAGCATTAACATTGGTTAATGCAGTGAGACAACGTGCAGCAAAAATAACACCTCAATTAGCGAACGGCGCACCTACAGCAGCTTATAAAGTAGGGCTTTATCCTTCTTTCCCTAGTGCTGATTACGCTAGAAATGCAGTTCGTTTTGAACGCAGATTAGAGCTGGCACTGGAAGGTCACAGGTTCTTTGACCTTGTACGCTGGGGTGTTGCGAAAACAACGCTGGAAAGCTACTTTAACTTTGAAGGTAAATACTTCGATTACCTGAAAAACATTTCGATTAAACCACGAGATGAGTATTGGCCATTACCACAAGATCAAATTGACAGAAGTAAGGGTCAATTGGTACAAAGCCCTGGTTACTAACCTACAAATGGCTTAGCCATTGAAATAAATATTAATTCATTAAAACCCGCTTAATTTCAAGCGGGTTTTTTTAATTTAGTTCTATGAAGCATTTCAAATTAATTCTCTGGTTCTCCCTCCTGTTTACCCTGCAAACAATGGCTCAGGATTTCAAAAAATACGATAAAGGAAGTTTTATTGACGGCAAGGACAGTATCTCCTACCGTATCTTGTTCCCCGAACACTTCGATCCAAAACAAAAATATCCTGTCCTGTTTTTCCTTCATGGAAGTGGAGAGCGCGGAAATGATAACGAAAAACAATTACTACATGGCGGGAAACTGTTTCTTAGAAAAGATATTCGTGAACAATACCCTGCAATCATAGTTTTCCCTCAATGTTCAGAAGACAGTTTTTGGGCTAATGTGAAGATGGCTTCAGATTCTACCGGAAAAAGAATCTTTGATTATCAAAAACATGGAAAACCTACAAAAGCGATGAAAGCTCTTTTAGGAATGATCGACAATATTCTTGATAAACCCTATATCGATCATCAGCAAGTTTATGTTGGCGGACTTTCTATGGGTGGTATGGGAACCCTTGAACTTTTGAGACGTAAACCCAAAACATTCGCCGCTGCTTTCTCAATTTGCGGAGGTGATAACATTGCAAACGTTGAAAAATACAAACACGTTCCCCTTTGGATTTTCCACGGTGGAAAAGATGATGTGGTACCACCAGCCGGATCTACTGCAATCGCTAACCAGTTAAAAATTATTGGTAAAGAAGTAAAATTTACGCTTTATCCTGATGCAAACCATAACAGCTGGGATTCCACTTTTGCAGAACCAAAGTTTTTGCCGTGGTTGTTTAGTCATAAGAAGTAGTTCTGGAAGGTAATCCCGAAAGCAATCTTCATAGGATTTCCAAAAAGCAATCCTTAAAAAAGCAGTTCTTGAAATAATACAAAAAAGATCGCTGGCAGTTTTCTTCTGACGTTCATGAAGAATGAACAATGTCAGAAAACTATCCAGCGATCTTTTTTTGATACCCGGCTCATTTCTGCGATTCGACAGGGGTTTCTTTCTTTCTTTCTTTCTTTCTTTCTTTCTTTCTTTCTTTCTTTCTTTCTTTCTTTCTTTCTTTCTTTCTTTCTTTCTTTCTTTCTTTCTTTCTTT
>NZ_JBEPPL010000025.1:0-38889 GCF_040547305.1 Pedobacter sp. UYP1 | reverse complement strand
ATTGCTGGTTGGAAGAATAAGTTGGATAGCTTATCAGGATTGCTGGTTGGAAGAATAAGTTGGATAGCTTATCAGGATTGCTGGTTGGAAGAATAAGTTGGATAGCTTATCAGGATTGCTGGTTGGAAGAATAGGTTGGATAGCTTATCAGGATTGCTGGTTGGAAGAATAGGTTGGATAGCTTATCAGGATTGCTGGTTGGAAGAATAGGTTGGATAGCTTATCAGGATTGCTGGTTGGATGGCTAAGTTGGATAGCTTATTAGGATTGCTGGTTGGAAGAATAAGTTGGATAGCTTGTTGGAAAAAAATATTGCTATTAAGATATATGCACATAATTCTAAAGATAATATTTACGTTTCTTATTTTAGGGTTCTATCCATAATTAGATTGCTTTTGTTTAATGCGTTTGATATGTTAATTTTTGATTATCTTCTCATTTTCAGTTAATTGGATATATTGTAGGAGGTTAATTGGATCAAGTCATAAACTTGGATCAGGGATTAAATTTCAAGTTTTGGGTTTGATATTTTTTGAGTTCAAAGCAGCTGGTTACGATTCTTTAATAAGCTGATTACTTCCTGATTTTATAGTTCAATTTATCCTTATTAAACGCTCCTGATTACTTTGATAAGAGATCGGTCAATGCTTCAGCGGAATTCTTAGGGGGAGGAAAGATCCTGATTTTTCCGGGCCTGCTACTTTTACGAAAGTTCTCTGATGCCTTTTTCGGTTTCCATTGCTTGTTTCATTATGCCCCTTACAGAACTTTTGAAACAACCTGTACTCCAGATTGCTGCTTTAAAAATGAAATCGCCCAGGATTCCCTTTGAAAATTTACCCGTTAAACTTCCCATAATAAATAAATTCCTTTCCACCAATGTAGGCTATTAGCGTTAAAGATTATCCTGATGCGTAAAAAATGTCCGTAATTGTCCGCAGCTGTCTGCAATTGTCCGCAGTTGTCCGTGGGTTAGTCAAAGGGAAAATTATAATTTCATTAATCTTCATCTGGTTATGCTTGGGTTGTGCCTGAGTGGTGGTCGGTGTAAGACCAAGCTATAAACAGCCTTTAAGCATGGATACTCTAAGTCATTTCAACTAGTTGTTTTGACCTGGACTTGCCATGCTCTCGCGTTACTTTAACACTGCTCTTACCCTAACGAGTACTCAGGCAGTACTCAGGCAGTACCCGGGCGATATAGATCTGTTATTTAGCTGTTTTGAATTTATTTACTAACAGCCCGGCCTTGTTTCCCCTGAGTCATTCCCATTAGTTGTAAGGAAGCCTCCAACCGTTGATTATCAAATAATAAAAAGCCCAAATAATTAATTCGTTAAAAGGGATCTAAGTTAACCTTAGATCCCTTTTTTATTTAAGGTATATTCTACCACAAAAAAGCCCCGAACCGCTAGGTATCAAAGCCCCGTTGTGATATGTTGTTTTAAATTGATGTCTATTTTATTGGGTTTCCAATTTTGACAAGTAAGGCTCCAGTTGACTCAATCCATTGTTCAGCATGCAATAGGATTTCATATTCAATATGGGTTAAAGTCCTCTGGCATCTTATTGGTAATCGGCAAAACCAAATTTCCAAATTCCTTCATAAATTTTATTTCAAAATACTTATTGTTAACTGATTATAGTTGTTTTTCTAATATCCAACTCACTATCCATCAGGATTATTTTGGAGTAGCCAAATTGGATTACTTGTTAAAATTATTCTTGGATTGCTAGCTTGAATAAATAAGTTAGATTGCTTGATGGGGTAGCTATATCGGATTAATGCGCGTCATTATTATAAATGAGGTTTTAATGTCATCTTGTATTAAGTTTTTTGGTGTTAACTGCTGTTTTGTATGGGATAATATTTAGAAGTTGTTTAAATTTATAAGATCAAATTATTCACGGTTTCCTAAATCAGCAGGCATGAAATTTATATTTACTCTAGCGTTAGTTTTTTCTTTTTCCTGTCAGCTTTTTGCACAGCGGATACTGGGTACTGTTATTGATAAGGATACCCGGGCACCGGTTGAGAATGCAACGGTAACGACGAGCTATGGGATTGTGTTTACTAATCCGAAGGGTGAGTTTGGCTTATCTGATATTAATGCGGGTGAAGTGGTAAAGGTGAGCCGGGCTAATTATGTGACTTCTTACTTTACGTTGAAGGCTAATAAGGGTGCAGTGGTAGTTTTGCTGGAGGCTGTGCCTTTTATTTTGCAGGAGGTGCAGATTGAAGCGAAGAATAAGTATGAGTTTGATTCACTGAGGTACAGACAGGAGTTTTTATCGGTGTTTGCTTATAAGAGCCCGGGGGTAAAGGATATCTTTATTTCGAAGTCTGCTTATGTAAGGTCGCCGCGGTCTACGGAGAACAATAGAAATACGATGAGCACTGCTGCAATTGCTGGTGTTGATGTATTGCAGGTTATCAATTTGTTTGGCAAGAATAAGGCCCCAATGTCCAGGTTGCAAAAGAGGTTGTTGGTGGGTGAGGATAATAATTATGTGGATAAGGTTTTTTCTAAGTCAAAGATAAGCCGTGTTACTTCTTTAAAGGGGGAGCCTCTTCAGCGCTTCATCGATAAGTACAGGCCGTCGCGTACGGAGGCTATGGAGATGTCGGATTATGAGATGATCATCTATATTAAGAAGAGTTATTCTGAGTTTACTAAGAATAGCAGCGGTGAAAATCTGCCTGCGCTTATTAAATAATTGCTCTTTGTGTGTGGGGTCTGTAGCGGGTAGTGGCAGATGTTGCTTTCCTGTGGCTTGAACTTTAAATTAAAAGGTGTATTTTTGCAAAAAAAATAATACAAAAGCAATTTGGGAACTCCATTAGATTCAGGCATAAAAGGTTATAATAATTACGGTACTCACCTTAAGGAAAAGTATAAAGGACAGCGTGTGTTCAAAGTGATTGTTGATGGTGGGTTTACTTGCCCTAACCGTGATGGTAGTAAGGGCTATGGAGGTTGTACCTATTGTAATGTAGATTCTTTTACACCGGAGCTTTCCAGAAAGTTACCTACAATCAGGGAGCAGCTGGAGCAGGGAATGGAACGCGGTAAGGGCTTTTATAAGGCGGATAAATTCATTGTTTATTTTCAGCCGAATACAAATACATATGCACCGGTACATTATCTGAAAATGATGTATGATGAGGCTTTGTCTATTAATAGTGAAGATGTTGTCGGATTTTCTGTAGGCACACGCCCGGATTGTATTGATGCGGAAAAAGTAGCTTTGCTTGAAAGTTATGCTGATCGTTTTGATGTGGATCTGGAAATGGGGATGGAGTCTATTTATGACGATACATTAAACCAGATTAACAGGGGATGCAGCCATGCGGAGTTTGTAGAAGCTGTTAAATTATTGGATAATAGTAAGCTTGATCTTTGTGTGCATACGATTTTTGGTTTTCCATGGGAAACTGAAGATATGATGCTGGAATATATTCATGAGATTAATAAGTTCCCGAAAATTAAGTTTGTAAAGTTTCACCACCTTCATATTGTGGAGGGGTCTATTATGGGCGCCAAATACAAGAAAGAGCCCTTTAAATTGTTTACGCTCGAAGAGTATACAGATCTGCTGTGTAAATTGATTCCTTTATTAAGACCAGACGTAGTTATTCAACGTTTGTTCGGTATTTCTGACTGGGATTTATTGATCGCTCCAAACTGGGGTTTAAATAAATCATCTATTCAGACTTATATTGATAGAGAAATTGAAAAAAGAGGGATAGTACAAGGTTCTGCCTATGTACCTGTACCTGCGGTTGCTGCTGCGGTATAATCCCCGAATAATTCAATTGTCTTTTGCCTTCTGAAATTAAAGATCTGCTGTAATTTGCGGGCTACGAATATACTATTGGCAATATTCCCGAAAATTCCCATGGGCAATCCATAAGTGAGCAGGTCTGTCATTTCTACGCCTCCGGGTACTGCTTTGAAATGATGCTGATGGTGCCAGAACTTATAGGGGCCAAATCGCTGTTCGTCAATAAAGTATTTCTGATCTGATACCTGGGTGATTTCTGTCATCCAGTTTAGTTTGATTCCCGCAACTGGAGATACCTTATAAGTAATGATCATTCCAGGATACATCTTTTCATCTGCTTGAATAGGCGAAGTAACTGTAAAAGCCATCTCTTTGGGGGTTATTTTAGCCAGATTCATCGGGGAAGAGAAGAAATCCCATGCTTCAGACAGACTAATTGGCAGGAATTGAGAGAATTTAAGGTGGAATGCTTTCATAATTTGTATTGCGAAGGTAGCAATACTGGAATTAACAGTTTAAACTGTTGTCTTGTTTGTGTTTTTTATCAACAAATGGAATAAAAACAATTTTCATATATTTTTAGTTTTTTTTTTGAATTTATTTGAAATATGGGTGTTTATTTTGGTTGTAAATTCTAATAATTGATTTTTATTGCGTGTATTTTGATTTGTTTTGTGTTTTTTGAGTGCATTTGTAATTGATTTTTGTTTGTTTTTATATTTTATGTTATTAATTGTTGAAGTTTATTAGTATTTTTATGTTAATAATGTAATAAATCAACTAATAAACCAATAAAAATATAATATATATGAATAAAGTTCTATTTAAACAGGTAATTCCGTTCGTTATTCTTGCGATTGTCGCAATTGCAGCGCTTTTTGTTCCGTTACATGCCGATTTTGATGCTGGTAAATATAATGCCGCTGATATTGCATGGATTCTGGTAGCAACTGCATTAGTTTTTCTAATGACTCCAGGTCTCGCTTTTTTTTATGGAGGAATGGTTCACAGAAAGAATGTGCTTTCCACTATGATTAAAAGTATAGTCTCGGCCGGTATCATCAGTGTACTATGGGTGACAGTAGGTTTTAGTCTTGCATTTGGAGAAAGTATCCATGGGCTGATTGGAAACCCAATGACTTTTCTGTTTTTCCAGGGGGTTAATTCAGGCCCTTCATGGAGTCTTGCACCAACAATTCCCCTCACCTTATTTGCTTTGTTCCAGCTGATGTTTGCTATTATTACTCCCGGGTTAGTAGTAGGGGCTGTTGCTGAACGTATACGCTTTACCTCTTATATCTTATTTATAGTCTTGTTCGCCATCTTTGTTTATTCACCACTGGCACACTGGACATGGCATCCTGATGGTATCCTGTTTAAAATGGGGGTACTGGATTTTGCTGGTGGTACAGTTGTTCATATTTCTGCAGGAATGGCTGCACTTGCGGGTGCGCTTGTATTAAAGAGGAGAAAAGTTCACCAGGATCATCAGGAAATCCCGCCTGCAAATATTCCTTATGTATTAATTGGTACAGGATTACTGTGGTTCGGCTGGTTTGGGTTTAATGCGGGTTCAGCATTAGGAGCAAATAGTCTGGCTGTATCTGCTTTTGCAACTACAAACATAGCAGCGGGGGCAGCAGGTCTTTCCTGGATGTTTTTCGATGTATTAATGGGAAAAAAACCATCAGTACTTGGTTTTTGTATTGGGGCGGTAGTGGGTCTTGTAGCGATTACTCCAGGCGCAGGATTTGTGGCTATTCCACATAGTATTTTTATAGGTGTTGCTGCGGCTATTATTTCTAACCTGGCAGTGATGTGGAAATCTAAAACCAGCCTTGATGATACATTGGATGTATTTCCTTGTCACGGTGTAGGTGGTATTGTGGGGATGTTGTTAACGGGTGTATTTGCAACTAAAACGGTAAATGCTGCAGGTGCAGACGGCTTATTTTACGGAAATGCAGCGTTCTTTTTAACGCAGTTGAAAGGCGTACTGATTGTAGCCACCTTTAGCTTTGTGGTGTCCTTCCTGATCTTCAAATTAATTAATGTCATTCAGCCGATTCGTGTGACCTCCGAAGAAGAAGAAGAAGGATTGGATGCAAGTCAGCATAATGAGAAATATTCTCAGGGTACTTTGATTGTCTCTTCAACCGGGCTTGAAATGGAGAACTCTCCGTTGGCCTGACCTTTATAACCAACCTTTGCAACCTCAACCAACCTAACTAACCATTATGAAGATTAAATCTTTTTTCACGCTTTCTGCACTTACCATGAGCGCTGCCACATACGCTCAGGAAACGCCCACCTCATCGCCGTTGCAGATTTCGGGATCGGCCGATGTTTATTACAAGTATGATTTCTCTAAAAAGCCGAATATTGGGACGAGCTTTGCGAATGATCAGAATTCGGTATCTATCGGAATGCTTGACCTGGCTTTAAAGAAAACTACAGGAAAAGCATCTTTTGTAGGAGAACTATCATTTGGCCCGCGCGGACAATATGGTTCAATTCCAAATGGAGAAGGAGAAACCGGGAATGCTGACAATTCTTTTCATATACAGAATTTGTACATGTCCTATGCGGTGACCAATAAACTTGCACTTACCGCCGGTTATATGAGCACATTTATTGGTTATGAAGTGATCGTACCTACTGGTAATTTTAACTATTCAACTTCATACCTTTTTACAAGCGGCCCTTTTCAGAATGCTGGAATCAGGGCGAATTATACCTTTACTCCAAAAATTGCTTTAATGGTCGGGTTATTCAATGACTGGAATGCTTATAAAGACGTGAATGGAGTGACGCATTTTGGAGCTCAGCTGACTGTTGTCCCTGTTGATGGATGGACAGCTTATCTGAATTTACTAACTGGAAGAGCGTCGGGCGCTACTGGAACAGGATCTATTTATGATCTGACAACTTCTTATCAGGTCACAGAAAAAGTGAAAATTGGTTTAAATGCTGCTGATTACTCTGTAACGAATAACAATGGAGGATATAGTGGAGCTGCGCTTTATTTACAAAATGCTTTTACCACTAATTTTTCTTTAGGACTGAGAGGAGAGTATTTCAAAACGAAAGATGTTCCTGACCTTGAAGGATCAAATGTTAAATCCATCACCTTGACTGCGAATTTAAAAGCTGGAGGATTGACGTTTATCCCTGAGGTCAGGTTTGATAACGGTTCTACAGCGAGGTTTATCAAGAATAATCTTGATCCTACAAAAAATGCTTCACAATTTTCATTAGCTGCGGTATATGCATTTTAAATTCAACTATAACCACGAAATGTATCAGGCCTTATGGCCTGGTGCCTTTCTATTTTTATTCTTGCTGCTGATCATTTCAGGTGCAGTAGCTCAGGATATCAAGGAAATCAAAGAGTTACAAAAAGATGAAATGGGGAAGTATATCCATTATGAAGTGGTAAATCAACTTCCGGTATCTGCTGATTCTCTGGCTTTCAGGGCAAAAGCATTCTTTAAGCTGAAAAAGATGGATCCATTCACGGTAGATAGTACAGCTTTGGAACAGCGTGGTAAATTCGTGATCAGCAAAACAGCGTTTGTCTTATCGCATCCGAGCGGAGAAATATTATATAATTTCAGATTTGAAATTAAAGGGGAGCGCTATAGATTCTGGCTGACAGACTTTTTATTTATTCCCTATCAAAGGGATCGTTATGGCAATTTTGTTCCTTCAACAACTAAAGGAATTCCACTGGAGAAAAGCCCGGGCAAATTAAATGCGGGAGAGTGGTCTGCTTATGTGAGTGACGCGGGCAGACAATCGGCCGCCCTTGCTGCCGAGTTCAAAGAATATCTGTCTGCATCGCAACAAGCCAAATCGCTTCATAAAACCGGCGCTCTGATTTCTACTAAAAGCTGGTAGGCCTGTTTGGCTAATGAACCATTTTATCTGCACAAGTTGAGCTGGCAAAAGCCTCTGGTTTAGCTTTGAAAATAAACCCCATACTTAAGATATACCCCATAGCCTCGTTCAATGCTTTGTTGGATTTGAACATCGGATTGGTGTTGATATCTGCATGCACTTCCAGATCAACATCATATAAGTCCAGAAGATCACAGACTGAATAAGCAGTTTCTATGGATTTTTGTACTTCAATGAGCATTCTCTCTTTGATACTCATTTGTTGTGTGGTTTTTTCCTGATGGATATACATGAACCCGCCATGTTGTTCTCTTAACAGAACAATCACAGTAGCAAAGTCTGTGTAAGCACCTTTAACCTGCGAATCTGTACCTACGCATACTTTAAGATGATAGCCATTTTCGGTTTCCCTGATGATAGCTTTTTCTACTTCTTCTAAAATTGGCAAGTGGATCACTTCGCCGTTGAATTTTTTCCAGGTCATACGTTATTGGTGTTAAAGAACAACCCGTATTCAGGTTTCCTAAAATTAAGGTGATTATGTTAAAGATACATTAATTATTTGTTGTTTATTTGCTAACAATCAGATAGTTGTCAACAGGTGCTGTGCAAAAATATTAATTTGTGTAATTTCTTTAATACATAAAAATTAAAACAATATGTAAGAAATCATGTTATTCAGGCTATAACATGGTGAATAAAACAATTATAGTTTCGAATAGATTACCCGTAAAAATAGTAGAAGAAAATGGGGAATATCTCCTGAGTCCAAGTGAAGGAGGTTTAGCTACCGGTTTAGGATCGGTTTATAAAAAAGGAGATAATATCTGGGTAGGATGGCCTGGAATTGAGGTTCCGGAAGACCGGCAGCAGGAAGTAACCGAGAAGCTTGCCGAGCTCAATCTCATCCCTGTATTTTTAACTCCCGATGAAATCAATCTTTATTACGAAGGATTTTCCAACGAAGTTTTGTGGCCCGTATTTCACTATATGGTTACCTATGCCCATTTTGAACAAACATACTGGGATTTTTATCAAAGTGTAAATGATAAGTTTAAAGCAGTAGTTACTGCACACCTGAATGAAGGTGATACAGTTTGGATACACGATTACCAGCTTTTATTGCTTCCTCAATTGATCAGAGACGCACAACCTCATGTGATCATTGGTTTCTTCCAGCATATTCCTTTTCCTTCTTATGAGATGTTCCGTCTTATTCCGTGGCGGGAAGAGCTGATTGGCGGGATGTTTGGAGCTGACTTGCTTGGTTTCCACACTTTTGATGACGTCAGACATTTTCTGAGTGCAGCTTCACGTTTATCCACAGCAAAAGTTTCCAATAATGTAATCACCTATAAAGACAGGCAGATCGTAGTAGAAGCCTTCCCTATGGGAATTGATGCAAATAAATTTGAAAACCTGACGCATGATCCGGTTGTGGCCGAACACGTTGTTTCTCTTAAAGAGACGATGCAGGATTGTAAGATCATTTTAACCATTGACAGGCTGGATTATAGCAAAGGCATACTGCAACGTTTACAGGCTTATGAACTGCTGCTGGAAACTCATCCTGAATATATAGAACAGTTATCATTGTATATGATTGTTGTTCCATCCAGAGATACTGTTGCGCAATACCGCGAATTAAAAGATCAGATCGATCAGCTGGTAGGTAATATCAATGCACACTTCAGGACTTTAAACTGGGTGCCGGTACATTATTTTTACCGTTCTTTCCCTGTGGAATTTTTATCTGCATTATATTATACTGCTGATATATGTTTAGTTACGCCTATGCGGGATGGAATGAACCTGGTGAGTAAAGAATATGTGGCCAGCAGGGCAGGCAATACAGGCGTACTTATTTTGAGTGAAATGGCTGGTGCTTCTAAAGAACTGAATGATGCGCTGATTGTAAACCCGAATAATATAGGGGATGTGATGCGGGCTATCGTTGAGGCAATCAATATGCCTGTTATAGAGCAAACGAGAAGAATGTCTGTGATGAGAGGCATTGTAAAGAAATTTGATATACACCTTTGGGTCAAGAATTTTATGGATAAGTTAGATGAAGTTAAACAGATGCAAGAGTCATTGTTAACTAAACATGCGGTAAAAGCAATAAGAGAACAAATAGGAGTGGCCTATGCAAAAGCTGCAGACCGTTATATTTTCCTGGATTATGATGGTACGCTGGTAGGTTTTAACGGAGATATTGATAAAGCTTCGCCCGATAAAGAATTATATGATATACTGGAACAGCTGGCTGCTGACCCTGCAAACCAGGTAGTCATTGTAAGCGGACGCAGACATGAAACATTGGAAACGTGGTTTGGGCATTTGAAGTTAGGTTTAATTGCTGAACATGGTGCATGGCAAAAACACTATCAGCAAGAATGGAAGTCTTTGCCTTTGCTGACTGACCGCTGGAAACAAGAAATAAGTACTGTACTGGATACTTATACAGATCGTACTCCTGGTTCTTTCATTGAAGAAAAAAGTTATTCATTAGTTTGGCATTACCGAAAAGTGGAAGAGGGACTGGGAGAACTCAGAGCGAATGAGATCATCAATCACCTGGGGGCAACAGTTGCCGATAAAGGCCTGCAGATGATGCCGGGTAATAAAGTAATTGAGTTTAAAAATATTGAAGTTAACAAGGGGAAAGCAGCTTTGGCCTGGTTATATGGCAGCCATCCTGATTTTATTATTGCCTTAGGTGATGACCATACAGATGAAGATATTTTTAAAGCGCTGAAGCCGGAGGATTATACCATTAAGGTAGGAAGTAATATTTCTGCAGCAAGATATTATTTAAGAGATTTTGTGGAAGTCCGCGAGTTTCTGAAAACATTATCAAAAAGCTAAAAGACTCCCACAAAATATATTTAAGCAAGCCCGTTTTCTATAAGAAAGCGGGCTTGTCTAGTTTAATAGCAATCCGGTGTGCAGCATTCATCAAGCCTACATGACTATAAGCTTGCGGGAAATTACCCCATTGACTGCCGTCTTTTTCATCCACGTCTTCTGCAAAAAGATCAAGGTGATTACCATAGCCAATCAAGGATTCAAATTCTCTGACCGCATCATCTAATCTGCCCACTATGGCAAGTGCCTCTACATACCAGAAAGCACAGATCAGAAAGGTAGTTTTAGGCTTGCCAAAATCATCAGTATGACGGTAACGGTAAAACAAGCCATTGGCAGCTTTAAGTTCTTGTTCCAAAGCAATCAGGTGATCTTTTGCCCGCTGTGAATCGGGGTCGAGATAATTCATCAGGATCAGTTGTAAAGTACTGGCATCCAGATGCGCACTGCCTACAGCATGATTATAAACTTTTCTTTCCGGATCATAACAAGCCTCTATATGTGCTGAAGCTCTATCAATTAATAACCTTGCTCTCTCTTCAAATTCTTTATTGCCAATAGTTTTGGCCATTTTTAATGCTGCACTAGCACCTGCCCACTGAAATAAATTAGTGTAACAATGCATATTGGCGAGGTTCCTGAATTCCCAGATACCGGCATCCTTTTCATCTATAGTACTTTCAATCTTTGTCAGTAAGTAATCAAGCCAGATCGCAGAATCTTTACGCTCTGTAAAAACAAACCGGTTGTCGGTATATAAAGGCAGCATAGAAATTAATACTTGTCCGTAGATATCATTCTGAATATGTTCATAAGCCTGATTCCCTACGCGCACAGGCTGATTGCCCATATAGCCTTTCAGGTTAGTCAGGATACGCTCTGTAAGCACACGTTCGCCTGCAATACCAAAAAGTGGTTGATAACGCTTATCATCCCTGAAGGAAATATCTGTGATATAGTTGAAATAGCGTTCCATTTCTTCAAAATGACCGATATGGTTCAACGCAGTGATTACATAATAAGTATCTCTCATCCAGCAGTACCTATAGTCCCAGTTACGGGTGCTTCCGGGAGATTCCGGTAAACTAGTAGTGCTGGCTGCGATAATCGCTCCTGTGTCTTCGTATTGGTGAATTTTAAGGACTAATGCCGAGCGGATAACCAATGACTGATGGAAACCAGCTATAGTAGAGTGTTTAATCCAGGTACGCCAGTATTTGCGGGTTTCAGTCAAAAATCTTTCCGCTGTACTTTCAATCGGAGCATCTAAATCATGTCCGTAAGTAAGGATCAGGTATTTGGTGTCATTAAGTGCAAAATACTTTTCGTCTTCTATATAGGAAAGTGAAATATTAGTACTTAACTGCATATCATTCTCAGCACCGGTAAACTGGATATGATTGCTGCCCCTTGCCCCTTGCTGCTTTCCTTCGCCATAATTGAAAACCGGTTTACAAACTACTTTAATTCTTGGGTTTCCTTCTAAAGGTTCAATTTTACGGATTAACATTAACGGTTTGTAAAAACGCTCATGCTGATAAAATCTTGGCGCAAAATCGGTAATCCGGTACGTTCCTTCTTCACTGTTGATGGTTGTACTTAAAATATTCGTGTTTTCAACGTAGTGTTGGTCTGAGGTGTAATCCCCTCCGGGTAAGATGGAGAACTCTCCCCCTTGTTCTTTGTCGAGCAGGCCGCCGAAAACAAAAGAACTGTCAAATCTTGGCCAGCATAACCAATCAATATTAGTGTTTTTGTTGATGTGCGCTAGGAAGGCACAGTTTCCAATTATTCCTGTCTGATAGGTATGTCTGTCCATTAAATGTGATTTCTGGTGTGTTTACTATTCTATTATTTAATAGAAACAAACTATCCGGCCATTTGTTGGCGTAAAGAATATTAAGGGACATTTTACCTTATTTTTTATGTGTAAATGATACGTATCCTATTTATTTTTTTTATTACATTTATGATAACGATAACAATACTATAGTACTGTTGCCGGGCGTTAAATCAATTAATTAACCGAGTCCTCATTTAAAGCTATTAAAGATGAAAACAGAACTGATGAATGAATTCTTCTTACTTCAACAAAGCAGGTCTAATGCTAAATATCTTGATATCCTGGAGGAAAAAATCTATTCTCCAATTCAAAAGGCAAATCATAAAATGACTTCCTGGATGACCAAGAGGGGGACGATGTTGATGAAGCTCGAAAAGAATGCGCAACTGCGGATGAGCAAAATCAGGAAAAAGTTCCTTAAATATTAGAAAAACTCAAACAGTTTCTCAGTCAGTTCCCTTTTGCGCTAATCTTAGCTTAATTCCCTTATCTTTGCGGCATGATGGTAGAAAAGGTATTGGGTAATTTAAAAATCGCTTCTTTGAATGAAATGCAGTTGGCAGCAATTGCCGCTACAGCTAAAGGAAAGGATGTAGTTTTACTTGCACCAACAGGTTCTGGTAAAACTCTTGGCTTCTTATTGCCAGTTTTAAAAAATTTAGATGCAGCTACAAAAGGGGTACAAGCGTTGATATTGGTTCCTTCAAGGGAGCTTGCTTTACAAATTGAGCAGGTATTTAAACAAATGGGTACTGGTTTTAAAGTGAATTGCTGTTACGGCGGTCACCCAGTAAAAACAGAAAGAAACAACTTTGAGCAACCACCGGCTGTATTGATTGGTACGCCCGGAAGGATTGCTTATCACCTTAGAAAAGAAAACTTTGACGAATCCTCTATAACCACCCTGGTACTGGATGAATTTGATAAAGCCCTTGAATTTGGGTTTCAGGAAGACATGGCCTATATTATTGGCAATATGCGTTCCTTAAAACAACGTATGCTTACTTCTGCAACACAGATGGAGGCAATTCCTGATTTTACAGGACTTAAATCTTCCGTAGAAATCAATTTCCTGAAAGATGTAAAGGTTGCACCAGATTTGAAACTGAAAAAGGTAATGACTACCGCAGAAGATAAACTGGACACTTTATTTGAACTGATCTGTAAAATAGGAAATAAAACCACATTGATCTTTTGCAACCATAGAGAAACAGTAGACCGGATCAGTGATTTGCTGATTGATAAAGATCTTGCACATGATATTTTTCATGGCGGGATGGAGCAGGATGAAAGAGAACGTGCTTTACTGAAATTCAGGAATGGAAGTATTAAAATACTAATTACAACCGATCTGGCTTCACGCGGACTTGATATTCCGGAAGTAGAATATATTATTCATTATCAATTACCTTATACAGAAGACGCTTTCTTGCATAGGAATGGCCGTACAGCACGGATGAATGCCAAAGGAACTTCCTATCTGATGATGACTGAGGAAGATAAATATCCTTTCCTGAAAAGTGATATAGAGATTGAGAAATTAAAAGGTAATTATCAATTACCAAAAGATAGTCAGTGGCAAACGTTATACATTGCCGCGGGCAAAAAAGATAAAGTCAACAAAATTGATATCGTAGGTTTATTGCTTAAAAAGGGTGGACTGGAAAAGGACGATGTGGGCTTGATCGAAGTTAAAGACCAGAGCTCGTATGTAGCTGTAAAACGCAGTATGGTTCCTAAGATTCTGGCGGCTCTGGCTAATGAGAAAATAAAAAATAAGAAAGTGAAGATAGAAGTAGCGATGTAATTATGAGCAACAACGACATTTTAAAGAAACTCCGCGTAGCGCTGGAGTTGAATAATGAAGATATTATTAAAATCCTTGAACTGGTAAACTTTAAAGTAACAAAAAGTGAATTGGGCTCATTTTTCAGAAGTGAAGACCATCCCAACTTTAAACCATGCGGTGATCAGATTCTGCGTAACTTCCTCAATGGATTAGTAATTTTTAAAAGAGGCCCGAGAGTTGAGAAATTAACTCCGCCAACTATTGATTAACTCAAACAAACAGCTATACTTGTGATCAGAAGGCTCAATGTTGCCTTCTCACAAGGATTGCATTTTTGAACATGGCCAATTGGATTGCATGACGAATGATTAGATTTTTAAAATTTCCTGAAAATTTGAGTCATTTAAAATGTATAATTTTATTCAATGCCCTTATATTCCTCTGCAGCTTTGCTACTAAAGCACAAACACAACACAGGCTTACCGGGACTGTCATTGACTCTTTAAACGATGTCGTATCCGGAGCTGATGTTTTCATCATTGCAGATAAAGACACCCTGACCTCTATTACCAATACGCACGGAAGATTTGTTTTCTCCGGGTTTAAAGCCAACCGGATTTCTCTGCTGGTGATGAGTGTAGGCTTCAAACCTTATACCAGATCATTTCAATTTAAAGAAGGACAGCTGACTATGGATCTGGATATGATTGTCCTTGATCTGGAATCTAACCTGCTTAATGAAGTTGTAATTAATGGCAGAGATAAGCCAATTAAGATCAAACGTGATACGATTGAGTATAATGCTGCTTTTTACCAGATTTCTGAAAATGACAGGGTAGAAGATCTGCTGCGGCAATTACCCGGTATAGAGGTCGATGAGCATGGTAATGCGACTACGATGGGGAAACCATTGCAGAAATTAAGGGTGAACGGTGAAGACTTTTTTACCAGTAATGTCAAAGACTTTATTAGTCAGCTTCCGGCCAGTGTAGTTGATAAAGTGGAAATTATCAATGACTACGGAGATGAGGCGAATTTTACGGGAATGAAAACCGGGGAATCTCAGAAAATGCTGAACCTGGTGACCAAGTCGGGACAGAATAGAGGGACTTTCGGCAATGCACTAGTGAGTGGGGGGACAAATAAGCGTTACGGTCTTCAGGGGAATGGAAATTTATGGGAAGGCAGTAAACAGATTGGATTTAGCAGCAGCTCTAATAATACCAATAACGAAGCAGGAGTGAATACTGCTGCAACAGCAGGTGTCAATTATAGAGATAAGTTATCAAATGGAATTACTGCCAGTGCAGCCTACAATTATGGTTATAACAAAAACATCTCGGAACAGCTGAATTCGACTGAAACAGTAACAACCGACGGCACAATTTTTAATAAGTCACAATCGGCAAGCAAATCGGCTGACAATACACATAACATTAATTTTAATGTACAATCTATAGCGAACAAAAGTTATTTTCAAGCCTCTTTAGGTGGTTCTATGACCTTAAAGAATAGGAATGGGGATATTCTTTCTAAACAAACAGGACTGATCAGGCAGGATTTGCAGAGTGAGAGCGGATCGGATACTAAAACACCTGCGCTGAACGGTAATTTTGTTTGGGCCAGGAGTATGGAGAAACCGGGCAGAAGTATGTCTGCAGGCGTAGTTGTGAGTAGTGGGATCAATCAAGTTCAGGATGATCTGCGGAATAAGCTAAGCTATTATAACAGGCAGAATCAATTGGTTAAAGATTCCATTGTTAACCGTTTTATTGATGCGGAAAACAGGACGAATCTGGTTACAGCCGATTTTAGGTACAGCGAGCCTTTAAGTGCTGACAATGACTCTCTGGTGAAAAGAAATATAGATTTCTCCTATTTCTTCTCGATGAGTAAAACAAGAAATAGCTTGTATACCAAAGTGGATAACAGTATTGGTAATAGTAGTGTTGTAGATTCTCTGAGCTCTATTTATTCGTCGGCATTTCTATTTCAACGTTTTGCAGTAAACTACCGTTACCAGGCTGAGCGGCTTAATTATAGCCTGGGCTTAACTTTGCAGCCGAGTCAGCTCACCGGACAATATAAAGGGAATGAGACTAAAATCAGTCATTTTGAACTTAACTTATCACCCATAGTCAATCTGAGCTATAACTTATCTAATTGGGATAATTTAGCTTTTGTTTATAGTGGAAGCAGTACAGCTCCCGATTTTTACCAGTTGCAACCGGTACCCAATATTAGTAACCTTCAGAATGTCATCATTGGGAATCCCAACCTGAAATCCAGTTTTACACATTCCGGAAATCTTACTTATCAGCATACCGATGAACAAACAGGATCGACCTTGCAACTTGCATTAAACGGCTCTGTCGTTGAAGATCAGGTGGTCAGTAATGTGATCTTACTAAAAGATACGTTAAATAGCTTAAAACAGGAAACACATTATGAGAACGCAAATGGAGCATACCTGATAGGAAGTATGTATTCTTATGCTTTACCTTTTGCCAAAAACAAGTTTAATGCAGAGTTGAGAGGCACATTTGATTATATTAATATGATATCATATGCTAATAATGACCTGAATACCAATAGAAATATCAATTTCTCGCAGTCTTTGAAATTCAGGATGAACCAGCGCCGGCTAACTTTAACTACTTCTGCAACTTATACTTACAGCAGTAATCGCTATTCTATTGAATTATTGAAATTAAGAAATATCGAAACCTGGCAATTTAACTGGAGCGGCCGTGCTTTTCTGAATAAGAATTTTTCTTTAAGTGCTGATGTGTCCAAGAGGATAAATTCAGGTTATTCACTGGCTGTAGCGAATCCAATGCTGATTAATCTTAGTTTGGAGAAGATCTTGTTTAAGAACAGGCAGGGAACCATCTCTTTACAAGCTTATGATTTATTGAACCAGGGAAATAACCTGGTTAGAAGTATATCTGATAATTCGATCACTGATAGTCAGTATAATCAAATTACCAGATATTTCCTCGTTAGTTTTAATTACCGTCTACAGAATTTCGGTCATAAAAAAACTAAGTAACAGCTGTTAGCTTAATTTCTTGTACCTGATTCTGTGCGGAGTTACATCGCCTAAGCGTTTCTTACGGTTTTCTTCGTAATCACTGTAGTTACCTTCAAAGAAGTAAACTTGTGAATTACCTTCAAAGGCAAGAATATGTGTACAAATACGGTCTAAGAACCATCTATCGTGACTGATGACTACTGCACAACCGCCAAAGTTTTCTAATGCTTCTTCCAGTGCACGCAAAGTATTTACGTCAATATCATTGGTTGGCTCATCCAGCAGTAATACATTAGCCCCTTTTTTCAAGGTGATTGCCAAATGTACCCTGTTGCGTTCTCCACCTGATAATATACCTACTTTTTTCTGCTGATCACCACCGTTGAAGTTGAATTTTGAGACATAAGCACGTCCGCTTACTGACTTATTCCCCAACATAATGTTGTCAAGTCCGTCAGTAATGTTTTCGTAGACAGTCTTATTGCCATCCAGGTCATTGTGCATTTGATCTACATAACCTAAGGCTACGGTTTCACCTACTCTGAATGTTCCTTCATCTGGTGTTTCCTGCTCCGTGATTAAACGGAACAGCGTTGTTTTACCTGCACCGTTAGGACCAACGATCCCTACAATTCCTGCAGGTGGCAAAGAGAAACTCAGGTTTTCGAAAAGGATTTTGTCTCCGTATGATTTCGTGACATTATTGGCTTCGATAACTACATTACCTAATCTAGGTCCTGCAGGGATAAATAGCTCCAGTTTGTCTTCTCTTTCTTTAGAATCCTCTGAGGCCAGTTTATCATAGTTGGATAAACGTGCTTTAGATTTTGCATGTCTGGCTTTTGGTGCCATACGAACCCATTCCAGCTCACGCTCCAGTGTTTTCTGACGTTTACTTTCCGTTTTTTCTTCTTGTGATAAACGTTTTGCTTTCTGATCTAACCATGAAGAGTAGTTACCTTTCCATGGAATACCTTCTCCACGGTCAAGTTCAAGAATCCATCCAGCTACATTGTCAAGGAAATACCTATCGTGGGTTACCGCGATAACTGTTCCTTTGTAGTCTTTCAGGAATTGCTCCAGCCAGTCGATACTTTCTGCATCAAGGTGATTGGTTGGCTCATCCAGTAATAAAACATCAGGTTCTTGTAATAGTAAACGGCACATCGCCACACGACGGCGCTCACCTCCTGATAAAACACCAATTTTAGTGTCAGGATCAGGACAACGTAAAGCGTCCATTGCACGCTCCAGTTTATTGTCAAGCTCCCAGGCATTTACTGCATCAATTTTATCCTGCAGTTCACCTTGCTTGGTCATCAGTTTATCCATTGCATCTGCATCTTCATAAACTTCTGGTAAGCCGAACTGCTCATTGATAGACTCGTATTCTTTCAGGATCGCTGTAATTTCTGCAACGCCTTCTTCTACAACTTCACGAACAGTTTTGTTCTCGTCAAGTTCTGGCTCTTGTGCAAGGTAACCAACAGTATAACCTGGCGAGAATACAACCTCACCCTGAAATGCTTTGTCAATTCCTGCAATAATTTTTAATACAGATGACTTACCTGATCCGTTAAGACCAATAACACCAATTTTGGCTCCATAGAAAAATGAAAGGTATATGTTTTTTAATACTTGTTTTTGAGGGGGGTAAATCTTATTTACTCCCGCCATTGAAAAGATTATTTTTTCGTCTGACATAATTGGGTTTTAATATTTTATGCCTTTAAAAGGCTTTTACTGATTGCAGGAATCAATAGCTAAGCACAGAGGCATGGCCTTGTTTCTTAGCTGCTGATTAATTAACAGGTGCAAAGATAAACAAGGTATGGTAGTAAAGAAATGGTTTGTCAGATATTAAAAAAGAATTTTCTGGTGGGATATCCTCCATATGAGCGTTATATCAGTTTTTCATATAGACATATTTCTTAACACCTGCAGGAAAGGAAGGCTGAGGCAAAAGTTGAAGTTGTCCGTTTGAAATGTAATTTTTCATATTAAAAGATAAAGGACTGGGTGAAAATCCACCAGGTGCATAAATTACACATACGTTTATACCGTTAATGCAAAAGGGTTTACCAAACGTTAAATTATAGCTTGCCGGTAAAAGTGGATCTCCAATACCATTATAAGCATACCAAGATCTGGCCATATTAAATAATACTTTTGTAAGTCAAAAAGTACCAGAAAACTTTAAATTATACCTACTCTTTTAAGGATTTTCGGTTTTTCCTTTTTGTAATCTATTTATTTAGTTTTGATTGATAATTAGAACAAATGTTAATTTACGATTTTAAATTATCGTCTCAAAGGGTCAAGAGTCACACAATTGATCTTTCGGAAAGATTAAATAATAAAGAAATTCTATATTTAAATTATGAAACATAAATCGTTTGTTCTGCTAAATACTACTTTCTTTCTTTTGCTAGTTATTAGCCTGTTTGTTTCCTGTAGTACCCCGGTAGAGATAAAAGAAGGCTTTGCTTTTGAAACAACCTTACGTCCGGGTAGTGACAGAGTATCTGACCTGGCAAACAAATTAAACGGGGCTCTTATTGAGCAGGCTCAGAAAGCGGGCAAAGACAGTGCTTTAGTATTACAATCAGACGAAAAGACGAAAGCCCCATTTGATGAAGATATTGCATTTTTACCAATTGTGAGTGCAGAAGAATTAGAGAATGTAATAGGTGATTATACGGAAAAGCGTTTCAGAACAAACCAGCAGGATTTTTCTGCACAAATAGCTGCGATTGATTTTAAGAAAAACTTTGTGTTGCTTGTTGGTCATCCTAAAGCGACATCATCAATAATTTTGGGTGAGGTCAATAATAATCAGGCAATCTATGTGGACAAGATAATGGATGATGGCCTTGACAATAAAAAACGCAAGATTGAACTGGTCTCCAAACGTTTAGGAGATGTGGCCACTGGTCTGGCTTCACTCATGCAGAAATGGGAATCAAAGGTTTATGTTGTAGATTATAAAAATTCTGATAGTTTACTGCTTGAAATAGATAAAAATGTTTATCCATTCAGTCTGAAAAAATAAGGCTCTTTAGTGTTATGGAAATTTATCAGGATGCTTTTTTACGAACTCATAAAGTGTATCAATAAGCAAAGACCTTTTTGATTAAATAAGTTATTTTGTATTATGAAATCCTGAATAGGAACTATGGCCCCTTCTTTTGCCGATATTTTTTTTTGCGGTTCGGCATAGGGCTGATCTATTGTTAAGGATTTTCTTAATATGGCTATTTTACATTGATTTCTTTACACAACAGCTGATATTACACTTTTCTACTATTCTTGCCCCCAGCCACTAAAATATCGCCATTTTCTAAGCTTATTCTTGCCAACCAGCTTTTCAATGATTTCTTCATTCCATTTATCAACATCTTCCTGAACGATATTTTCTCCAAAAAGATCAGCCTGTGCAAATATTAGGCATCCTTTGATATATTCATCAACAGTGCTGAACATTTTGATAATATTAGGGGCCTCGTCATGATCGAAAAAATAGATTTCTTTTGTTTCAGTATGGAAGCAAAACATATTTCCGTTTCCGAGACAATCACTGAAAGTGACTAAGTAAGGAAGTAATTCATTTTCTTCTGGTGTAAAATCTAATCCGTATTCCGGGTCAGCAGCGCCAGTATCTTTCAACCAGCCAATCGTGTCAAAATCCTGAAGTTCCTCTCCAATGTTGGCCAGACCGAATGTTTGATAGAAAAGGTTTAAACCTTCTGGCAGTGTTGTTCCTAATCTTGTTTCAAGCGCTGAAATTTCAGCTGTAGAAATAGGATCTTTGAGTTCGTCATTCCAGTTGGTAGCCAGCGCTTCAATGATCTGGCTGGTTTTAATTTTCCAGTTATCGTCTCCAATTTTGTCAAATGGTATAATAATATCTTCTTTGTTATTGATTTCAAGCATGGTTATAGCAAAATAGTTAAGGCAAATATGTTTTGTTGGAAATGGGAAGATTAAGTTCTTATACTAAAGGATTTGGCTGGTCTTATCTTTAGGCACATTCGCTTTAATATTTCCATTTTTTAATAATATCGTTACCAAACAGATCCTCTGCAACTTCTTCGCTCCATTCATCCGCATCTTCCTGGTCAGTTTCCTCACCATAAAGCTCAGCCTGTGCAAAAATTAAACAACCTTTTATATAATCATCTGCAGTATTGAACATCTTTGTGATATAGGAGCCACTATCATGGTCAAAAAGATAGATTTCTTTGGTTTCACTATGAAAACAGAACATATTTCCATTTCCAATATAGTTACTGAACGTAATCAGGTAAGGTAATATCTCTTTGTCTTCGCTTGTAAAGTCCGGCCCGTTTTGAGGATTGTTAGCCCAGATATCCTTCATCCACCCCATTTGATCCAACTCCTGGAGTTCTTCACCAATATTGGCAAGACCGAATGTTTGATAGAAAAGACTTATTCCTGCCGGAAGTGTGGTTCCAAGTCTTGTTTCGAGTGTTCTAATTTCATCCGCTGAAATGGGGTCTTTGAGTTCTTCCTCCCAGGTGTCTGCAAAGGCGTCAATGATTTGACCGGTATTGTTTTTCCAGTCGTTGTCTCCGATTTTACCGAAGGGTATAATGATATCTTTTTTGTTATTGATTTCAAGCATGGTATAGGAAAATTGATAACGTCATTTGATATAAAGTGATTTAACCTTTGCTATATAAAACAATGATAATCGAAATTTATTATATAATACCTGCTATTTGTACGGATTGTTTGAAAATCTATTAAAGGATGAAAGCTCGTCTCGAAGTTATAGGTTGAAAGGACTAAGCCTGCGAGAGATAATCTCCCAGGTCACAATAAATTTGTCATATCAGTTTTTTCCGTACACATATTTTTTATAAACTGTTGTTCCACCACCAGGCTGGGCAACAAGAGTTAATTGTAAATCTGCAATATAACCTTTAATTCTAATAGATAAAATACCAGGAGTAGGCCCGCATGAGGGTGCATACACTGCGCATACTAAGCCGCCACTTATACAGGTGGGTACAGTAAATGCTTTTGCATAACTCGACAATAGTAATGGATCTCCTATACCATTATAAACCTACCAGCATCTAGCCATAATAAAGAATACTTTTATCCATCAAAAAATATCAGAAAACTTTAAATCACACCTACTCTTTCAAGGATTTTCGGTTTCCTCCTGTTGAATTTATTTTCTATATAAATATTTGGCAATCAACATCATAATAAAATTTAGGGCTTAAATATTTCGTTTGATAGGGCCATATATCACATAATTTATTTAATTCAACAGGAAGAACCGAAAATTAATTATTACTTATCTGCATGAGGTACATCATCCAGACTATAATATACTTTAAGCCCTCTTTCTTTGGCAATCCTTACATCCTCATCAGCTCCTTTGGAAGCTCCTTCAAGGCGTAACACCGCATCACACTTTGAAAGTAAACGATGTGCTACAGGATATAAAATCTCTTCATAAGCTTCATCACCCGGTTTTTTTGAACCTGCGAGATGAAGTAAAGGTAATGCGACCCATTCTCCAATCATAGGGATATGTCCCAAACGGAACAAAGGAAGTGCTACGGCCTCTAATCTGCTTAAATTCTGTGCTATCAATTCAGGATCGTCATTTGTCCCGCTGCGGTAAGGACCGGCTATCAGTATTAACATATCTTTAATTTTTAATTTATACAAAACAAGGGAACAAAACGGCTGAAAAAAATAAGGTAGTTTAAGAAAGCTTAGTAGACGGAGCACTACTTTCTATTTTTACCACCACGGATCGTACTTAAAAACTCCGGTGTAATACCCAGATAGGAGGCAATTTGTTTTTGTGTAACTTGTTTAACCACCTGAGGATATTTATTGAGAAAGATGTGATAGCGCTCTTCCGCTGTAAGTGATAGATTTTGTATAGTTCTGAGTTGTTCTCTGATGTAAGCATTCTGAAAAATAATTCTGAAGAACCTTTCAAATTTGGGCGTTTTGATATATAAACTATCCAAATCATCCTTTGATAGTTGAAAAATGATACTATCCTCTACGGCTTCAATAGTCAGCATCGCTGGTTGGTTATTGATGAAACAAAACATATCTGTTATCCACCAGTCCGTAACGGCAAACATAATAGTGGACTGTTTGCCCTCTTTATCCAGGTAATATGCTCTTAACACACCCGAATGAACAAAATTGATGTATTTACAGATTTGCTCTCCTCTCAGGATGAATTCTTTTTTGGATACTTTTTTTTGCTTCAGACAATTGATAAAACAATTGATTTCCTCCTGATCAAGCGAAATGTGTCTGGCAATATTTTCTAAAATGAGGTGATGCATCAGGATAAGAATTAAAGGATCAGTCAGGGAAATATTTTCCCCTCAAGAATAAGAAAAATATTAACAAAGTACCTATTCAGTTTAATCGGTTATAATATGCTGTTCAGGATATAATAACTGTGAAATTTTTAGAGCTTTACTGCGTTTAATATATACTAAGCATAATTATGGAGCAATACATCTACGAAGATGATTACCGTGGTCAAAAAAGAAATCTGTTAATTATCTCTGGGGAAGATGATACCAGTTACAGGGTGTTTTTAGATGCCAGGTTTATAGGCTCTATCAGCCATGAAATCACTGATGAACTGGTCATCTGGAAAACAGATTACAATATTTTGAAGCCTATTGCTAATAAAATAGGGAAATGGATTGAGAATTCGAATTAAAGACTGCCATTTTGTTGCTTTTAATTCAATGTAACTAACAAAATGACAGGTGCTTCGTGGCATAATAATCATTACAATTTGGGGACAATTCTCCCAAAAGGGCTGGAAATGGTTCTGTTTATGATTATTTAAGGTACTTTAGAACTATTTATTTTCCTCTGGTTAATAAAATAATATTGTTATTAGTGTCAAAACTTAGTAAGTTTAATGGAATTAGATCAGTAACGAAATCTTTCTTCCGCTGTATGGCGTAATTGTTGATAAAATAAATCATATAGGTGACGCTTATTTATAAAACATTTTTATAGTTTAGGGGCGTTGCGTTTAAGAAAAGGTATATATGGAAGCTAAATTTTCACCACAAGTAAAAGACGTGATTTCGTTTAGCAGGGAAGAAGCCCTGAGATTAGGTCATGATTATATAGGCGCTGAGCATCTTTTGTTGGGTCTGATTCGCGAAGGCGATGGAATGGCTATCAAAATATTGAAATCGCTGGGGGTTGATACGTCTAAATTGCGCCGCTCAATTGAGGAAGCAGTAAGAGGTACATCCAGTGTGACGGTTAATCTGGGAAATATCCCTTTAACCAAACAGGCCGAAAAAGTATTAAAAATCACTTATCTGGAGGCCAAAATCTTCAAGAGTGATTTAATAGGAACAGAGCATTTGCTGTTGTCTATCCTTCGTGATGATGATAATATCGCTTCTCAGATATTATTGCAGTACAGCATCAATTACGAAATCTTCAAACAGGAAGTAGAAGTTAATAAAAATGGTTTCAGAGATGAAACTCAAGGTAGTGCTTCTACTGGTGGCGATGATGATTACCGTGAAGAGGAAAGCTTTAGCAGTCCTAAGAAAGTATCTGACATTAAATCCAAAACTCCTGTTCTGGACAATTTTGGAAGAGACTTAACAAAAGCTGCAGAAGAAGGCCGTCTGGATCCTATTGTAGGACGTGAAAAAGAGATTGAGCGTGTTTCTCAAATCCTTTCCCGTCGTAAAAAGAATAATCCTATTTTGATTGGTGAGCCGGGTGTAGGTAAATCGGCAATTGCTGAAGGACTTGCTTTGCGCATCGTTCAACGTAAGGTTTCAAGAGTATTGTTCAATAAACGTGTGGTTACGTTAGATCTTGCTTCTTTGGTTGCGGGAACTAAATATCGCGGACAGTTTGAGGAACGTATGAAAGCAGTCATGAATGAACTGGAAAAATCAACTGATGTAATCTTATTCATTGATGAGATCCACACTATTGTTGGTGCTGGTGGAGCTTCTGGTTCCCTGGATGCTTCCAATATGTTCAAACCTGCTTTAGCGAGAGGTGAAATTCAATGTATTGGTGCGACTACGCTTGATGAGTACCGTCAGTATATTGAGAAAGATGGAGCTTTAGACCGTCGCTTCCAAAAGGTTATGATCGAGCCTGCTTCTCCTGATGAAACTATTGAGATCTTAAACCGTATCAAAGAAAAGTATGAGGAACATCACGGTGTTACTTACACAAACGAGGCAATAAATGCCTGTGTTGCTTTGACTACAAGATATATTACTGACAGGTTCCTTCCGGACAAAGCTATTGATGCACTGGATGAGGCTGGTTCAAGGGTGCATTTAACTAATATTCATGTTCCTGAAAACATCATTGATATTGAAACTAAGATTGAAAATATCAAGGTTGAGAAAAATAAAGTTGTAAAGAGTCAGAAGTATGAGGAAGCTGCAAAATTAAGAGATACTGAGAAGAATCTTTTAGAAGAGCTTGACCGTGCAAAAACTGAGTGGGAAGCTGAAACTAAAACTAAACGTTACACCGTAACTGAGGATAATGTTGCAGAGGTTGTTTCCATGATGACTGGTATTCCTTTACAACGTGTGGGTCAGACTGACAGCGTGAAATTGCTGAATATGTATGACACTATTGCTACTAAAATTATTGGTCAGGACGATGCGATCAAGAAATTAAGTAAAGCAATTCAACGTACAAGAGCAGGGTTGAAAGATCCTAAGAAACCTATTGGTTCATTTATTTTCTTAGGCCCGACCGGTGTTGGTAAAACTGAATTAGCGAAGGAATTAGCAAGGTTCATGTTTGATAGTGATGATTCACTGATTCAGATTGACATGAGTGAGTATATGGAGAAATTCGCTGTTTCACGTTTAGTGGGAGCGCCTCCGGGATATGTTGGTTATGAAGAAGGTGGTCAGTTAACTGAGAAAGTACGCCGTAAACCTTATGCTGTTATTTTATTGGATGAAATTGAAAAAGCTCACCCTGATGTGTTCAATATCCTGTTACAGGTGTTGGATGAAGGTCAGCTGACTGATAGTTTAGGTCGTAAGGTCGATTTTAGAAACACTATTATCATCATGACTTCTAATATTGGTGCACGTCAGCTTAAAGATTTCGGTCAGGGTATTGGTTTCTCTACGAATGCAAAAACTAACCAGGTTGATGCCCATTCAAGAGGAGTAATTGAGAACGCGTTGAAACGTGCTTTTGCTCCTGAATTCCTGAATCGTGTAGATGATGTGGTTGTATTCAATACTTTAGGTAAGGATGAAATCTTTAAAATCATTGATATTGAGTTGAAGTCATTGTTTGGCAGAGTTCATAGTTTAGGTTATGAAGTTAAGTTGACCGAAGTTGCAAAAGAGTTTATTGCTGACAAAGGTTTCGATATTAACTTTGGTGCCCGTCCACTTAAACGTGCAATACAGAAATATCTGGAAGATCCGATTGCTGAAGAAATCCTGAAAGGGGAGATCAACGATGGAGATACGCTTGAGATTGATTACAATAAGGAAACTGACCTGATTGTGGTTGAAAACAAGAGTCCAGGTAAAAAGAAGAAAAAAGAAGAAGGAAGTATTGAGTAAGTTCCTCCAATACTGAAATATAAAAGGCTGCCTGTAAGGGCGGCCTTCTTAGTTTAAAAAAAACCAGGAAAGACCTTTACTATCGCTTTCAGGTGAAGCTTTAGAAAAGACTATCCTTTTAGAATAAGCTTAGTTGTGGTTTAGGAATACTGAATAAACCAGAGTCAAGGTGTATTCTTTTAAGATTCAGATGATTGATTCTACAATGCAGTTTAAAGGTGTCGTGGATCATTTTTGCAATATTACCTTCGCCTCTCATTCTTTCTCCAAATCTGCTGTCATTAACTGTTCCGCCATGGCAGGATTGTATCATATGCCATACTTTGTCAAAACGGCCGGGAAAGTTCTGACGTAACCAGTCTTCGAAGATTGGCCCTACTGCTCCGTTTAGCCTGATGATGGTATAGCCGGCACTTTCTGCGCCGCAGGATGCAATGGTTTTCAATACACTTGGGATTTCATGATCACTCAGGCCAGGAACGAGCGGGGCAACCATGACTCCTGTCGGAATTCCGGCTTTGCTGAGTTCTTCTACAACTTTTAATCTTTGTCTGACGGTTGTGGTTCTGGGTTCCATCTTCAGTCTTAGTTTTTCATCCAGGCTATTGATAGAAACGTAAACCAGGCAGAGGTTGAGTTTAGCCATTTCCTGAAGAATATCAAGATCGCGGAGTATCAAGGCGTTTTTAGTGATCATCCCTATAGGCTGTTTATAAGCGAGGGCAATTTCCAGAAGTTGACGGGTCAGTTTATACTCACGTTCTGCGGGTTGATAACAGTCGGTATTTCCAGATAGAGAAATAGTTTCTGCATTCCAGCCTTTGCGCTCCAGGAATTTTTTAAATAGTTGTGGGGCGTCCTTTTTCACAATAATCTTCCTTTCGAAGTCCAGACCAGCACTGAAACCCCAATACTCGTGTGCGTTTCTGGCATAGCAATAGGTACAGCCATGTTCGCAGCCTTGATAAGGGTTGAGGGAATAAGCCATACCCACGTCGGGGCTGGTCACTTTATTGATGATAGTCTTAGACTTGCCTATGATAAAGCTGGTCTTATGGTTTTCATTTTCCCAATCATCTATTCCCTCACTATGCTCTTTGACATAGGAGTGGGCTAAGAAATGATTATGAGGGTTAAATTGCGCGCCTCTCCCTTTCAAATATTGCTCTTCTGGCTTGTCCGCTGAAATCATCCCTAAAATTACTAATATTTTTAGTAATTATGAGTAGGTAATTATCTTTTATTTATTGGGATATAATCCATTGGCACCATATCACCAATTTTCTCGTAGGCCCAGAAGCCTTCAAAGAGTATAGCTTTTGAATCATGTATTGCACCATTTGGATAAAAACTAACGGGGCCTTTTAGCATACTAACTACTGAAATCTGATAATTGGGAATAGTTAAAGGCCGCATTACATAATGACCAGTATTGGAATAAGCATTGCTTTCTTCTTCCTTAGTGTACATTACATAGAGCTCATCTTTGTAATTGATGGTTTTCATATTGGGATAAATGCTCTTGACTAAAGTATCGGTTGCTACACCCGACATATCAAGAGTCGTAAATTCTTTAGGGAGGTCGTAGAGGCGCTGCATCATCAGCAGAGAATCGCTGAATACAGAACCTATAGTGCTTGCTCCATGCATTCTTTTCATCAGCCGTGCTTTTGTTGAAGCAATATAAGCGTCCGATGGCCTGTTGGGATTTTTTGTCTTAATCCTTTTGTAGATGATAAAACCGTTTTCTTCTACTTTATTCTGGTAAAGAGATTGAAAGAAATGTTGTGGGGAACCTGCATAAGCAATTTCTCTGTTATTAAGCCAGGTTCTTCTTTTTCTACCAGAGCCTTTCAGATCTTCAAATACCGGAAGGCCTGAGAAGTAAACAATCCTCGTGTTATAATTATATTCAAAAAGATTAAGCATGTATTTTAACCGGTATCCTAAAGCTTTATTCTCGACGACCAGAAATTCATTTGTAGTTACACTTAATACGCGTGCATCGCCATCGTATTTAATATACAAAACCTGCGGGTTCAGGATTTTACATTTGGCAGAATTTGGTGTGCGGCCAATAAAGAAATCTTCAAACAATTTAAGGTTCTTTTCCCTGTCAGGATCAGCGCGGATCACTACCTCATTCAACTGCACAGTGTTCTCTGCCAGGGTGATTGTGATGTTCACCGCGTGATCTGAAATGATTACGCTTTTACTATAGGGCAGGTAACCCATCATTTGTACCACCACTTCATACGACCCTGGTTTTATCTTGGACAAGGTAAACTGACCGTCATTATTTGTAACAGTGGCAGTGGTATACCCACTCAGATAAATACCGGCTCCGGGCAATGTTTCTCCCTTTTTATCCTTTACTTGTCCACTAATTGTATACAACTTTTGTGCATGCGTGTTCAGGCAGAATAATAAAAGCAAGACTGTCCCAAAGAGATATTTAATCATGGAGCTAATTTAACTGATCTGCTGGTTATTTGATAATAAAAAAAGCCCTTTAAGGGCTTTGAATTTGTTAAAAAACGTTAATTAATGGAATAGCTTCCAGAAGCTTATATTTCTGGCTGTTAATTGCGTTTTAAGCCTCAGTATCAACACCTAACCTGTGCATGACTTCATCACTTACACCAGTAGAAGAATAACCCCCGTCATGGAAAAGATTTTGCATGGTGACCATACGTGTCAGATCAGAGAATAAAGTAATACAGTAGTCTGCACAAGACGCTGCATCTGCATTTCCAAGGGGTGCAATCTTATCAGCGTAATCAAAGAAATCTCCAAAACCTTTAACCCCGGTACCAGCTGTTGTTTTTGTAGGAGATTGAGATACTGTATTGATACGGACTTTCTTTTCTAAACCATAGTGATAACCAAAGCTTCTGGCGATTGATTCCAGCATCGCTTTAATATCTGCCATGTCAGTATAAAATGGATAAGTTCTCTGTGCAGCCATATAAGTTAAAGCAACCACACTGCCGCCTTCACTAATTGCATCCAGTTTTTTTGCAACAGCAAGCATCTTATGAAATGATAAAGCTGATACATCTATTCCTTTTTGAAAATAATCATAGTTTAATTCAGTATAAGGGATCTTTTTACGGATGTTAACGCTCATTCCAATAGAGTGTAGCACAAAGTCTATTTTACCACCCAGGATTTCCTGAGATTTGATATATAAATTAGTCAGGTCTTCTACACTGGTTGCATCTGCAGGGATAATTTGTGAGCCTGTTTTTTCCGCAAGTTTGTTAATTTCACCCATACGCATAGCAATTGGCGCGTTAGTCAAAACGAATGTTGCGCCTTCTTCATGTGCTTTCTCTGCAACTTTCCAAGCAATAGAATTCTCATCTAAGGCACCTGTAATGATACCTCTTTTACCTTTTAATAAATTGTACATTTTTTTATTTTTATTATTTAATGATCAGCACGATTTGTCTGTGATAACGCTTCGAAAAGAAATATTATTGCCTCTTAGTTTTTGAAGCTTAACAAATCCTGTGCATTTTTTAAAGCCGATTCTCCCGGGTTTTTGCCGCTCAGCATTTCAGCAATAGCAAAAATTCGTTCCTCAGGGTTTAACCTGCGGATACCAGTAGTCGTCCTTTCTGACTCTTCTTTCTTATATACGAAGTAATGGGCTTCACCCTTGGCAGCAATCTGCGGGAGATGGGTAATACAGATAACCTGCATATTCTGCTCCAGTTCACCTATTACATCTCCAACCCGAAGCGCTGTTTCGCCAGAAATACCTGTATCAATCTCATCAAAGATCAGGGTCGGAAGTGAAGTATGTTTTGATATTATCGATTTAATAGCAAGCATTAAGCGGGAAAGCTCACCACCGGAAGCTACTTTGCCTACCGGGGCAGGTGCCTGGCCAGCATTCGCAGAAAATAATAAGGAGATCATATCCTTCCCATCCTTATTTAAATTTTCCACTACAGTCTGCTCAATTTTAATCTTTGCATTAGGCATACCTACACGGATTAATATTTCACCAACTTGTTTCTGGGCAACACTGATTGCTTTGCTGCGGTTTTTTGATAACGTATCTGCTATCTTTTCCAACTCAACCTTTAGCTTATTAATTGCAATGATTAAGCGTTCTATCTCTTCATCACTGTTTAAAAGTGTATTTAAGTTATCTGAAAGTTCGTTTTGTATCGCCAGTAGTTCTTCAACCGACGTAACCCGGTGTTTTTGTTGTAAGGTATAAATAGTATCCAGCCTGACATTAATTTCGTCAATCCTCGCCGGGCTGTACACAATATTTTCTTCCAGTACTATTGTTTCTTCTGCAATATCTTTGATCTCTATCATTGCCGAACGTAAACGTTCATTCATCGCACTATAAGCAGGATTGAATTTCTCTATAGCCTGGATCTGGTTAATTACTTCCTTTAAGATAGGAAGTACCGCTGTTTCTTCGCCATCCAGTAAAACATGGCCATTCAATAAACCTCTTTTAATACTTTCAGCATGATTCAAGGCTTCCATTTCAATTTCCAGCGCGGCTTGTTCTCCTGCCTGTAAATTTGCCGTTTCCAGCTCATTAAATAGAAATTGTTCGTAATCTTGTTTACTTCTGGCTTCATCAGCCGAAGTTTGCATATTAATCAACAGCTGAAGATTCTTTTTATATTCTCTGAATTTTAACCTGTATTGAGTGAGCAGGGGCAAATGATCCGATAGGGTGTCTACAACAGATAACTGAAAGCCAGGATCATTTACTTCTGATGTGGCATGCTGAGAATGGATATCAATCAGTTTTTCTCCGATCTGCTTCATCACCGACAGCGTTACAGGCGTATCATTGATAAACGCCCTGGACTTGCCATCAATAGAAATTTCTCTTCTCAGAATGCTTTCCTGTTGATAATCCAGGTCAAATTCTTCAAAATAAGGCTGCAGTCCTGAACCCGAAAGTCTGAACTGCCCCTCTATGACACATTTTTTCGCCTGATTGAAAAAATATTTTGTCTCTGCACGCTGTCCTAAAATCAAAGACAATGCACCCAGCATAATAGATTTTCCAGCACCAGTTTCCCCTGTAATGATATTTAAACCTTTATCAAGTTCCAAATCGACACTATCGATCAGTGCGTAGTTACGTATAGAAAGTTTCTGTAGCATATTTGATTGCTAAATTATGAAAACTAAGTCATTTGACGTTTATTCTTTTTTAACAAAAAACGGCCGAAGATGTTTCTTCGGCCGCTGCGGTCATTTGTGTATTAAGGTTTTAAATATTTTATAATCTGATCATGTACTTAATTATCGTCTTTTTTCTGCTCTTTAGCTTTCAGCTTCTCCACATCCTCATCAAATTTCTTTTTCAATTCTTGATACTCTGCTGTTTTTTTAAGCTTTTGCTGTTCTTCTGATTCATTCAGGAAGACTACTCTTGAAAGGTTATCACCAGACATTAACTTGATTCTTGCTTTGAATTCTGGAGAGCTAATCATTTTTTGTGCATTCAACGCTTGTATGCCTGCTTGTTGCTGAAGTTTTTTCATTCTCGCTTTGAATTCAGGAGAATTATATTTAGCCTGCATTTCTTTGGCCATTTTCTCCCATTTTGCTTTTTCCGCAGGATTATCATATTTAGCTTTCATTTCAGCACCATACTTTTCCCATTTCGCTTTTTCTGCCGGGGAATTATATATTCGCTCTAATTCCTTTCCTTTTTGTGCTATACGGGCTTCGATACTTGCTATTTTGCTTTCATTTGCTGAAAAGCTAGCTGCAACCAGGTCTTTAATATCTGCAGTGAAATTGATCATCGTAACTGGTAACTCATGTCCTAAAACAGAATCTACTTCAATACCGAGTACTGCTGGTGGGGCAGGAGGTGCAGGGGGCATAATAACCGCAGGAGGCTCAGGCATATTGTGATTAATATATACATGGCGCAGGGCTAAACTATCCGGACCCTGTATCACCATAGAATCAGGTGTTTCAGAACTTTTAAAGATATATACCTTTTTGATTTTCTTTTTTCCCGTGTCTATAGGTAACTGTAGCGAAGGAGATAAAAGTGCGGTATCTTTTGATAGTTTTGAGCGTTTTAACTGTTGATCACTCCTTGCAGGATTGATCCATGCCAATGAAATGATAGTGGTCAGTGTCAATGCCACTGCGAAAAGCTTTTGTTTTGAATTCATGTAGTTCGTTTTCATAGCTGTGATTCTTTTAATTCTCTGATAGAGATGTTGATTTTTTCCTGTTGCAGCCAGGGCGAATACAGGCGAACTTTGATCAGCCAGTAATTCTAATTGCAGCAACGCATGTGCATAGGTCAATGGAGTATTGGTCAGGTCAACCACCAGATCATCACAAGCATGTTCTCTTTCTATGTCTATGAATTTGCCAGTCAGCCACACAAAAGGATTGAAGAATAAAATGGTCTCAATCAATGTCCTGACCAAGTTAAACAGGTAATCGTTTCTTCTGATATGAGAGAGTTCATGAATGAGTATGGCTTCTATGTGTTTCATCTCCATTTGTGCCACCAAGGCTACCGGAAAAAGCACAACAGGTTTGAAGAAACCGATCACAAGCGGAACATTAACATGGTTGGACAAATGAAAGGAAACGTGTTTGCTGATATTTAACTTTTTAGTTAAGGCTTCAAAAAGAAGGTTCCATTCTTCAGGAATACTGATTCTTGCTGCTCTTTTAAGGCTTTGTATTTTGTTGTATCCTTTGAAAACGATAACAGATTGGATCAGCAAGCCAATACCATACAACAAAACAAGGAAAGGAAATATTTTTTCCGCATAGGGAACAAGGATTGCAGATAAAAAGGAATGAGATAATAGATTGGTATCTGTGATGATCTGCATAGTTGATACACTCTGCTGAGCTGCCGGCCATTTAAATACAGATAAGAAAGTTGCTATAAAACAAATAAATATAATCGTATTGGCAGCAAAAGCTAAATTGTATTTAAGCTTGGCTTTTAGCCGGAAAATACGCATCTGGCTTGGTAAAAGCAGTGCATATACGAGTGCGGCCTGCCATAAGGAATGCAGGATACTCCATCCTGTTGCCTGTATAAGATTGTTTAATAAAGCTTCCATAGTATTATTTATAATCTAAATCATTTAAATATTTCTTTATCGCTTCTATCTCATCCTTACTTGAAGTATGATTTCCCAAGGCTTGCATCACTAGTCGTGCTGCAGATCCGCTAAATGCATTGTCAATTAATTTAGAAACCAGGTGTTCCTGTGTTTTCTGCTGGCTGGCCAGTGCACTATAGATATGTGTCTTTGAACTGGTATCTCTTTTTACTAATCCCTTTTCATGCATGAGCTGCATAATTTTAAGGGTCGTGGTATAACCTGCTTCTTTATGTTGTGTCAGGATTTCGTGCACTTCTCTCACCGTACAATTTCCTTTCTCCCATAAGATTTGAAGTATTTCCAGTTCGCTTTCGGTTGGTTTTATAGTATTTTGTAAGGACATATTGTATTTACGAATTGTTTCGTAGTACTAATGTACGAATATATTCGTATATCTAAAATATATTTTATAAAAATAAGATAAAGGGGCAATTAAGGATATAGCAGGTAATTAAAGGCCTTTTTTCAGTATTTCGTATTTATTGATATTGGCAGGATCAATCTCACTAAGCAAGTTATAAGCTTGAATTTTGTCCTGGGTATTTCCTGTAACCAGGATATTTACCATTTCTTCAGCTTTAGTAGACAGGTAAACATTAGGGAAAATTGAGCCTAGTTTTTGCTTGTCTATCTGCTTTAAGTCAGTTAAGAAACCTAATAACATCTGACAGCCTTTGGTCGGATTTTCCTGTATACGATCGAGTGTATTCGCGTGGTAGTTATAGATGAAAATTCTTAGATCTTCAAAACTCTTATCCAGTAGATTCTGATTTAACCAGTATCGGTTACGCAGACCATCATAAGCTTTCCAGCCGGTATTACCTGACACCTGGGCTACATTTAGAATATTCTGAGCCTTCAGGTAATATGGAGTACCGCCAAGCTTACTGAAGCTGTCTTTGTCTAATCCGATGATCGTATAAGCATAATAAGATAACAATGACCCCAGGTTACTCAGGAAATTCTGATCAGAGAAGTTGACCGGTTCTCCTTCATTATAGTTGAAATCGAAATCTTTATCACTAAGATTGAGTAGCGTACTGTTATACGAAGTACCAAAAATAGGGCGGCTGGTCTGTATTTGTGCGTCCGCTTTATAACCTGAAGCTCCATCCCACGAACTGATTGTAATCACGAGATTACTTTCAATCCTTTCCTGGGGCTGATAGGTTTCATTAGTCCATTTATTGTTGTTCAGAAATTCACGTACCGTAGTCTGGATCAGCTCAATATTCTTCTTATTCATGTTAGGCACTGTTGGCGCCGTTACTGTTACCCTGGTGTTCAGTTCCTGAGTGAAACCAGTTAAGCAAATGAAGAGTGAAGCGATAACGAGAGAAGTGAATTTTTTCATGCAAGGCGCAGCTTTAATATTTCAGTACAGATATCTTTGGCTACTTCAGTTTTTGATTTTACTTCGTATACCGTTTTCTCTAAGTACTGATTAAAGATAGTAATTTTGTTTGTATCTTTTTGAAAGCCTGCACCAGCATCATTTAAAGAATTCAGGATAATCAAATCGAGGTTCTTTTTGATCAGCTTAGCTTTTGCATGTTCTTCTTCATTGTTAGTCTCCAATGCAAACCCAACCAGAATTTGCGCTTTGGTTTTGGTCTGACCTAGTGTGAAAAGAATATCAGTTGTCTTTTTTAATTCAATGCTGAATTCCTCTGTTGCTTTTTTTATTTTTTGTGCAGCAACATGAACAGGTGTATAGTCTGCAACGGCAGCACTCATAATTGTGATCTCGCTATCCCCGAAATTACTTTTGCAAGCTTCGAGCATTTCGCTGGCTGTAGTTACATCTATTCTGTTTACCTGCTGTGTACTCTTTTCCGCAGTAGGGCCGCTGATTAAAGTTACATCTGCTCCTAAGCGGGCCATTTCATCAGCAAGGGCAAAACCCATTTTTCCTGAAGAGTGGTTGCCTATAAAGCGAACTGGATCTATTGGTTCGTAAGTAGGGCCTGCAGTGACCATTACTTTTACACCTAGCAGGGGAAGACCTTTTTTGATGGTAGCTGTAAGATAAGCTACAATTTCTTCCGGTTCTGCCATTCGTCCTTCTCCATACAAACCACTGGCAAGTTCTCCGCTTGTCGGGGAGATCATAGTATTGCCAAAGCTTTGCAGTTTCTGAATATTGTCTTTTGTACTTTCATGTCTCCACATGTCAAGGTCCATTGCCGGAGCATAGAAGACAGGACATTTAGCGGAAAGATATACGGCAGTCAGCAAGTTGTCACAAAGTCCGTTTGCCATTTTACCAATAGTGTTGGCACTGGCCGGAGCGATGATCATATAATCTGCCCAGAGTCCTAATTCAACATGATTACTCCATACTCCGGTTTCTTCTTCGAAATATTTAGTGTAAACAGGATTTTTGGATAGGGTGGCAAGAGTGAGCGGCGTAATGAAGTTTGCCGCATCGGCTGTAAGAATTACCTTGACGTTTGCACCAGCCTTAATCAGGAGCCTGACTAATACTGCGGACTTATATGCTGCAATACTGCCGCAAACGCCAAGGATAATGTTTTTATTTTTGAGCATGGTTTATTAATGCAAATGGTTATGCTATATAATACCTATGCAGATTTTATTGTGAATCTTTAGCTGGATTTCTGTGGTAAATTTTATCATTCAGAAACTCATCAATCGCAATAAGGCTTGGTTTCGGCATGCGCTCGTAGTGCTTGCTGATTTCAATTTGTTCTCTGTTTTCGAAGATCTCTTCCAGGTTATCATTAGAAGAAGCAAACTCAGCTAATTTGCCATGTAACTCCTCTTTCATGTTATTTGAAATCTGATTAGCCCTTTTAGAAATAATCACTAAAGACTCATAAATGTTGTGGGTCTTTTGATCTAAATCGTTTACATTTCTTGTTACCGTAGTGTTTGGTATTGCGGGTTTATTCGTATTCATTATGGGTTGGGGGTTTTAATCGTAGTAGTATCTTTTTTTGCATCTTTTTCCATTAATGCTCTATATTTCGCGGTTAGTTTAGCATCCTGCGCCATTAATTGCTTCGCATTTGCTATTCCATCTTCACTATTTGTTTTCAGCGTTTTCACTTCAGCAATATACTTACTTTCAGGATGGGCTTCAATAAATTCGTTTGCATAACCAATTGCTTCGTTATATCTGTCTTCCTGACGGAATGCATAGCTATTTCTAGCATATGAATACTGTGATTTAACGATCAGTAAATCCATATCTTCTACATACTTGATATCAGGGAAATCAGTTTCTGCATTTTTCAAGGCAATTACAGATGATTTAAAGTAAGAGATATCATATCCACCCAAATCATAGTATAGTCTTGCATTGGTATAAGCTTTTAATTCAAGTTTAGCACGCAGGTCGGTAATATACTGACTTGCCTGTGCAACGCGCTCACTCTTAGGGTATAAGTTGATAAACAACTGTAATGCATCAATTGCTTTATATGTGTTTTCCTGTTCCAAAGTATATTCAGGAGAATCCAGGTAATAGCAATAAGCGCCCATATACCTGCATTCTTCAGCGTTTTTACTTGTTGGATAAGTATCTGCGAAGTATTTAAACTGATAACGTGCAGTAGTGAAATCTTTTAGTCTATATAAAGTATAAGCGTAGTAATAATTCAAGTCTTCAGCTTCAGTTCTTCCTCTATATTTCTGAGAAAGATCTTCAAATAAGATAAGGGCTTTTGAATAATCCTTCTTGTTATATAGTTTTATTGCCTCCTGGTATTTTTTGGCTACATCATTGCTGAGCCTGATTTTTTCAAAACGGCTTTTGCAACCTGCAATACTCAGGGCAATAACAGTAAAACTTAGTATAAAAACGTGTTTAATTTTAAACATTGTGCAAAGATAAGTTAATAATACGATAACGTCAATTAAAAATAATCGACCGCTAAGCTATATAAAGCCTTTTTATAAGTCAAGCTGTTAACATATTTTAACAAATAAATTCTCTGGAAGCGGTTATCTGATTAATTACTGGCTAAAAAAGGAGAGAATTCACTGGTGAATATAGCGATAATTTGTTTAAGCGAGAGGTTGAAATTGGTGAATTAGCTGGTATTACGATGTAATTTAGTCTTTAATAACGATGGTTCTGTGGGATTATTGTGAGTGGAAGGTGTAAATATTTGAATTTATAATGTACAGCATGAGGCTGCCTGGTTGTATAGGAAGTATTGCTTGTTGATTTGAACAATTCAATCCTGAGTAGAAATTATATGGATGGCATGATGATATTGATAGTTGAGCGGGATTATTAAAAAGATTATGTAGAATGAAATTGGGGAGGATTGATCCTTTTGATAAGAAAGAAATTGTGGCCGATATAGGGGGGAACATAAGGCTATTTATTATGGTCAGGAAAGAGTGCAGGTCAAATTGATTTATGCATGGTATCTATACTATATAAAGATTACTTGATTACAGGCGAAACAGTCAATTAATAGAATACAGGCAATGTCTTTTAAGTTTTGGTTTTAGACGATTTGAATAAGGGGTGATACATACTTATATAGTATATGATCTGGTGGATCTGGGTGAAATGCAGTTAAAATTAGTCGGTAAGAGAAATGATTCAGGCAAAAGCATTAGAGTTTCCTTGTTGGGCGAGTTGATTCGGGTACAAATAAAGGAATAGAAGTGTCGCTGTAGTGTATTAGACCGACATTGAGACGGTGCTGGAGTATGAATGGGAAATGTTGTGCCCCTGTTTTCTGGTGTTTCAGGCAAGTTACTGGCTATGTTCTCCAGCAGGTTGTAACGGACTTTAAACGGAGTTGATACGGGGTTGAAACGCTTCGACCCGTATCAACTCCGTTTGAAGTCCGTATCAAAGTGCAACACAACCCAGCCACAATAGAGCTTGAACAGTCGGTGAAAAGGGGTTTAAAGGGGAT
>NZ_JBEPPL010000024.1:0-42232 GCF_040547305.1 Pedobacter sp. UYP1 | reverse complement strand
CACAAATTGAATACCAGGTGGCCAATGGCAATGCCGTAACCGTGGTTGGTTTACCGGCAGAGCTGACAGGAGTTTATAATGGTGCAACCGGCAAATTCACCATTAACGGTACGCCTGCTACAGCCGGTTTGATTACTTATACAATCACTGCCACAGGAGATTGTAAACTGGCCGGTATTACCGGTACAATCAATGTGAAACCAGATGTAACGATTGCTTTAACTTCAGCAGTGAATACTGACCGTCAGGAACTGTGCGTGAATAAACCAATCACACAAATTGAATACCAGGTGACCAATGGCAATGCTGCTACGGTGACTGGTTTACCGGCAGAGCTGACAGGAGTTTATAATGGTACAACCGGCAAATTTACCATCACCGGTACACCTTCCACAGCTGGTCTGATTACTTATACGATCACAGCCACCGGCGACTGTAAGCTGGCCGGTATTACCGGTACAATCAATGTGAAACCAGATGTAAACATTGTATTGACTTCGGCTGTAAATACTGACCGTCAGGAACTGTGCGTGAATAAACCAATCACACAAATCGAATACCAAATTACCAATGGCAATGCTGCTACGGTGACTGGTTTACCGGCAGAGCTGACAGGAGTTTATAATGGTACAACCGGCAAATTTACTATTAGCGGTACGCCTGCCAGAGCCGGTCTGATTACTTATACGATCACAGCCACCGGAGATTGTAAACTGGCCGGTATTACCGGTACAATCGATGTGAAACCAGATGTAACGATTGCTTTAACTTCAGCAGTGAATACTGACCATCAGGAACTGTGCGTGAATAAAGCGATTGATCAGATCGAATACCAAATTACCAATGGCAATGCTGCAACAGTTTCTGGGTTACCGGCAGAGCTGACAGGAGTTTATAACAATACAACCGGCAAATTCACCATCAGCGGTTCGCCTGCCAGAGCCGGTCTGATTACTTATACGATCACAGCCACCGGTGACTGTAAACTGGCCGATATTACAGGTACAATCAACGTGAAACCAGACGTAACGATTGCTTTAATTTCAGCAGTGAATACCGATCAGCAGGAACTGTGCGTGAATAAACCAATCACACAAATCGAATACCAAATTACCAATGGCAATGCTGCTACGGTGACTGGTTTACCGGCAGAGCTGACAGGAGTTTATAATGCTGCAACCGGCAAATTCACCATTAGCGGTACGCCTGTTAGAGCTGGTCTGATTACTTATACGATCACAGCCACCGGCGATTGTAAACTGGCCGATATTACCGGTACAATCAATGTGAAACCAGATGTAATGATTGCCTTGACTTCGGCAGTAAAAACTGATCAGCAGGAATTGTGCGTAAACAAACCAATTACACAAATTGAATACCAGGTAACGAACGGCAACAGTGCTACTGTGGTTGGTTTACCGGCAGAGCTGACAGGAGTTTATAATGGTACAACCGGCAAATTCACCATTAGCGGTTCGCCTGCTAGAGCTGGTCTGATTACTTATACGATCACAGCCACAGGAGATTGTAAACTGGCAAGTATTACCGGAACGATCAATGTGAAACCAGATGTAACGATTGCTTTAACTTCAGCAGTAAATACTGACCGTCAGGAATTGTGCGTGAATAAAGCGATTGATCAGATCGAATACCAAATTACCAATGGCAATGCTGCAACAGTTTCTGGGTTACCAGCAGAGCTGACAGGAGTCTATAACAATACAACCGGCAAATTCACCATTAGCGGTACGCCTGCTAGAGCTGGTCTGATTACTTATACGATCACAGCCACCGGCGATTGTAAACTGGCCGATATTACCGGTACAATCAATGTGAAACCAGACGTAACGATTGCTTTAACTTCAGCAGTGAATACTGACCGTCAGGAACTGTGCGTGAATAAAGCGATTGATCAGATCGAATACCAAATTACCAATGGCAATGCTGCAACAGTTTCTGGGTTACCGGCAGAGCTGACAGGAGTTTATAACAATACAACCGGCAAATTCACCATTAGCGGTTCGCCTGCTAGAGCCGGTCTGATTACTTATACGATCACAGCCACCGGCGATTGTAAGCTGGCCGATATTACCGGTACAATCAATGTGAAACCAGACGTAACGATTGCTTTAACTTCAGCAGTGAATACTGACCGTCAGGAACTGTGCGTGAATAAAGCGATTGATCAGATCGAATACCAAATTACCAATGGCAATGCTGCAACAGTTTCTGGGTTACCAGCAGAGCTGACAGGAGTCTATAACAATACAACCGGCAAATTCACCATTACCGGTACACCTTCCACAACTGGATTAATCACTTATACGATCACAGCAAAAGGTGACTGTAAAGAAGCAAACGTAACCGGGACAATCTTCGTCAAACCAAACGTTGAACTTGTATTAACAACTGGCAGCGACAATCAATCATCCTGCATTAATACGCCAATCTCAAACACCACTTACACCGTAAGCAATGGAACTGTAGCTGTAACTAATCTTCCACCGGGATTAAATCAAAACTATACAAACGGCTTATTAACCATCAGTGGAACTCCTACGCAATCAGGGACGTTCCTCTACACGGTAACAGCGAAAGGAGACTGTGGTACTAAAGAACTTCACGCACAAATCGACGTGTATCCAAATGCAATTATGGAGCTTACCTCTCCAGTAGGAAGCGATCAGCCAGTCTTATGTATCAATGCAGCACTTAATCCAATAACTTACAAAATAACAAACGCGACAGGCGCAACAATATCAGCCTTGCCAGCGGGTTTGATATCAAACTATGATGCTGCTACTAAACAATTTACTATTACCGGTGCCCCTTCAATATCGGGAACTTTCCCTTACACCATAACTACTACCGGAGGGTGCGCATCAGTAACACTCACCGGTACAATCAAAGTAAATCCAAATACAACCTTACAATTAACCTCCGCATCCTCGACAGCGAATCAAACCTTATGTATAAATAGTAATAATCTGCAAACCATTACCTATCAAACTACAAATGCGATAGATGCAACAGTAACTGGCCTGCCAACAGGAATAATTTGGTCATACAACAATAATCAGCTTAAAATAAACGGAGTTCCAACACAATCAGGAACATTCAATTATACCATTAATACCACCGGTTTATGTCAAACTCAGCAACTTAGCGGAACAATAATCATTACTCCCAATCCAATTGGATTTAATGACGTCATCAGTGGTCTGACTTGCACAAATAACAGCATTCAGTACAACCTGCAAGACAACGTAAACAATACAGCAAATGGAGGGAATTCAGTTCCTGCTACATTTACATGGATAGTTGCTCCAAATAATAACGTAAAAGGTCTGAACAATGGTTCTGGAAACAACATTAACGCCACACTGATTAACTTAAGTCATACCCCTCAGCAAGTCATCTATACCATTGTCCCAACTTCAGTTACAGGAGGCTGTCCTGGAAATACTTTTACTGTTACCGTCAATGTACCTGTATGCAGTAACCTGGCCATTACAAAAACTGCGAATGTAACCTTAGTTTCAACAGCGGGAGATCAGATTCAATATACCATCACAGTAAAAAATACAGGTACAGCCAACCATACCAACGTTCAGGTATCAGATCCGTTCTTAGGTGGTGTATTAAGAGGTCCTGCTTATGGAGATAATGGAAACGGTATCCTTGAAGCTAATGAATCATGGGTATATACAGGAACTTACCGTGTTACTCAAACAGACATCGACGAAAACGGGAAACCAAATGCGAAATCGGGTAAAATCATTAACACGGTAAGTTTAACCACAGCTGAAATGCCCACCCCTTTAACAGCAGTTGCTACAGTTGATATTGTGACTAATGGATCAATCGTACTGGTGAAAACAGGTGTGATCAGCAGTGATTTTTCTACTATCGTTTATACCTTTAAAATAACAAATAACGGAAGAGTGAAACTCTATAACCTGAACCTGATGGATACCAAAATTGGTGGACAACTCAACCTTGGAACCAATGAACTTGCCGCAGGAGCATCGATCACAGTTACCTCAACTTATAAAATATCAGATGAAGAAAAAAGAGATGGAAGAGTGGTCAATACTGCGACTGTTAAAGGTTATACACCATCTGGCGACCCAGTTTCCGACATCTCAGGTACACAGGCAAATAATGATGAGCCAACTGTTCACATTATAGTAGATGCACCACAGGCGATAGATGATAAAGCAGAAGTTCAGATTAATCAGACCGTTGTGATCAATATTGCAGGAAATGATATAGCCTCACTTAGTGGCCTGAATAAAGCTAGTATAGAAAATACACAACCATCAAACGGAAAAGTTGATATACACATGGATGGAACTGTTACTTATACTCCAAACAGGGGTTATTCAGGGAAAGATGAGTTCACTTATTATATCTATGATTATAAAACCGGGGCGCCGAATAGAAGCAACAGAGCTACTGTAACCATTACTGTTATCCCAATTGACTTATTTATTCCAAATACGATCACTCCAAACGGAGATGGTAAAAATGATACTTTCAAAATTATTGGAAGAGAAAGCTTTGATGGTATTGAATTGATGGTATTCAACCGTTGGGGGAATGAAGTTTACAGAAATAACAATTACCTGGATGAATGGGATGGTTCCGGGTTAACAGAAGGAACTTATTACTACGTCATCACCTTGAAAAAAGCTGGAAGCAAGGTCAATAAAAATGGCTGGATACTTATAAAAAGATAATGAAGAAACTGTATAAAATATTACTGCTTATTTGCTCAATCGGTTTATTTACCGGTCATGCTTCTGCGCAGCAAAATATTCAGTTCTCTCAGTATATATTTAATACCCTGAGTGTAAATCCAGCATACGCAGGGTACAAAGAAGAATGGTTTGCTCAAATGGCCCTGCGTAACCAATGGGTAGGAATTCAAGGGGCACCTAAGACCGGACAAATCTCTATTGACGGAATTTTAGATCCGCAAACCACCAAACATGGAGTTGGTGTGCAGATCACTTCCGATAAATTAGGCCCTCAAACCTCTAACTCCATCACACTTAACTATGCCTTCCGGATACAACTCGATGGAGCAGATACGCGCCGTTTGAGTTTCGGTTTAGGGGTAGGAGCAGCGCAATACGGGTTGGATGGAAGTGCGTTGACCACAGTTGACGGAGGAGATGGCTCAGTTCCAACGGGAGGTTCCAGTAAAATTTCCCCAGACTTCCGTGCAGGTATTTATTATACTACCCCTTATTGGTATGCCGGTATCTCAGCTCTTAACCTGTTATCAAATAGTAAATCTGTTGATGATTACAGAAGAAGTACGAATATTGCTGATAACATTGTCCGGACCAGGCATATGTACTTTGTGGCAGGTGCATTGATCAATGCCTCTACAGATCTGAGGTTCAGACCTAGTGTGATGATCAGAGAAGATTTTAAAGGCCCTACCAATGCAGATTTTAATATTATGGCTATATTTAATGATAAAGTCTGGCTTGGCGGAGGGTACCGGACAAGCGTTAAAGCATTTAAAAAAGAATATCAAAATACTGATGTAACCAGTCAGGCCGCTTTGATCGGAATTGCCCAGTTTTATGTAAATGAACGCTTCAGGATAGGTTATTCCTACGACTATGCAATCTCAAAACTCAACGGGTACCAGTCAGGAACACATGAAATTACTGTTGGAATAGCTTTTGGAAAAGCACCTAAATCATCTATTTGCCCGAGAGTATTCTAGATCAGATTGCTAATGGTACTGAATACTACATAATAATATCATCCACATCTTTGCTTGAATTACTTAAGACAACAAGACCGGTTTGCTTTTCTTTTACAAAAGCACAATAATTTCTGAACCCGGCGTTTCCTCCGTTATGCCAGATAATAGTATCATCATTGAAAAACTGAGTAACCCAGGCAAAATATGATTTTCCAATTGTGGTTCGCCATAAAAGAATGTTTCAGTATGCGTTCCCGGATCAAACCAATACTCAGGCTCCGGTTATTGGGGTTCTGAAGATATTTAATAGCCTGCTGATCAATAAAGCGCTCTAGTGGAGTTGTTAATTTATTAGTAGACAGAATGGTCAGTGGATCTCTGATATTTAAGATTTCCTCTTCCTGATGGACTGGTTCCCAATTTACTAAAGCAAGTAAATCATCTGCTGTTAAAGCTATCTTTAAAGAGAGTTCTCCATACTTGAAATTTACCAGGTACTCCGATACTTCTTCTTCAGCCTTTATAAATTCCCAGGAAATGATTTCTCCAAGGCTTCGCTTTAAATCATAATGATAGAAATCCATAACCGTCTTTTCAGCAACATGCTGCTTAAATTCATCAGCATGCAGAAGATAGATTTCAGCAAACTGATCATGGTTATAAAATCCGGCCAGCTGGCTGATCATTTGTTCAGGATTCATAAGGCAAGGAAATTACAACTCAGGCTTTAGCTTCGCCCATACATTCTCTGCAACTATTTTATGGCCTTCTGGGGTTGGATGAATCCCGTCTTTTTGATTTAAACGAGGAATGCCGCCAACATTCTTTAACAAGAAAGGCAGAAAGTCCATATTATTTTTTTTGGCAAGAGCAGGGAAGATCGCCGCAAAAGCTTTAGTATATTTTTCGCCCATACTTGGGGGCATCTGCATCCCGGTAAGCATTAACTTCGCTTTTGGATATTTCTTTTTTACCTGATCTACTACGGCTTGTAAATTCGCTGCTGTTTCTTCTATAGGGACACCTCTTAAGCCATCATTAGCACCTAATTCCAGTACAAAAATATCTATTGGCTGTTTCAATAACCAGTTAATACGGCTTTTTCCTGCTGCAGAAGTCTCTCCGCTTAAACCACCATTAATTACTTTATAGGGTAAATGTAAAGAATCAATTTTTTGCTGGATTAGCGCAGGAAAAGCTTGTTCTGGATTTATACCTAAACCAGCTGTTAAACTAGTTCCGAAAAACAGAATATGTTTAACCGGATCTTGTTTTTGTGAATGTGCTACGTGAACAGAATCTTTGACTGTAGCTGTAGTTGTCTGGTCAGTCTTTTTATCCATATCACCACAACTGGACAACATCACGGCTGCCATTATTAAAACGATGTAATTATAACGTAACTTAATGCTCTTCATCTTATAAAAGGATTGGTTTTTGATATATTAACGGTAACAAAATATCATCTGTTGCGTCAAATATCAATAAATATCATCATTTAACCTTATTTCTTTGGAAACCATCCTAAATATAAAAGAAGTCAGTAAACAATATAAAAGCGCGTCTTCCTCACTGACTATACTTGATCATATCAATTTCTCTATAGAGAAAGGCTCTACTGTATCAATTACAGGACCTTCAGGTAGTGGAAAAACTACGCTTTTGGGTTTATGTGCCGGATTAGACCGGGCTACTTCAGGAAGTGTAGAATTAAACCATGTGGTATTAGATCAGCTCTCCGAAGATGAAAGAGCGGCGGTCCGTAACCGCTATGTAGGCTTTATTTTTCAAAACTTTCAATTGCTGCCAACCTTAACTGCTATAGAAAACATCATGGTTCCGCTTGAATTGAGAGGCGAAAAAAATATCCGTCCACGAGCATTGGAATTATTAGACAAGGTAGGATTAACAAATCGCGCTAATCACTATCCTGTGCAGCTTTCAGGTGGTGAACAACAACGGGTATCTTTAGCAAGAGCATTTTCTAATACTCCTGCAATTTTATTTGCTGATGAACCTACAGGGAATCTGGATGGAGAAACCAGTGAAAAAGTAATCCGTCTTCTTTTCGATTTAAATAAAGAAGCAGGAACAACTCTTGTAATCGTTACTCATGATCTGGAATTGGCTTCAAGGACTGACAGGATTATCAAGTTGAAAAGTGGAGTAATTATAGCTGACGAACAAAAAACTTATGCCTGATCAACCACCTGTTTTCCGAAAAACTGTTCCTGTTTCCTGGTTGTTTAAAATGGCATGGCGGGATAGCCGTAAAAACCGGTCCAGGTTATTTCTTTTTACTTCTTCTATTATTTTAGGGATTGCAGCTTTGGTGGCTGTTTATTCTTTTAGTGATAATCTGCAGCGTGATATCGATGAACAAGCCAAAACATTAACCGGAGCAGACTTGATTATTGATAGCCGTAAAGAGATCAGTAAACCTGTATTGGATATGTTGGACACTCTAGGCGATCAACGCGCAAAAGAACAGAGTTTTCCTTCGATGCTTTATTTTATCAAAGGGGAGGGGAGCCGCCTGGTTCAAATCAAAGCCCTGGAAGGTCAGTATCCTTTTTACGGAACGATTGAAACAACACCCAAATTGGCCGCTAAACAATTTGACCAGGGAAGAAATGCACTTGTGGACAAAACTGTAATGCTACAATTTAATGCTAAGCCCGGAGACTCTGTTCAAATTGGTAAAGTTAACTTTGCCATTGCAGGTTATTTAGAACAGGCACCTGGACAATCAGGGATTATGGCCTCCATTTCGCCGGTGGTTTATATTCCTTTTAAATATTTAAAACAGACTGGACTGGCGCAGTTTGGCAGCCGGATTCACTATTCTTTTTATTATAAGTTCAATCAACCGGCGACAATTCCTCTTTTATTGAAAACGATCAAGCCTGTTTTAGATAAAGAAGGACTTGACCACGAAACCATTGCTTCTAAAAAACAAAGTACAGGGCGTGCCTTTCAGGATCTGACTCAATTTCTTTCTCTTGCAGGGTTTATCGCCTTATTATTAGGCTGTATTGGAGTTGGAAGTGCAATTCACGTATATATCAGTGAGAAGCTGGCAGCAATTGCGACCTTACGCTGCCTGGGAGTAAGTGCTTGGGAAGCTTTCTTTATTTATCTCATTCAATTGACTTTTATCGGGTTTGCAGGTGCGGTTGCAGGTGCCATAATCGGCTCTGGGCTGCAATTTTTATTACCATACGTACTGAAGGATTTTTTACCGGTAGATTTTAATATGCAGCTTTCCTGGGGAGCTATTTTTCAGGGCATTATAACCGGGGTGGTGATTGCTATACTTTTTGCTTTACCTTCTCTTTTATCGGTTCGCCGGATATCTCCCCTTAATGCAATAAGACTATCTTTTGAGCAGGTTAAACTCAAAGCAGATCCACTGAAAATTATAGTTTATCTAATCATTTTCTTATTCGTACTGGGCTTTACTTATCTCCAGATGAATAGCTGGTTGCAGGCCCTTATCTTTTCAGGAGCACTGTTAATGACTATATTGATATTTTACGGGCTATCAGTTTTATTATTAGCACTGGTTAAAAAAACGATACCTAAGGGGATTGCTTATACCTGGAGACAAGGATTTTCCAACCTTTACCGGCCAAACAACCTGACGCTGATGCTCATTGTAGCTATAGGTTTATCAACTACATTGATCGCTACTCTATATTTCGTTCAGGGAATACTCATTAATAAGGTCACGATATCGTCTGGGAAAGATCAGCCAAATATGGCCCTTTTTGATATTCAGGACGATCAGGTTAAGGCTGTAAACGCACTCACTAAGCAATATAATTTACCTTTAATGAATCAGGTTGCCGTTGTAACGATGCGTCTGGAAGAAATTAACGGCAAAACGGCTACACAATTGGCTGAGGCTGATAGTTTGAAAAAGAAGGAGCCTGGAAATGAGGAGAATCAAAAGCGGGAAAGCTCTTCGTCTGCCTTTAAAAATGAGATTAGAGCTACTTTTCAAACACAATTAACCAGTGCAGAAAAAATCACAGCTGGAAGCTGGGTTGGGAAAGTTAATTATCCAAAGGATATAGTCTATATCTCTCTTGATGAGCGTTATGCAGAAAGAATTGGAGTAAAAGTAGGAGACAAAATGCTCTTTAATGTTCAGGGAATGATGATTCCAACAGTTATTGGAAGTTTCCGGAAAGTGGAGTGGGGGAAAGTCCAAACTAATTTTCGCGTCTTATTTCCTGCTGGTGTTTTAGAAGAAGCCCCTAAATTCCATGTACTGATGACTAAAATTCCTGATGCTCAAACTTCTGCGAAATTCCAGGCCGCCATAGTGCGGAGTTTCCCAAATATTTCAGTTATTGATCTCGGGCTGGTGCTGCAAGTTTTGGACACTTTATTAGGTAAAATCAGTTTTGTGATTCGCTTTATGGCTTCATTCAGCATTATTACAGGCTGGATTGTATTAATCTCTGCTGTGCGAAGCAGTAAAAATCAGAGGCTTCGTGAAATTGTACTCTTAAGAACTATTGGTGCAAAAGGAACACAAATTCTTTCCATTACAGCCATTGAATACCTGTTTCTTGGTGTGCTTGCTGCAGCCGCAGGAATGGTCATTGCCCTGGCAGGAAGCTGGGCACTGGCAACCTATATTTTCGACGCAGTTTTTACACCTGAGCTTTTACCTGTAGTGTCATTATTTAGTGCAGTGACCTTGATTGTAGTGATCACAGGAATGAGCAGCAGCGGAGGAATATTGAAGCATCCACCTTTAGAAGTCTTAAGAAAAGATAGTTAAGAGAAAATGTTTCTAAAACGGGAAATTCGGAACAATGTTTGCATATTGTGTGGAAAATTTAGATTCACACCAAAATAAATTATGAAGAAAAGAATACACGTTTTAGAAGACGACCAGGATATCAGATATATTATTGAATTTTTATTAAAAGATGAAGGATATGAATTACAATTATCCTCGACTTTTGCAGAATTAAAAAGCAAATTGAACGATGCATTGCCAGATTTGTTTATTATCGATGTGATGTTGCCTGATGGAAATGGAATTGAGATCTGTGATGATTTAAAAACTGATATGTTTACTAAACATATTCCTGTAATTGTGATGTCAGCTAATCCTGAAAGTAAAGAGAAAAGTGTTACTGCACAAGCCGATGCTTATATCAGTAAACCGTTTGATCTGGATTATGTAGTTAAAAGAATAGAAAGACTATTGGTAAAATAAGGTACTAAAGAACCCCTGTTTGCCTAAATTTATAAAATGATGATTTTACTGGAAAACGAAAATATCAAAGTAACTATTTCGGCAAAAGGAGCGGAGTTACAAAGTATCAAAAGCAAAAAAGATAACCTGGAATATTTATGGAAAGGTGATCCTGCTTTTTGGGGCAAATTCAGTCCGGTACTTTTTCCAATTGTAGGGGCGCTTAAAAATAATACCTATTGTATTGGTGATCAATCATATCAGCTTCCCCGTCATGGGTTTGCAAGGGACCTTGATTTTGAGGTTCAGCAAATTAATGAGGAGGAAGCTTTATTTACGCTTTCGCATAATGCGAAAACTTTAGAGGTTTATCCTTTTGAGTTTAAACTCAGTTTAAGATACAGGCTTTCCGGATCTGCAGTTTCCTGTACTTATGAAGTGAATAATCCAGGAACAAAAGATCTTTTATTTTCCGTAGGTGCTCACCCGGCTTTTGCCGTTCCATTAACTGCAGATACAGTTTATGAGGATTATTATCTTGAATTTTCTCAAGATGAATCTCTGAATATTCACCAGATTGAAGATAACCTGATTGGTGATCAGGTTGCTATCTTACAGCTTAGCGATCGTAAGCTAAACTTGCAGCATGAATTATTTTATAATGATGCACTGGTCATGAAAGATTTAAACAGCAAGTCTATTCAATTAAAGAATATAAAAAATCAGCATGGTCTTAATTTCCGTTTCATAGATTTTCCTTTCTTTGGAATCTGGTCAGCGAAGGATGCAGATTTTGTGTGTCTGGAACCTTGGTGTGGAATTGCTGATAGCATCCACCATAACCAGCAACTTAGCGATAAAGAAGGAATACAATCTTTATCGCCAGGGCTTGACTGGAAAAGGAGCTGGGAAGTCGAAGTCTTTTAATCAGTCTTCAACACACTAACTTTCAGGCTTGATGCCTGTCCGTTTTTAAAATATACACGGTGCGTTGCTTTTTGAAAGTCAGCCTCCGTTGCTTTATATATATTCACAAACTTTTGAGGATTGAGGTCTACCAGTGGGAACCAGGAGCTTTGAACCTGAACCATAATTTTATGGCCTTTCTTAAAGCAATGTGCTGCATCCTGCATATCGAATTTGACTTCTGTTACTGCGCCGGGAACCATTGCTTCTGGTGCTGAAAAGCTATTTCTAAATTTAGAACGCATCACTTCAGCACGAACCAATTGCTGGAAACCGCCCATTTTTGTACCAGGCAACGGACTGTCGTCAGGTGCATCACCGGGATATACATCGATCAGTTTTACCACGAAATCGGCATCTGTACCTGTTGTAGAAACAAATAAGTCGGCTAAAAGATGTCCGGATATTACTACATCATTTTCCAATACTGGGGTCTGATAAACCAATACATCTGGTCTTTTTGCCGCAAAGCGCTGATCTTCGTACATATAATCACTTCCTCTGTCAATTCTTATTTCATTGGTATATGGAACCGGATTTTCTGGATCACTGATAAATTCATCATATTCTTTGGCTTCTTTTAAAGGAGCTTCAAAAGAAAGTTTTCCGCCAGCGTGAAAGTAAAGGCGTTCTTCTTTTGCTTCAGCTGGAGGCCAGGCCGCATATTTTTTCCATTGATTAGAGCCTGTCTCAAAGATGGTGGCCTTTGGTAGTTCAGGGTTTGGGGTTCCTTTAAGATAGTGGTTAAAAAAGGCCAGCTCAATCTGTTCTCTGTAATAAGGACCGGTTTCGGAGTTAAAACGAACATTGCCAAGCGATGCATTGTTACCTGTTGTCCAGCTTCCATGTGTCCAGGGCCCCATTACTAAATAGTTTGGTGCGGCAGGTTTATTCTTCTCTATACCTGCAAATGTCTTTAAAGGGCCATATAAATCTTCCTGATCAAACCATCCACCAACCGTCATTACTGCTGGTTTAATGTTTTTGAGATGTGGAACCGGGGTACGCGACTTCCAGAAATCAGTATAGTTCTCATTGTCCATCATTTCGTTCCATATCAGATTTTTTCCTTTAAAATAACGTTCATCAGCATTTTTTAAAGGGCCGAGATTTTTATAGAACTCATAAGCATCTGGTGTACCATAAGCGGTGAATCTGTCTGCGTGATTTGGAGTAGGTTCAGGTCTTGGTGCGCCGTAATAAGCTAAAAACGAGAAAGTACCCATTAAAAAGAATGCACCATTATGATGGCGGTCATCTCCCATAAACCAGTCCGTTACCGGAGCTTGGGGAGAAGCAGCTTTCAATGCAGGGTGTGCATCAATGGTAGTCATTGTCGTATAAAAACCAGGAGCAGAAATCCCCCAGGTTCCAACCTTGCCGTTATTTCCTTTTACATTTTTAACCAGCCAGTCTATCGTATCATAACTGTCAGAACTTTCATCTACTGTTGTTTTCCCCTTTTTATTACGGATATAAGGACGGGTAGCTACAAATTCCCCTTCAGACATATATCTGCCTCTTACGTCCTGATAAACGAAGATATAACCATCTTTTGCAAAAACCATAGATGGGCCTAAGCTTGTTTTATACAGCTCTGCTCCATATGGACCTGCAGAATAAGGTGTCCGGTTATAAAGTATAGGATATTTTTTTGAATTATCTTTTGGAACATAGATGATCGTAAAGAGTTTTACACCATCCCGCATTGGAACCAGTTTTTCAATTTTCGTATAATGCGTAGTGATATAAATTGCATTATCCGGATTTTGCACTGGTCTTTGAGCCATTGTCCCAAATGATAACATAGAGACTGCAGCTGATAAGATATAGGTTTTCGTAGCTAAAGATTTCATATTGGCAAAATAGACATATTGTTTATACAATTATAAAAAGCGTTTCAAATTTTATCATTTGTGCCCAGAATCGTTAATTTCGTGATGTGTACATGACCTGTTTAATCTCCAGTTGACCAGGTGAGCTGCTGCTACTGTAAATCCGCCTAAGGGAATTAAAATTGGTTCGAGGCTTTCTATACCAGAAAAATGACCAGTAGCGATCAATGCGAAGCCGCTGAATAAAACTATAAAAGGAAATAATTTACGATGTTGTTTCCGGTAGGACATACTTAAAGAGAGTGTTCCCAATATTACAGATACGATGATCATAGAGATTTCCACCCATTCATTACTTAAAAATTCAAGCCCTAAAAGTGGGAGAGTAGTCAGAAATATAGGAACTAAGGCACAATGAATTGCACATAAAGCAGATGCAGTCATTCCGAGCCGGTCGAGGCGTTGTGTAGTTTTTGAAAGGGCCATAATATGGAGTATTGAGCTAAAATCTCAAACACAATTAAAGAATTGCGTCTGTTATAAATGAGGTACAAATATAGAAGCAACTTTATTGCATTTAATCTGTGTCAGGTCATATTTCTATTTAAATAGAATCCTTCTGCCACCTTTCTTGCCGCTGGAATTATATAAATTAAAATATAATCACATGAAATTATTGCTCGGTCTTGTTTTCGGATTAATTACTACAACAGCGCTTTCTTTTGCTCAGGATAAACAAAATCTGAAAATTTATCCGGCACCTCAAGAAGGATTCCAACGGGCTCTAGCTAACACGCTATAATAGCAAATTACCCATTGTAGTTTATGCGCCCAAGGGATTTCAGGTTAAATATAAAATCTGGACAAGGAGCCAAAAGCAACTGGACGCAGTAGTCAAATAAATTACTCCCTTACATAATACCCAATATTCATTGCACTATTGGGTATTAAATTGTTCCATATCATCCTGACGCCATCTTCACTGTCTTTATATTTAAGTTCAATTGTCCTGCGTAATTTATTGACTGTTGCACATTCCTTTGGAGATAAATAAAAATCGTGTTCCTGAAAGAACTCCATTAAACGATTGAAATTTCTTCTCAAATATTTATCAGATTGACTAAGTTTAGTCAGCTCTCTGATATGGGCTACAATAATTGAATGTTTGACCTGAGCTTTAAGGTCAGGAATGAGATCAATCAGGCCATCTTCTGAAATCACGACCAAAACGGTCTGCGCTTTATTGATCATATGCTCATAATATCTGACTGCAGAGTTATAGCGTGCGCCTCTGGAAGAATCGCCATTTGCTGTAGCTATACCATCTAAAATGACGCCTATCGCATGGCAGGTACAATCAATATCAATTAATACTGCACCATCGATAGAAGTGATTTGGTGGATGATATCTTTGTTAATCCGCATTGGTTTAATCTTAAAACACTGGCTGTTCAGTCGTATAGCTTCCTGATCTGCTTCTGAAGAAATAGCTAAAATAGTTCCGTGTTTTTGTTTGGTTGCTTCCATTGTGACTTCCCAAAGCGCATTTAACTTTGACTTATCAATTCCGTGAAAGACCCTTTTCAAACTGGAATAGAATTTTTCTTTATTGATCTTTTCGTTATGCAATGCTGGCATTCTGAACGAAACAGACATCATAATATGATTATGGTGTAAAACTTCCCAGTGAAAATGTTTAGTGAAATGGACAATAAACAAAGACTCATCATGGTAATTATATTTTCCTGTTAACTGGCCTAAACCATAAATCCAGACTGAATCCGAGAGCATCATTTGCTTGTTGTCTGCCAATTCCAAAAACTTTCTCATCCTGCGGAAATCTTTAATATGAATAGGATTTTCGAGCAACATCGTCACTTTAACATTAGGATGCTCTTGCTTTGCAATGACCATTTTTCCAAAACCTTCTTCACCCTCATATTTTAAAGAGGAAATGGTATTACAAGCATCAAACAACACATGCAATCCGCTGGAATTTTGCCCGGCAAGAGAAATTGTAGTCAGAAAATCATGCCCAGCTTTACTTACGAGCTCATCGCGGCTTTTAGCAAGCACATTAAAATCTGATTGTGGCTTTGATTTCAGTGCATCTGCAGCAGCATCCAGATATACTTTGATAATACTCTCCAGGAAAGAGCGGCTAATGTGCTGACCGTTCGCAAGGGTGTTCTTAGTCAGGTAATAAAAAGTACTGAGTAGTTGTCTGCTTAATTCCAGAACCGCATAAACAAGATATCCATTGACATAAACTGGCTCAGAGAAGAAATATGCATTGTTTTTTCCATTCACATGTGTTCTTAAAATATGTTGCATCTCTGTCGTATACGCAGTATTAAGCAGCCCGGTATGGCTCTGTTTCTCTACTTCGTTCTCTTGTTTAACTAGTAAGCTATGCTGTATACTTAATGCTTTTAAAGACATAAAATCCTTCATTTCATATTCAGCGTCCGGGCATTCCAGACTCACAAAAGGAAGGTGCATATCAGGTTTAAGCAATACACCAATCAGAAAAATCCGTGGAGAAAGCCTGTCATCTAATGAATTAAAAAGTTCTTCTGCTGCAAGTTGCAATGAAATCTGGCAATGCTGCTGATGTTCCCAAATCATGTTATTCGCGCCTGTCATACTTAGTGTCGTATTTTTAAAGTAGAGTTTTGGCTATAATAGATCTGGGTTTAATTGATTAATAAATGATTACCCGCAAATATATTCGATTTTTTACAACTCAATTGTTAAAGAAAGTTAATTAGGTGAGGCATAAATTACTACATTAGTTCCACAAAAAAATATTCTACCTGATGCAACCAAACAAAGCCTCTAATGCTGCCTTAAGCGCAGCTATTTTAGTAGCCTCTCTGGGCTACTTTGTTGATATTTATGACCTTTTATTGTTTAGTATTGTCCGTATCCCGAGTCTGAAGTCACTTGGACTTAGCGGGACGCAATTAACCGATACTGGTATTATGTTATTAAATACCCAAATGATCGGTATGCTGATCGGAGGTATTTTATGGGGGATGCTGGGTGATAAAAAAGGCCGTTTGTCAGTATTATTCGGCTCTATATTTCTTTATTCTCTGGCAAATATCGCCAATGGTTTAGTACACTCGGTTAATGCTTATGCGTTCTGGCGCTTTATTGCGGGGCTTGGGCTTGCAGGGGAACTAGGGGCGGGGATTACGCTTGTTGCAGAGCTGATGCCTAAAGAAAAGAGGGGGTATGCAACCACCATTGTGGCCTCTGTTGGAGTTAGTGGTGCTGTAGTAGCCTATTTTATCGCGCAAATGTTTGATTGGCGTACTTCTTTTTTTATTGGAGGAGGACTAGGTTTATTCCTGCTTTTACTTCGTATCGGGGTAGCAGAGTCGGGTATGTTCAGTCAATCCAAAGAAGCGAGTAACCGGGGGGATTTCTTCGCCCTATTTAAGAATAAAGTTCAGTTTGCTAAATATATCCGGTGTATTTTGATTGGCATTCCCCTATGGTTTGTGGTAGGAATCTTAATTACATTATCTCCTGAATTCGGTAAAGTATTACGTGTACAGGGAGAAGTAAGCGCAGGTGCAGCAGTTGCCTGGTGTTACGGTGGAATTGTGATTGGCGATATCGCTGGTGGACTAATCAGTCAATGGCTGAAAAGCAGGATTAAAGTTGTTTATATTTTTCTGGGAATGGCCACTATTGGCATTACTGCCTATTTTACGCTATATGACCTCAGTCTACAGCATTTTTACTGGTTATGTGGCGGTATAGGTTTAACTGTTGGTTACTGGGTGATCTTTATGACCATCGCCACAGAACAGTTTGGGACAAATATCAGGGCAACTGTCACTACGACTGTCCCTAACTTTGTACGTGGGGCTGTTGTTCCATTGACCTTACTTTTTCAATTGTTAAAAGGGGCTTTCGGCGGAAATATTATCCATTCAGGAATTACAGTCGCGATTATCAGTTTTGCTGTTGCATTTTATGCCTTAAGCAGAATGAAAGAGACTTTCTCTAAGGATCTGGATTATGTAGAAGAATTTTAGCGCTTGTTTATCTATATATAAAGATATCAAGGTGTCTTTGTGTGAGGCTTGCTGTGATGATAAAGATCAAAGCAAGCCCTTTTTTGATTATGACATATCAAATCCATCTTTTGGAATAAAGTTTTGCAGCAGAAAGGTTAAAGTCTAAATTGCAGCTTAAACGATCATCATGCAATATATCCTTGGAATAGACATTGGAACCGGAAGTACTAAAGCGGTAGCCGTAGGGGCTGACCATAAAGCTTTCGAGAGCAGTCAATATTTTTATCCAACTGAGGTTACACAACCTGGTTATAGTGAACAGGATCCTGAGCTGATCTGGCAAGCCTTTCAGCAAAGTATAACTGCTGTAGTTTCCAGATTGAAGTCTGGCCCGCAGGCAATCAGTTTAAGTTGTGCGATGCACAGTTTGATTGCTGTAGATGAAAATGGAAAAGCATTAGCGCCAATGATGACCTGGGCAGATAGCAGAAGTACTCCTGTTGCTACATCTTTACTGGCCACTCCGCTGGGTGCAGCTTTATATAAAGCAACGGGTACACCAGTTCATTCGATGTCCCCTTTGTGCAAAATCATCTGGATCAGGGAGAATCAACCTGAATTTTTTAAAAACGTTCATAAATTCATTTCTATCAAAGAATATATCTGGTATCGTTTGTTTCACAGTTTTGAAGTAGACCATGCTGTTGCTTCCTGTACCGGGCTAATGGATGTTCAGCAACTGATCTGGCACCCGGAAGCATTGGCTGCTGCTGGAATTAAGCCAGAGCAGCTTTCTGATCTGGTCAGCACGCATTATTTAAGAAGAGATTTTGATGTTGCACCGGCTTTAGCTTGTTTGGACAAGGATACACCTTTTGTGATTGGAGCAACGGACGGTTGTCTCGCCAATTTAGGTACAGGGGCAGTAAAATCAGGGATTGCAGCTTTGACTATAGGAACAAGCGGTGCGCTGAGGGTAGCGGGGAATACTGCTGTACTGAATGAAAAGGCAATGACTTTCAGTTACCGTTTGGATGAAGAGACTTTTATCAACGGAGGCCCTGTAAATAATGGAGGGATTGCTTTAAAGTGGCATATGAAGAATGTACTTCAAAAAACCGAACTCAACGAAAGTGATTACAATGAAATACTCCGTAAAATTGAGACTGTAAAACCTGGTGCTGAGGGACTAATTTTTCTTCCCTATTTGCAAGGAGAACGTGCTCCGATCTGGGATTCCAAAAGTTGTGGTACATTTTTCGGGATACATTTGAATCATCAGACTGCCCATTTCACCCGGGCAGTGATTGAAGGGATTTGTTTTGCGTTGAACGATGTTTTATTGGCATTGACGGCTTCCGGACAGGAAATAAAGCAGTTAAACGTGAGTGGGGGTTTTGTGACTTCGGCCATCTGGTTACAAATTATGGCTGATATTACAGGTAAAAGACTTTTACGCTATAGTGTAGAAGATGCTTCGGCAGTAGGGGCGGCTTATCTTGCTTTTAAGACGCTTGGTTTGTCAGCAGCTTATCCGCTCCCAGATCAGCAGGACATTACTTATATCGAGCCTGATGAAGAGAATCATTTGAATTATCAAACCAGCTTTGGTTTTTATAAAACGATATACGAGCAGTTAAAAGGAGTCATGCATGAAATGTATGATTTGCAGAATAAGGGTTAGCCTTAAAAAAGAAAAGCTGTTAATCTCATGAGATTAACAGCTTTTCTTTTCATATCATAGTCTTATTGATGAACGGAGTTGTAACTCTTTACCAAAGAGGTCAGAGATTTCGCATCAAAATATTCTATTCCTTTAATGCGTTCGGTCAGATCCTGATCATCCGACATTTTCTCCATTAAGATATTTTTAATATACTGTGTATTGGTATCTGAATTATCCGGAGTAATCTCCATCATATCGCCAGAACCTGGCTTTTCTATGTAATATAATGCACGTCGTTCTCTTCTGGGACGGTCATCGTCATCTCCACGGCCGCCAAAGCTTACGCCACCGCCAATTCCAACACCACTATAGCCTCCGGTTCCAATACCCAAACCTATAGAAGGGGAGAAACGCACCCGTCTTCTTGGCTTTTCAACAACGCCTGTGCTGCCTCCCATTGAATATAAGTTCAGTTTGCCCGCTTCTACTAATTTAAAGAAGCGGTAACCATTCTTTTTATTCGCTATAAAAGGTTTGCTGACATAGGTTTCCCCATTCCATAAAAACTCTTTGATATCTTTAGCGCTATACTGTGCCATTGTTCCATCGTCTTTTTTCAGACCAACAGTCAGGAAATCAGTTCCTTGTATTGTTCCCCGGACAAAATTACCAGTATCAATCACTACAGCATCTTGTGCTGAAGCAGCCAGTGCAAGTAAAGAGAAGAGTACCAGCGTACTCACATATTTTATTAACTTCATATCGATTCAAATAACTTCTTATCAATTCAAATAACGTGAATTATTTACTAATTGTTGTCATAAGCAGCTCAGATATGTAAAATGCCCTGAAAATTATCCAGGGCATTCATTTTATGCTGTTCAGTCAGGAAACTTAAGCTGCTTTTTTTACAGGTGTTGTCGTCTTAACTGTAGTTTTTTTTAGTTCTTTGTTAGTTTTAAAACGTTTATCCGGTGTTCCGTCTTTTTTCATAGGCTGCTTATTCTTTTTATAGCGCATATCTTTTGAACCATCCTTTTTTGTTTGAGCAAATGTTTGCGTGGTTGTAAAAGCCATTACAGCCAACAGCATCATAACGATTAACTTTTTCATATTGCGGTTTTTTTTAATTTACATGAAGCTATAAAACATTTTCCAGATTCGCTAGTATATCCAGCCGAATTATAATCTGGCGTATTTCTTGCTTCTTTAAGACATAACATACAAATAACGTACCATGACAAAACAAATTCTGGCAATTGCGATTACTGCCTGCACCATATGGGGATGCGGGAATTCAAAAACTTCTGAAAAACTAAATGCAGATAGTCTGACTAAAGACAGCTTAACTATGGGCGCTGTAAAACCTGACGGCCTGAAGGTTACTGATGAACATAACTCCATGAACGCTGTAGATTGGGACGGCACTTACAAAGGGGTTGTTCCTTGTGCAGATTGCGAGGGAATTGAAACTACTTTGGTTTTGGGTAAAGAATTGACCTATATAATGAAAACTAAATATCTGGGTAAAAGCGATGCGAAGGTTTTCGAGGAAAAGGGAAAATTCAACTGGGATAAAAGTGGTCAGGTTATCACATTGGATGGTATCAAAGACGCACCAAATAAATATTTTGTAGGGGAAAATAAAATCATTCAACTGGATATGGATGGTAAAGAGATTACCGGAGAACAAGCAGATCTTTATATTTTGAAAAAATAAGATTCAATATAGCTGCCAAACTAGAAAAGAGGTTGCATCCAGATTTTAATCTGGATGCAACCTCTTTTTTTTGAAGATGTATTTCTATAGTTATAATTTTATAGTTTTTTAATTAATTGAGAAATAATGAAACATAAAATATAATCCGGAGTCTTATGAATATCTTAACCGGCTCGTTAAATTATGAAAACATATATTTTACTTTTACTAACCTGGGTTTGTAACCCACAACTTTTGTCTGCCCAGACAAATGACTCTTTAGCCACTAAAATTGACACAATTTTTAAGCTTTATAACCATACCAAAGGTCCTGGCGCTGCAGTAGCTATTATTCGTGATGGTCAGGTTATTTTAAAAAGAAGCTATGGTATGGCTAATCTGGAATATAATATGCCTATTACTTCCACTAGTGTATTTGATATTGCCTCCTTAGCCAAGCAATTTACGGGGTTAGCTATTTCAACCTTGATTCAGGAAAGAAAGCTTGCTGTGAATGATGACATCCGTAAATATTTGCCTGATGTTCCTGATTTCGGGAAGACTATAACCATAGGTAATCTTTTACATCATACCAGTGGCCTTAGAGATTTTCCGGAAGCTCTTATGGCCGCGGGGTGGAATTACAGTGAAGTATGTTCTTTTGAAGAGGTAATGAAATTAGTGAAACATCAAAAGGAGCTGGATTTTGAACCTGGAACCAAAGAATCATATAGCAATACCGGTTATAATCTGCTGGCTGCAATTGTAGAAAAGGTAACTGGAAAATCTTTCGTTGAATGGACTGGTATAAATATTTTCAAACCTTTAGGAATGAATTCCTCTCAGTTTATTAATTATAGCAATATAATCATTCCAAATCTGGCAACTTCTTATTACGGTGAAAATAATGATTATGGAAAGTATCATGATGTATTGACTGCTTATGGATCAAGCTCCATGTATTCATCTTTAGATGACTTGAGTAAATGGGTTATTCATTTTCAGGCTATGGTACATTCGAAGAATCCAGTTTATATGCGGATGATTGAAGGAGCAAGTTTGAATAATGGCGAAAAAGTGAATTATGGATATGGGTTAAGATTAGAGGAAAGATTAGGCCTGAAAACTATTGAGCATACAGGTGCGTGGATTGGCTACCGTACTAACATCATAAATTTTCCTGAGCAAAATCTCTCCTTGGTTATTTTAAATAATGCTGGCGACAATCAAGTGGGTGGAATATATGCAAATGAATTAATTAATCTTTTCTTTAAAAACAATAAGATTTTAAATGAAAACCGGGTAGAACTGATCAAAAACATACCCACCCAAACTCTGAACATATCATTATTGAAAAAATATACCGGTGACTTTATGCTGGATATTGACGGTGGTGTCCCACTCAGCTTTACAATAGATAGCGGAAGATTGGTCAATAATAATATTTTTGGAAGCACTATATTGGAAGCCAAATCTGATTCTACCTTTTATATCGCTAAGGAACAGGCAGCAATAATCTTCGGCAATAGTGCAGATGGACTTAGTCATGTATTGACCTATCGGAATTCTACTACCTCAATAAAGGGTAATAGAGTGGCTGTTTCAAAGAAGAAATTAAAACCTTTTTTACCGGGGGCAGAACAGTTAAAATTATATACTGGGAACTATTATAGTGAAGAACTGCAAGCGACGTATAAAGTTGATTTTGTTAAAGGAGAACTTCAGATCAGTCATTTTCGAAGAGGAGAATTTAAGCTGATACCTAATAAAGATCTCGAAAATCAATTTAAAGCAGCTATTGGAATCATTGACTTTTATAGAGATAAAGGTCTTCAAATAGCAGGTTTCAAATTATCCGGAAGTAAAATAGTGAATATGCGCTTTAGGAAGATTTCCTAAATGCAAAAAAAAGGGATAAGCAATGCTAATCCCTTTTTGCTATTCAAGCGAATAAAAATATTATTCAGTAACTCTTTTTAAGCCGAATTTCTCAATCTTACTGTAAAGGTGACTGCGTTGAATATCAATATCGTCTGCAGTTTTAGAAACGTTCCAGTTGTTCTTTTCCAGTTTAAACTTGATAAATTCTCTTTCAGCATGATCTTTATAATCCTGGAAATTTGTGAATTTATCATAATTGGTTGACCCAGCAGATGAACCGTTGACATTACCGCTAAAACCATGGTTAGCAGCACCAATATTAGTTCCACCACCTGGATTTGCAAATGCAGTAACCTCATGTTCAGAGATTATTTTATCACTTAGAATGATCAGACGTTCAATCATATTATGTAACTCACGAACGTTTCCTGTCCATGGTAAATTTTGTAACGCAACCATTCCCGCCTCACTGATCTTTTTAACCGGCATGCCGTAGTCTTTACAGATATCTTCCAAAAAGCTCATGGCAATTTCAGGAATATCTTCGCGGCGTTCTGTTAAATGAGGGACATGGATGTTGATGACATTTAAACGGTGGTATAAATCCATTCTGAAATTACCATCTTCAATTTCTTTCATCAGGTCTTTGTTCGTAGCGGCAAGCACACGTACATTAACTTCTAATTCCTTTTCACCACCAACACGTGTAATTTTATGTTCTTGTAAAGCGCGAAGTACTTTTGCCTGTGCAGAAAGACTCATATCCCCGATTTCATCCAGGAATAAAGTACCCCCGTTAGCCAGTTCGAATTTACCAATACGTTGTTTAACAGCAGAGGTAAATGATCCTTTTTCATGACCGAAAAGTTCACTCTCAATCAATTCAGATGGAATCGCAGCACAGTTCACTTCAATTAAAGGATTCTCTGAACGGTGTGATTTTTCATGTAACCAACGGGCTACTAGTTCTTTACCGCTACCATTAGCACCTGTAATCAATACACGGGCTTCGGTTGGGGCAACACGCTCAATAGTTTCTTTGATTTTATTGATATTCTCTGAACTACCCAGAATATCTCTTGTTTTACTTACTCTGCGTTTTAAAACTTTGGTTTCAGTAACCAGGTTACCTCTGTCCAGTGCATTTCTGACAGTAATCAGTAAACGGTTTAAATCAGGTGGTTTTGAGATAAAGTCAAAGGCGCCTTTTTTGCTTGCTTCAATGGCCGTCTCTACAGTACCATGGCCAGAGATCATAATAAATGGTAAATCAGGACTGTAGGCCAATGCTTGTTCAAGCACTTCCATACCATCCATTTTATTCATTTTTATATCACATAAAACCAGGTCGTATTTCTTTTTTTTGATCAGATCTAATCCGTCAACTCCATTATCAATATCCTCTACCTCGTAATTTTCGTACTCTAAGATCTCACGTAATGTGCTTCTTATCGCACGTTCATCATCAATAATTAATAATTTAGCCATAGGGGGTTGTTAGTCTTTTATCGGATACGAATATATTTACTAATTATCAAATAATACAGATAAAATAAAAAAATGCAAGCCTGTAAGCCGGGTTCTGTACCTTGATAAATCAAGGCTTCTACCATTAATCTACTATAAACGTCGCCATTTATCTCTAACGACCTACCCACTGACATCGGACGAGCAGCCCTACATGCGTCAGCCTATTTGGTCTTTCAACTCCCGGGGTTTGCCAGCCCTTCCGGTCACCCGGAAAATTCGTGAGCTCTTACCTCACGATTTCAACCTTACCTGTGCTCTTTCAAGCCATCGGCGGTATATTTTCTGCGGCACTTTCCATAATTCAGGTTTTCAATCCTAAACCTCTTCCCGTTAGGAAGCGAGATGCTCTGTGTTGCCCGGACTTTCCTCTTTAAGATGCCGGAGCATTACTTACAGCGATAGAACAGCTTGCATTTTGCGCAAAGGTACAGAAACCGATTTAAAAAATACTACTTGCAGTTCTTTAGATCATTTTCTACCTGCTGAGTACTGTACATCCCTTGTTTATGCCCAAAGCCATTGGTGATATAGACTACTAATTGTGCGATATCTATATTGGCCAGGTTAAATTCCGGCATCTTGCCTTCATAAACCTGTCCATGTACCGTAACCGGCGTTGAAATTCCATTTTTAATAATACAAGCAAGTTTTTCTTTGTTCGCTTTCATAAAAACACTATCAGTGAGGGGAGGGGTTAAAGTACCGAGTCCTTCACCTTTTGCACCATGGCAATTCTGACAATGTTTAATATAAAGATCTCTTCCGTTTACATAATACGCATCCTGTTGGACAGTCTCGGCTGTCTGGCAAGAATAAAACATGCTGATCAGCGTTAGCGAAACCAGACTGATTACGATAAATTTCCTCATGTCTATTTTTTATCCTCCGCTAGTAAAACAGGAATATCTTTTTCTAATTGTGCTACTTGTTCAGGATTTGTTCCGTCGTAAGCGCCACGGATCCTTCTGTCTTTATCAATTAAGACCAAAAAGCCCTGGTGAACGTATCCGTCTCTGTTTGCACTATCTACATTAACAGCAACAAGGTAACTTTTCTCTGCTAAAGTATATACACTGTCTTTCGGGCCGTATACAAATTGCCATTTCGGGCCATCTACACCAAGTTTTTCTGCATACTTTTTAAGCACTGAAGGTGTGTCATACTTAAAATCTATCGTATGTGATAAAAACATGACATCAGGATTATTTTTGAACTTTTCTGAGATCATTTTCAAGTTTCTATGCATAATAGGGCAGATACTTGTGCAAGAAGTAAAAAAGAAATCTGCAATATAGATTTTATCTTTAAAATGGTCGTTTGTAATATATACACTATCCTGATTCAGGAATTTAAAAGCTGGTATTGTTTGATATATGGTATCAACACCAGTCGTCCCATCGCTGTTTTTAACTGTTTTAGTGTCTCTTAAGCCATATATTGGAAGTTTTCTTTCATTCTTGCAGGAAGAAGCAAACACTGTGGCAGTCAGTAAAATAGCGCAGATAAGTGTGTATTGATGTCTCATAATATAATTTGTTGATCCGGCAAAGGTACACTACTGTAAAAATAAAGTGTAACACAGCTGTAAATATTTATTAGTTTTGCGCCAAGAATTGTAATGCTTAATGAGAAAGAGATATAATGCTGCCATAACAGCTTTGGGAGGATATGTACCGGAAACCATTTTAACCAATCACGATCTGGAGAAAATGGTGGATACAAATAGTGACTGGATTATTTCAAGAACTGGTATCCATGAGAGAAGAATCCTTAATGATGATTCACTTGCAACCTCCGACTTAGCTACCATGGCAGTCAAAAGACTGTTGGAAGATAGTCACATCAACCCGGATGAAATCGAATGCGTAATTGTAGCTACAGCTACTCCTGACTATATTATGGTTTCGACCGCAAGTATTGTCTGTGAAAAAGCAGGATTGAAAAATGCGTGGGGGGTGGATTCCAATGCGGCCTGTAGTGGCTTTCTCTACGCGCTGACTTTGGGTGCAAGCTTAATTGAGAGTAACCGTTACAAGAATGTAATTGTTATTGGTGCGGATGCAAACAGTTCTATAGTAAATTACGAAGACAGAAATACCTGTATTCTTTTTGGTGATGGTGCAGGAGCAGTTTTGCTGGAGCAGACCGAAGCCGAAACAGGCTTAGTAGATAATGTGTTCAGAACCGATGGTGTTGGTAAAGAACATTTGATTGTGACCGCTGGTGGTTCATTAAATCCATCTTCACTGGATACGCTTGGCAAGAAACAGAATTACATTTCTCAAAATGGAAGGATAGTTTTTAAAGCTGCAATTGAAGGCATGACGCAGACTTGTAATGAGATCATGGAGAGAAATCACCTGGAGATCAAAGATATCAACTGGTTAATTCCTCATCAGGCTAACCTTAGGATTATTCAGGCTGTAGGTGATAAATTAGGTTTGAAAGAAGACCAGGTAAAAGTTAACATTCAGCTTTACGGTAATACAACTGCTGCAACGATCCCATTGTGTATGTGGGAATTTAAAAACGATTTCAAAGAAAATGATAACTTGTTGCTAACCGCTTTTGGCGCAGGATTCTCCTGGGGTGCAACCTATTTAAAATGGGGTAAATTAAGGGGGTAAAAATCCATGTTCACACGCTTTATAGCTATATTACTTTTATTGTGTTCGGCTTCTGTAAGCCTGTCGGGACTTTTTGTCGTTGCGGGTTTCGAAATGAACCAAGGGTATATCGCGAAAGAGCTTTGCGTGAATAAGGATAAGCCACAATTGCATTGCAATGGCAAATGTTACCTGATGAAAAAGCTTAAACAGGCGGAGGAAAAGGAACAAAAACAAGATCATCAGTTCCAGAAAATCCAATTGCAGGAAGCTATAGCCTATATCCCTTTTGTATTTAAACAATATTCTTTTATTGCGATAAATCTGCGTATTCCCTTCACAACGGGAGTACCAGTTGCGCGTCTGAACGCTATTTTCCATCCTCCGCAGCTGGCCTGCTAATACCTCTTTTTAATTCAATTTTTTTATAAGTCTGTTTGTTATTAAACAGGCTATCAAATGATGTAATGTGTTTTTGCAGGCATCAGGGTTGTTTTTACAGCTCCGGATGCTGCGGGAAACGTGTATATATCGCTATTAAAACAATACAATATGAAATTATTTTTAGCCGTACTCGTATTAGCTACAGGAGCAGTTGCCTGTACACAAACTCCAAATTATAAGACAGAGAGAGATGATGTCATGAAATTTCATGATGTGGTGATGGAAGATCATGGCATATTAGTCAATAATCAGATGAGATTGGATTCTATGCTGAAAGAGATGCCAGCACTGAAAACCAGGTTTCCTTCTACCGATACTTTAAAAGAAAAAGTAGTGATGAAAGCGACTTTGGACAGATTAAATGTCGCTGAAGAATTGATGAACGACTGGATGCACAAGTTTGAACCTGATGTTACCGGTAAATCCAATGAAGACGCGGTTAAGTATTTTAAAGCAGAACGGATTAAAATCGGAAAGATCGACAGTTTGTATAAAGCTGAAATTCAATCGTCTGATGCTTACCTGAAACAATTCAAGAAATAATGGGAAAAAGATTAATTTACCTGTTTTTGCTGCTGGCAGTAGTAACAGGCTGCAAAGATAAAACGAAAAGGCTGCCTTTCCTGCAACAGGATATCACCGGTACGGATACGACCTACCGGACTATTCCGGCTTTCAAGTTTCTGAATCAGGATAGTGCTGTGGTGACCAATAAGGATTTTGACGGCGCTATTTATGTCGCTGATTTCTTTTTTACTTCCTGCCCTACAATCTGCCCGACCATGCACCGCAACTTGTTGAAAGTATATCATAAGTACTTAAACAATCCAGAAGTCAAACTAGCTTCACATACTATTGATGTGAAATATGATACGCCTTCAAGAATGAAAGCTTATGCCACTAAACTTGGGATTAAAGGTACACAATGGGAGTTTTTATGGGGCACAAAAGAGCAAATTTATGCTTTGGCAGAACGTAATTACCTGGTTTCTGTAGGACAGGATAAAGCCGCACCCGGTGGATTTATCCATCAGGGTTATCTTGTGCTGGTAGATAAGGATAAAAGGATCAGAGGCGCTTACGATGGAACAGTAGATGCCCAGGTTGAACAGCTCATGAAGGATATGGATATCCTGCTGGCAGAATATAAACACTAAGATGAGCACCGCAAATCTTAGCCGGACGTTGAAAAGGAACATGTATTCCTGGCACCGTATCCTGGGAATTATAACCATCATTCCAGTGATTTTCTGGACGTGCTCTGGTTTAAGCCATCCCATTATTGCCCACTGGTTCAAATTGCAGATTGCGCATGAATATATTAAACCCAAAGCTATCAATACCGGACAGGTCAAACTTTCTGTTAATGAGGTACTGCAAAAAAACGGGATTAATTTATTCAAGAATTTCAGGCTGATAGATTTTCAAGGTAAGACCTATTACCAGGTAAAGGACCGTAAGAACCAGATACAGTATTTTTCTGCTGCCGACGGGGTAAAGCTGTTAGATGGAGAACGTTTATATGCGGAATATCTGAGCCGGTACTTTCTGGGCGATAGCACTTCCAAAATCTCATCTGTTACACAGATCACCGATTTTACTGATGAGTATAAGTATATCAACCGCCTGCTTCCGGTGTGGAAGGTCAGTTTCGACCGTAAAGATCAGATGGATGTGTATGTGGAAACTTCACAAAGCAGGCTGGCTAATTACAATGATACCAACAGAAAGGTTTTTTTATGGGTATTCAGTAATTTTCATAGCTATGAGTTTATTGCAAAAATCACGAATAATACCGCTAGATATGTGTTGATTCTTTTGCTGGCTTCGATCGTTATCTTTTCTACTTTAAGTGGGTTATTGATTTATGGCTTTCTTTGGAAGAAGTTTAAAAAGCCGGTAACCGGGCAAAAGATAGGTTTCTTAAGGAAATATCACCGGGCTATTGGCATCTGGACTTCACTGGTAACTTTAACCTTTATGGGGTCAGGTTTTTATCATGCAACACACAAATTTACACCAGATGACCGGATTAATTATGTGTTTGAGCCTGAAGTAAAAGCGCGCGATCTGGTTGTCGCTTCTTCTGCTTTACCTGTCAATTGGGAACAAGTGAGCAATGTTTCTCTGGCCAGGTTTAATGATAAGACTTATTATCAGGTTTACCTGGTTAAAAAAGAAAACGATAGCTGGAAAAAGCAGCAGGTTGCAAAAGCCGAAACCATGTTTGGAGAGAAAGATAAAAAGACAAAACCCGACATCGCTTATTATTATGCCGCTAACGGGCAGCTCTTGCCAGATGGGATTATGGAATATAGTTATAGTCTGGTCAAACATTTTGTAGCTCAGGGAGCTGCTGATGGAGAAGCCGCTTGCTGTGAAATGATGGCCAATGCGGCAGCAGATGAATCGGCTCCGCTGATTATCTCGTCTTCAGACTACCTGACCAAATTTGATAATGATTATGGCTTTGTCAATAAGCGTTTACCAGTTGTGAAAATAGCTTTAAGTACACCGCAGCATCTTACTTATTATCTGGAAACTGCTACTGGAAGATTAGCGGCGAAAGTCCAGGATTCGGACAGAAGGGAGGGCTTAAGCTTTGCTGTATTCCATAAATTTTTACTCGTGGACTTTGCGGGGAAAAACTTCCGGGATTTTCTAACTGCTTTTTCTGCATTTGGTGTGCTGGTGGTAAGTGTTTTAGGATTAATACTCTTCATTAAAACCAAATAGGGAAAACAAATTAATTTAATAATCGTTTTAAATAGACAGCTGTTTAAACCTGCGTAATCATTTGCAAGGTTTAAACAGCTTTTTTAAATAACCCTATTGATTACGATGAAATTATTCAAGAGCTTTTTACCTATCGTTCTGTTATTTGCAGGCACACAGACCCTGAGCGCACAATTCAAACTTGCGCCATTACCTTATGCTTACAACGCATTGGAACCTGCTATTGATAAGCAGACCATGGAAATACATTACACTAAACATCATCAGGCTTATGTAACCAATCTGAATGCTGCTATAAAAGGTACTGCAGCAGAAGGTAAAAGTCTGGCGCAGATATTAGCTGTCGCTTCTACTTACCCGGCTGCTATCCGCAACAATGCCGGCGGACATTATAACCACTCTTTATTCTGGCAGATTATGGCTCCTAAACCAAAAGCTGCATCACCTGTATTTTTGAAGGAAATTGATGCAAACTTCGGTACCATGGAGAAATTTAAAGCTGCTTTTGCAGATAGTGCTGCCAAACGTTTCGGTTCAGGCTGGGCTTGGTTGATTGTGCAGAATGGCAAGTTGAAAATCACAACAACTCCTAACCAGGATAATCCATTAATGGATGCGGTTGCTGAAAAAGGACGTCCAATTTTAGCATTGGATGTTTGGGAACATGCTTATTACCTGAAATATCAAAACAAACGTGCAGACTATATTACTGCTTGGTGGACAGTGGTGAACTGGCCAGAAGTGGAACGCAGATATAACGAAGTTGTGAAAAAATAATCATCCTGTGAAAGCTGTCCCAATAGGACGGCTTTTATTTTATCAAAAATATTATGGCAAAAACAGTAGCAGCGAAATTAGTAGAGATACTTATTCAAGCAGGAGTTAAGCGTGTACATGGTTTAGTTGGCGATTCTCTGAATGGAATTGTAGATGAGATCCGTAATTCTAAAGACATCGAATGGATTCATTACCGGCATGAAGAAGCGGCAGCATTTGCTGCTGGCGCCGAAGCGCAGTTAACAGGTAAACTAGCGGTATGTGCGGGAAGTTGTGGCCCTGGAAATATGCATCTGATCAATGGTTTATATGATGCGCATAAAAGTAATGCGCCGGTATTGGCTATTGCGGCACATATTCCAAGTGAGCAGGTAGGTACTTCTTATTTTCAGGAAACGCGTCCGGAATCTTTGTTCCGTGAATGTAGCTATTATTGTGAAACAATAGCTTCGGCAAGACAAATGCCGAGAGTTTTACAAATTGCCATGCAGCATGCTATAGGGCAGAATGGGGTAGCAGTTATCAGTTTATCTGGTGATGTGGCGATGGAGAAAATGGAGAATGAGGAATTAGATCATCCTTTGTTTGTTAGTCGTCCGGCGATCCGTCCTGCCGATGAAGAATTGCAAAAGCTGGCACAATTTATTAATGAGGCTAAAAAAGTTACGTTATTATGTGGTGCGGGTTGCAGAGATGCACATGATGAATTATTGGCATTTGCTGGTAAAATCAAGTCACCAATTGTACATGCACTAAGAGGAAAAGAGCATGTTCAGTATGACAATCCTTATGATGTAGGAATGACTGGTCTGATTGGTATTTCTTCAGGTTATCATGCGGTAGAAGAAAGCGATTTGCTGCTGATGCTGGGTACTGATTTTCCTTATAAAGAATGGTTTCCGTCAAAAGCCAAAATCATACAAATAGATATCAGGCCGGAAAGATTAGGGCGCAGGTGTAAACTGGACCTTGGTCTGACCGGAGATGTCAAAGAAACGATTAAATCTTTACTGCCTTTTGTAGAAGAAGTAACGGATATCGCATTTTTAGAGAAATGTCAACAACGTTATAAAGAAAACCGGAAAAACCTGATGGGACATGCACAAATGGTCTCAGGTAAAGCTATTCATCCGGAATATTTAACCCGTATCTTAAGTGAGCAAGCAGCTGATAATGCGATATTTACAGCGGATGTTGGTACGCCAACAGTATGGGCTGCACGTTATGTGGATATGAAAAAAGGCAGAAAGCTGATTGGCTCTTTTAACCATGGATCAATGGCAAGTGCAATGCCACAGGCAATTGGTGCACAGGTAGCCTTTCCCGAAAGGCAAGTAATTTCTTTATCCGGAGATGGTGGCTTTGCAATGCTGATGGGTGATATTTTAACGATCTATCAATATGATCTGCCTGTAAAAATCATTGTTTATAACAACAGTTCTCTTGGTTTTGTCGCGATGGAAATGAAGGTAATTGGCATGCCTCCTTTTGGTACAGACCTTAAAAATCCGGATTTCGCTAAAATGGCGCAAGCTATTGGGATCAGAGGAATCAGGGTAGAAGAAGCAGAAGGAGTGGAAGCGGCGATTGCTGCGGCATTAGCCCATCCAGGACCGGTATTAGTGGATGTTGTGGTGAATCAGGCAGAACTGTCGATGCCACCTAAAATAGATTTTGAACAGGCTAAAGGATTTGGAATTTACATGCTGAAACAAACACTGAATGGTGATGGAAAAGAAGTATGGGATACAATCAGTTCAAATTTTTTAGGTAAATAGCACCCATGAATGTATTTATAACCAGAGTAATTCCCGAATCAGGTTTGCGCTTGCTGGAAGAGGCAGGGTTGAAAATCAAACAATGGACACAGCAGCGGAATATGACCCGTGACGAGTTAATTGCAGAATGCTCCTGGGCAGATGCATTGCTCAGTGCAGGGCAGCGGCTGGATCAGGAGTTTCTGGAGGCAAGCGCACATTTGAAAGTAATTGCATTGCATTCTGTAGGCTATGATAATGTAGACATTGAAACGGCAACACGACTTAAAATACCAGTAGGTAATACGCCTGGTGTTTTAAGCGGTGCAACTGCCGATACCGCTTTTCTGCTGATGATGGCAGCGGCACGGAATGCTTTTTATATGAACCGCAAGATTACCAGTGGGGAATGGGGCTTTTTTGAACCAACGGCTAATTTAGGAAAAGAGCTGAATGGTTGTACTTTGGGCGTTTTTGGTCTCGGAAAGATTGGAACAGAAATGGCTAAACGTTGTGCAGGGGCATTCGGTATGAAAGTAATTTATCATAATCGCAGCAGAAACGAAGAGGCTGAAGATTTGCTGGATGCAGAACTGGTTTCTTTTGAGGAGTTATTGGCGCAAAGCGACGTGCTGACTGTGCATACTGCATTAACCTCAGAAACTGAGGGTAAGTTTGATCATGCAGCCTTTAAACAGATGAAACCGGGTTCAATTTTTATTAATACTGCAAGAGGATCGATTCATAACGAGGCAGATTTAATTGAGGCATTGGAAAGTAAAACGATTTGGGGAGCTGGTTTGGATGTAACTAATCCAGAGCCAATGCACCCCGATAACCGCTTGCTGTTTATGCCCAATGTAGCAGTATTGCCTCATATCGGCTCGGCTACTGAAGGTACAAGGAATGCCATGGCGAGACTCGCTGCGGAAAATATTATTGCTGTATCAAAAGGGGAAAAGCCTCCTTTTCTGGTTAATCCTGAAGTTTATGAGGAAGGTTAATCCCTTCGTGGATATGGATATGAGTTTTTAAGTGCTCAATTTCATGTTGCAGGTGTTTCACTTTTTGCAACAGATTCATGATCGCATCTATACCCTCGATGTTGATCTCTAAATCATAATGGAAATGGACATAACGGTCCATTTCCATTAATTGTTCAAAATGTAAGAATTTGTTCCCGTCAATTATGGTCAGTACGATTAATCCAGACTCTTCCAGTTTTTGAATAAAAGAAGGGTCAATGGCATAATTAACACAGTAATCTCTTATAGTTATTAATTCGTTTTCCATAGGATATTGAATTATTCCATTATTTCGATAGTTCCTGCAGCTCTTTAAATAGTTCTTTTTGTTTCTCTGTCAGGCCTGTTGGTATATTAACTGTATAAGTTATAAAAAGGTTTCCAAATTCTCCTTCTTTCTTGTAAACAGGGAAACCTTTGCCTTTCAATCTTATTTTTGTTCCATTTTGAGTACCCTCTGGTACTTTTAGTTTTACTTTGCCACTCAAGGTGTCAATCGTAGCTTCTCCGCCCAGTAAAGCAGTATACAGTTCTATTTCCTTTGTTAAATAAAGATCGTCTCCCAATCTTTTGAAAATAGGGTCATCAGTGATTGTTATCGTGATAAAAAGATCTCCTGCAGGTCCGCTGTTTGCGCCCGGACTGCCCTGGCCCTTTAGTTTAATGACCTGGCCATTGGCGATACCAGCTGGAATAGAAATTCTTAAGTTTTTGCCGTTTACGGTAATGGTAGGTTTATGGGTTTCTGCTGCTTCTCTGAAAGAAATTTGCAAAGAGGCTTGTAAATCCTGGCCTCTGAATTTTGCTGCATTTCTTTGCTGCCTGCCACCACCGCCAAACATCGATTCAAAGAAATCTGAGAAATCGCCACCGCCAAAGTCTGAACCACCACCAAATCCGCCACCGAAACCACCAGAACCACCGCGTCTGCCACCGCCACCAAAAGGGTTACCTTGCTGCTGGGCCTGATCTGCATGTTTCCAGTTCTCACCGTACTCGTCATATTTCTTGCGTTTATCAGGATCACTCAATGCTTCATTCGCTTCATTGATCTGTTGAAACAGCTTATTTGCTTCTTTGTCTTTAGGATTTAAATCGGGATGATATTTACGTGCAAGTTTCCTGTACGCCTTCTTTATCTCATCCTGCGTTGCTTTTTTATCCACGCCCAGGACTTTGTAATAATCAATGTATGCCATAGTAAAAATATCAGTAATGCAAATTTACGCTTTATATAGATAACAACGTTAAATTGATTTTGAATAACATTTTTGTTAAAATCTACTCAAAGCTAACACAAACTGATTTATTTATTATAAATTGCTTATGGATTAGGTTAAACAATATTCTTATGAAAAAAATTATATTATCAGGAGGCTTTTTGCTCGTTCTCTCTTTGAACGCGGCCGGGCAGACAGACACACTTTACTCAAACAATCAAAAAATATCCTGTACAGTTAAAGAGGTAACAGAGAGCGCTGTTAAATATTCCTACCCGAATGAAGATCTGGTCAATACGGTTTATAAAAACAGCATACAACGGATTGTCTTTAAGAATGGTCGTGAACAGATTTTTACGGAGGCTTCTTCTTATAAAACAGTAAATGGGGTATCGGATTTTGATAAGGTAACAGTGACGGCTGTTGAAAGTGAGATCAAAGGATTGTTTAAGATTGGCGATGTAAGTTCTAAATCTGTAGGAACAACAGCGCTTTCTAACCAGGAAAGAGTTAAAAACCGTGCTTACCGTAAAATCAAAATACAAGCAGCTATGATGGGTGCTAATATTGTTTATCTGACAAATCAGCGTACAGAGGGGAATAAGGGAGGTACTGAATATACTGCGGCTTCGGCAGCAGAGACTAACCTTACCGGAATTTCTTACAGTAATGTGGTGCCGGCTCTGGCAGATTTTAAAAAGTTACTTAATGGCCGTACAGATTTTGCTGCTTATGAGGAATACCGTTTAGCAGGAAGTTCAAGTGATTACAGCTATAAAGAATTAATGAAAAACTTTTTTATCGGTAGTGTCCATGATGATAACGGTATTATTACAATTGATGGCGAACTGGAAGGATTGAACAAAGTGAATCAATACAGACTAGTTGGGGTGAGCAAAGATCATTTTAGCATATTTTATCGCGATAAAAGTACCGTTTACAACATAAGCGTTAAGTTTTAATTAGCTGCGATGAAATAAAATATCGGGGAGACAGTTGAGACTGTTTCATTAATAGTTTTTATTTTTCTAGCTTGGCTTTCTAAACAAAAAAACAAAATGAAACCCCTCTCTATAAAGGATATCGCAAAGAAGGCTAATGTATCTATTACTACTGTCTCTTTCATATTGAATGGTAAGGCAGAGAAAATGCGTATTAGCCAGGACATGATTACAAAAGTCGAGGCAATTATTAAGGAAGTAGGCTTCCGGCCAAACCAGGTCGCGAGAAGTCTGCGTACAGGAAATACCAATACAATTGGTTTAATTGTAGAAGATATTTCTAATCCGTTTTTCGCTGCCATCGCAAGGTTGATTGAGGATAAGGCTTACAAACATGGTTATAAGATTATCTATTCCAGCACCGAAAATAACCTGGAAAAGGCGAAAGGCTTGATCAGGATGTTTAAGTCCAGACAGGTCGACGGTTATATCATCGCACCAATGGTGGGTATGGAAGAAGATATCCGCGAATTGCTGTCTGACCGTACTCCAGTAGTCGTATTTGACCGTCATTTACCAGGATTGGAAGTGAGCAGTGTTTTGGTAGACAATATTAAAGGAACTTATATGGCTACTGATTCCTTAATTGTGAAAGGAATGAAGAACATCGCCTTCGTTACTGTCGATGTGGATGTGGAACAGATCAAGGACCGTTATAAAGGTTATGAGCAGGCATTAAAAGCAAATAAGATTAAGATAAATCCAAAACTTTGCAAACTGATTTCTTTTAATAATACTGCAGATGAGACCACCGCCGAACTGACCCGGTTTTTTACAGATAACCCAGAGATTGATGCTGTACTTTTTGCCACAAATTATCTGGCGGTAAGAGGCTTGTTTAGTTTCAGGGAGATGAATAAAAAGCTGAATGGCGCATTTAAGGTCATTGCTTATGATGATCATGACATTTTTAAACTGCATTCTCCTACAATCAGTGCGGTGGATCAGCCGATAGAGGAAATTGCTGAAAACGTAATCAACTTTATTTTAAAAGAGCTGGCTTCGGTAGATTCTTTTGAGAAAAAGGAGTTGAATAACGTAGTGTTATCTTCCAGATTGATAGAAAGATAAATAAAAAAAGCGGAAGATCATCTTCCGCTTTTTTTATTTAAAAGGATATTTACGCTTGTAAATCGTCCATCAATGATTTGATTTTAGCTCCCAGTGCCGCATCAACTGTTTTGAATTGAGCTTTATCTGCAAGCGGTGCATTAACACTGCAATAGAACTTGATTTTAGGCTCTGTACCTGAAGGACGGGCAGAAACAATACTTCCATCCTCTGTAATAAATTGCAGTACATCAGAGACAGGGAAATCAAGTTTCGTTTTCTCTTTCGTATCTAAATTAGTTTCCACACCTAATTCGTAGTCTTTTAAAGTTTTTACTTTAGAGCCTCCAAGTTCCAATGGCGGATTATTTCTGAATTTCTCCATCATGGCCTTGATTTCTTCAGCACCAGTTTTTCCTTTTTTAGTCAGAGAAACCAGTTCTTCTTTATATAAACCATATTCTACATACATATCCAGCATCGCATCATATAAGCTGCTGCCTTTATCTTTATAGAAAGCAGTCATCTCAGCGATGAAAGCACAGGAAATAATCGCATCTTTATCTCTTACCAGCTCACCGATCAAATAGCCATAACTTTCTTCACCACCGCCAATAAAGGTTTTTTTGCCTTGCAGGCTAGTGATCAGATGGCCGATATGTTTAAATCCGGTCAGCGTATTAAAATATTCAACGTTTTTAGCTTTGGCAATTTCTTCAACCAGGTTAGTGGTCACGATAGTTTTAACGATATACTGGTTACCATCTAATTTACCTTTTTCCTGCCATGCAGTAAGCAGGTAGTTGATTAATAAACTACCAGTCTGGTTTCCGTTCAGCAATACAAATTCTCCATCGTTATTTTTAACAGCGATACCAACACGGTCAGCATCAGGATCAGTTGCCAGAACAAGGTCTGCGTCAATTTCTTTCGCTTTATTTAAAGCTAAAGTCATTGCCTCTTTTTCTTCCGGATTAGGATAAACCACAGTAGGGAAGTTTCCATCTGGTGTACTTTGTTCTTTAACCAAAGTCAAATTGGTAAATCCAAATTGAGCTAATGCTTTAGGAACTAAAGTGATTCCAGTACCGTGAATCGGAGAGTAAACTATTTTAAGGTCTTTTTGTCTGGCGATTGCTTCCGGAGAAACTGAAAGTGCAGTGATCTGATCAAGGTATAAGGTATCGATTTCCTCGCCGATCAGTTCGACAAGTTTATCGTTGCGTTCAAATTTAACTTCATCGATGCTTTTAATATTAGCAACCTCATCCATCACCATGTTGTCATCAGGAGAGGTAAATTGGCCTCCGTCAGCACCATAAGCTTTATATCCGTTATATTCTTTAGGATTGTGTGAAGCGGTAAGCATTACACCACTGCGGCATCCTAAGTGTCTGATCGCGAATGAAAGTTCAGGAGTAGGGCGTAATTCTTTAAAGAAGTATACATGGATTCCATTAGCGGAAAATACATCAGCAGTGATTTTGGCGAAAAAGTCTGATTGGTTCCTGCTGTCATGGGCAATAGCAACTTTAATTTGCTCTCCCGGATACTTTTTCAGCAGATAATTGCTCAGACCTTGTGTGGCTGTACCAATGGTATATTTATTAATCCTGTTAGAACCAGCTCCCATAATACCGCGGAGTCCACCTGTACCAAATTCAAGACTTCTGTAAAAGGCATCTACTAATTCTGTGGATGCTTCACTGTCTATTAGTTTTTGGATTTCTTCTTTTGTTTGTTGGTCATAATTGCCATTAAGCCACTCGTTAATGGTGTTTTGTATTGCTGCTTCTAATTGCATGTTCTCCGTTAATATTTGATTATTCTGGTCTATAAACAAAAGAAAGGGTATGGATGTTTTTAAGAACTGTTTTTAAATTCTAAATGCTCCAAATTTAATTTTGTTTATAGCATGATTATTAAGGGCGTTTTATTAATTTCACGCCCTAATGCAATTATATACCAAATTAATTGAATTAAAAATATCTGTTACAAATAAATTAACTGTAGATGGAGTTTTTAGTTTAATTATTAACCCAATTTAGAAACATGAAGATATTAAAGTTTGGCGGAACTTCTGTCGGAAGCCCCGAGCGGATGACGAAATTGCTGGATATTATTAATCCGGCAGAAGAGCAAATTGTAGTTTTATCAGCAGTGTCTGGTACAACCAATGGTTTAGTAGAAATTTCAGGCAAACTTTTAAAGGAAGATAAACAGGGGGCGTTAATTTTAATTAACGCCCTAAATCAAAAATATAATGAATTCGTTATTGAACTTCTTCCTGAGGGTGATTTCCGGGAGCAGGGGCAGGAAGTGGTGAATTACCATTTTCAATTCTTATCTACCCTGGTCAACGATATTTTTACCCCGGTTGAAGAGAAGGTAGTTTTGGCGCAAGGCGAATTATTGTCCACTACACTTTACCATATTTATCTGAAATCTATTGGCGTGCCTTCGGTATTATTACCTGCGCTTGATTTTATGAAAATTGACGAAGATAATGAACCTGATATTCCTTTTGCAACGGCAAATCTTACGCCTTTGCTGGAAAAACATAAAGGCAATAAGTTATTTATCACACAGGGTTTTATTTGCAGAAATAGTTTTGGTGAGGTAGATAATCTTCGCCGTGGTGGAAGTGATTATACGGCTTCTCTGATTGGTGCTGCTATTTTAGCGGAAGAAGTACAGATCTGGACGGATATTGATGGGATGCATAATAATGATCCAAGAATTGTAAAGGGTACGAAACCAATTTCTCATCTTTCTTTTGATGAGGCTGCGGAGCTTGCTTATTTTGGAGCTAAAATCCTTCATCCCCAGTCGGTATTTCCGGCACAGAAATATAAGATTCCGGTGAGGTTATTAAATACGATGGAGCCTTCTGCTGCGGGAACATTGATTTCTGCGGAGAGTGAAAAGGGCAAAATCAAGTCTATCGCTGCTAAGGATGGTTTGATTGCGATCCGGGTGCAGTCGAGCCGCATGCTTTTGGCTTATGGTTTCTTGAGAAGGGTATTCGAGATTTTTGAGCGTTATAAGACACCGATTGATATGATTACTACTTCGGAGGTTGCTGTATCTTTGACGATTGATTTCACGGACAACCTGGATAAAATTGTAGAAGAGCTACATGCTTTTGGTTCTGTAGAGATTGACAGGGAACAAACGATTGTTTGTGTAGTGGGTGATTTTGGTGCGAGCAAACATGGTTTTGCGTCAAGAGTGCTTGATTCTATCAAACATATCCCGATCAGAATGATCTCTTATGGAGGCAGTAATTATAATATCTCTTTATTAGTTAATACAGGAGATAAAACAGAGGTACTGAGAAGTTTACACAACCGCATTTTCGAATAAAAAATCGGTTTATCTCTTTTTGAGATAGGTAAGGACTGCTATAATAATGAAAATGAGTACGATAAAGAGTCTGACTCTTCTGTCGTATTCATTTTTGTTGATTTTCTGACGTTGAAGATCGAAATAGTTGCCCAGGTAAATCAACAGCATTCCAATTAGACAAAATACAATAAGATATTTAAACATTATGTTTTCTAACAAAGATATAGCACAGTTTGCAGATTTAGAAACGCCTTTTTATTATTATGACCTGAGTTTATTACAGCATAGCTTAAGTGCTTGTGCTGAAGCGGCTAAGGTTTATGATTTTCATGTGCATTATGCAATGAAGGCGAATTTTAATGATACGCTGCTGAAAAAAATTAAAGAAGCTGGTTTAGGCGCTGATTGTGTAAGTGGCAATGAGGTGAAGAAGGCCATTGAAATAGGTTTTGACAAGAAACAGGTCGTATTTGCTGGCGTCGGTAAATCGGATAGAGAGATTAATGAGGCACTGGACCTGGATATTTTCTGCTTTAATGTAGAGTCTGTTCAGGAGTTAGCGGTGATCAATGAGCTTGCTGTAAAGAGGGGTAAGGTAGCCAAAGTTGCGATTCGTATCAATCCTAATGTGGATGCGCATACGCACCATAATATTACAACCGGACTGGATGAGAATAAGTTCGGCGTGAATTCATGGGATCTTCCTGATTGTGCGGAGGTTCTAAAGGTTTCTGCCAATTTAGAGTTTATAGGTATACATTTCCATATTGGTTCACAGATCACAAATTTAGATGTTTTTAAGAATCTTTGTGTAAGGATCAACGAGTTCGCGAAATGGTTCGAAGATCGTGGTTTCCTGGTAAAGGTGTTAAATGTTGGCGGTGGACTGGGTATTGACTATCAGAATCCTGAGCAACAGATTCCTGATTTTGCAGCCTATTTTAAGATTTTCAATGACTTTTTAGAGAAAAGACCGAATCAGGAGGTTCATTTTGAGCTGGGAAGAGCGATTGTTGGTCAGTGTTCTTCGTTGATTAGCAGAGTGCTTTATGTGAAGAATGGCAAGAGCAAGAATTTTATAATTCTGGATGCGGGAATGACGGAGTTAATGAGACCGGCTCTTTATCAGGCTTATCACCAGATCGAGAATCTGAGTAAACAGGATGGAGAATTGGGTGTGAAGTATGATGTGGTGGGCCCGATTTGCGAGAGTACAGATTGTTTTGGGAAAGAGGTTTTGTTACAGGAAACGGAAAGGGGCGATTTAGTGGCGATCAGGAGTACTGGGGCTTATGGTGAGGTGATGAGTTCACATTATAATCTGAGGGAAAATGTAAGGGTGGCTTTTAGTGAGTAGTTTCTCCATATAGTATATAAAAAAAGCAACAGGCCATATTTCTGCCGGCATTCCTGAATTAGGAATAAGGTCAGAAATATGGCTTGTTGCTTTTTTTATACCTTAATTTTTCAGAATTACCCTTTACATAACTAAAAGGACACACTTTCATTTAAGTCAGTATGATAATTGTGAAGGGGTGAGTTGTTGGTCAAGGAGGGGAAAGGTTTAGATTGGCTTTGAGGAGCAGCGTTGTTGATTAAGGATAGGAAAGGTTTAGATTGTCACTTCCTAAAAAAGCTATACACTAAAAACAGTGTATGGAGAATAAAAAAGGTGGAGGATTAGCTCTTCCAAGAAATGGAAAACGTTATG
>NZ_JBEPPL010000023.1:0-50522 GCF_040547305.1 Pedobacter sp. UYP1 | reverse complement strand
TATGGTACAATGACGTAGAAGATGCTGAGATAGAGGCATTCAAAACAGTATCAAGGTCTATTCAGTCACATTATTTATCTATTCTGAACTTCTTCGCCAACAGGGCTACTAATGCTTCCGCAGAATCTTTTAATGCAAAGGTTAAGGCTTTCTGAGCAACTTCCAGAGGCGTAAGAGATATCAAATTCTTCTTATTCAGACTTTCTAAAATATATGCCTAAAATCATTCCTCCCAACTTTTCCGCTTGATCCCAAAGGAGCCAAACCATTTAAAACAAAAAACCCTGTCATCAAATGATAACAGGGTTTTTTAATGTTTTGTCTAATCTTGCGGACCGGACGGGACTCGAACCCGCGACCTCCGCCGTGACAGGGCGGCATTCTAACCAGCTGAACTACCGGTCCGTCTTTCCCTTTCGGGATTGCAAATATAGGAACTATAATTACAATTCAAAATTAATATTTCAATTATTTTTGAATAAAAACCTAACTCATTAAGCTACAGAGCCCTCTTTCATCTTTTCTGCATTCTCAGCAAACTGTAATGCATCAATAAGTTCTTGAACACCACCATCCATCACACCATTCAGGTTATATAACGTTAAACCAATGCGGTGATCCGTTACTCTACCCTGTGGATAATTGTAGGTTCTGATCTTAGCTGAACGGTCACCAGTAGATACCATCGTTTTACGTCTTGAAGCAATGTCTCCATTACGTTTCTGCAATTCGATATCATATAACTTACTACGTAACATCTCCATCGCAATTTCTCTGTTCCCTAACTGTGAACGTTCCTGCTGACAAACAACAACCATACCTGATGGTCTGTGTGTCAACTGTACCTTAGTCTCTACCTTATTTACGTTCTGTCCACCTGCACCACCTGAGCGTGAAGTTTGCAGATCAATATCAGCAGGGTTCAAATAGAAATCAATTTCCTCTGCTTCTGGTAATACGGCTACCGAAGCAGCTGACGTATGTACTCTCCCTTGTGTTTCTGTGTCAGGCACACGCTGCACACGGTGTACACCAGACTCATATTTCAATTGTCCGTATACATCTTCCCCGCTAACTTTCATGATCACCTCTTTGTATCCGCCGGCTGTACCTTCAGTAACATCCACAACTTCAACTTTCCAGCGCTTCTGCTCAAAGAAACGGGTATACATCCGGAATAAATCACCAGCAAATAAAGCTGCTTCATCACCACCTGTACCACCTCTGATCTCGAACACTGCATTTTTAGAATCTTCAGGATCTACAGGGATCAGCATCAGGCGAACCTTTTCCTCAATCTCTTCCTGTTGTTTCAACAGTAAATCCAATTCTTCTTTAGCCATTTCACGCATTTCCGCATCCTTCTCAGTCAGCAGAATTTCTTTGTTTGCGTCAATGTTGCTCATTACATTTTTGTAAATCAAATATTCATTTACAATCTTGCTTAAATCTTTATATTCTTTATTTAACTGGGCAAAACGTTTCATATCCTGCATAGTATCAGGATTAGTCAATTGCTCTTCTACATCTTCCCAGCGAATTTTTATAGCTTCTAATTTCTCTAACATAATCTTTTTATTCAGCAAATAAATAGCTGCTCAGCCCCTTTCAACAATGTTTATACCGTTAATATCTACCTTAATTGGCGAGAAATTACCGGATCAGAAAGGTTCACTGAAGCATTTGGTATTTATAGGACTACAAAAATAAGGAATTTCGGTGAAATATAGGATTGTTTTTCAAGGACGACCGGGGCACTCAACTAATAATTGATCAGCGCATTAGTGTATATTTTACTCCCCTGCCTTCTCAAAATACTTTAAACTCAACTCTTCGCCGTCAAAAACAGCATAAGAATTAAATCCAAACCACTCTCCTATATTGTAATATTTACTCCCTTTACCCAAGTCAACGATCATTGGTAAATGGCGGTGTCCATAAATGAAATAATCATAGTGCTGTTTTTCCAGCACCTCTCTTGAGTACACAGCCAACCACTCTTTATCCTCGCCCAGAAAAACCTCTTCTGTAGCTGTATTCACAATCCGGCTATGGCCTGACCAGCCCGTAGCGATTCCCAGACCAATCCTTGGCGGAAGGACGGAAAATAACCACCTGCAAATGGGATTCCTGAAGAATTTCCGCAGCACCCGGTAACCTGCATCGCCAGGCCCCAGTCCATCACCATGATGCAGATAAAAACTCTTCCCTCCACGATGGATAACCAGCTCATCACTAACAATCTGTATCCCCATTTCTTTGGTAAAATAATCATCTACCCACATGTCGTGGTTTCCTTTAAAAAAATAGATTTTAACACCAGCATCAGACAGCGACGCCAGCTTTCCGAGCAAACGGATATATCCTTTAGGCACAACGGTTTTATATTCAAACCAAAAATCAAAAATATCTCCCATCAAAAATAACTCTGCACAAGTTGATTCAATGGAAGTTAGCCAGCGTACAATCCTGTCCTCGCGAAGACGGCTTTCAGCATGATTTGGTGACCCTAAATGAAAATCAGAGGCAAAATATATGTTCTTTTTCATCAATATTCAAAGATAGTCAACCATTTTATCAATCATGTTCAAAAATAATTTTTACAGACAAACGGCCCTAACTCTATGATAAAATGAATACTTAACCCATTAGATCAGTCAACTTTGTCAAATCTGCCTCAATTTTGAATCAAATGCAGACAATTGAGAATCATTACAAACAAATTTCGTAAATTCGCAACAAATTTAAATACATGATTTCTACAGATATAGCCATCATTGGCGCCGGACCCGTAGGTTTGTTTGCTATTTTCGAAGCAGGTTTGCTTAAAATGCGTTGTCATTTAATTGATTACTTACCTCAGGTTGGAGGTCAGCTTTCCGAAATTTATCCTAAAAAACCTATATATGATATCCCTGGTTATCCGAGCGTATTAGCTCAGGAACTAGTTGATAACCTGGTAGAACAAGCGAAACCTTTTCATCCTGGTTATACTTTGGGCGAACGTATTGAAGGTTTGGAGAAACGTGGTGAAGGTGATTTCGTCCTGACAACCAATATGGGTACTATCATAGAAGCCAAAGTCGTAGTAATTGCTGGTGGATTAGGTTGTTTTGAACCTCGTAAACCTGTGGTATCCGGACTGGAGCAGTTTGAAAACGGACGTGGTGTAAATTACATGATCCTTGATCCTGAGCAGTACCGCGGACAGAAAATGGTCATTGCAGGTGGTGGTGACTCTGCATTAGACTGGACTATATTCCTGGCTGATATTGTAGAAGAATTAACACTTGTGCACCGCAGCGAAAGCTTCCGTGGAGCACCAGACTCTGTCGCTAAAGTAATGCAACTGGCAGAAAGTGGAAAGATCAATCTTGTATTGAACAGTAATCTGGGAGCTGTAACAGGAACAGGCAAACTGGAAAATGTAGAAATTGTACATAACAAAACACTTGAAAAAACTATCGTTAATGCTGACCATTTGATTCCTCTTTTCGGATTAAGCCCTAAATTAGGCCCGATTGAGCAATGGAACCTGAATATTAATAAAAGTGCGATCGAAGTTAACACTGATGATTACTCTACTAATATCCCGGGTATTTACGCAATTGGCGATATCAATACTTATACAAATAAATTGAAACTAATCCTTTGCGGATTCCACGAGGCTGCATTAATGAGTCACAGTGCTTACCAGTACATGAACCCTGGTATTAAATACACTATGAAATATACGACAGTTAACGGAGTAGCAGAATTTTAAATAATGGAAGAAAATAATATTACCGTACACGTTCAGAACCCTGATGGCACTTTAACTTCACTGGAAGCTCCTGTAGATATGGGATTAAGCTTGATGGAGTATCTTAAAGCGTGTGAATATGATATTTTAGCAACTTGCGGTGGCATGGCTTTATGTGCAACCTGCTGTGTGGATGTTCTGGAAGGCGAAGACAAGTTAAAGGAAATGACAGATGACGAATATGCCATGCTGGACACTTTACCTGATCTTTTACCGAATTCAAGATTAGCCTGCCAGTTGCAATTAAGCCATGAAATGGATGGTTTAGTTGTGAAATTACACGGAACTGATTAATTGCTATCTGCAGGGGCAGCAATTGCTTTTGCCGGGTCACCTATAGTTTTATAAGTACCCTCACCTTTTAATATTGCAAGCATTTTAGTGGAATTGCCAAGCACTGATTTAGCGGCTTCCAGTTCTTTATCATACTGGAATGCTTGCACTATTTTACCCTTCTCAAAATAATACCTGCTTACAATCTGTGTTTCAAGCATTCTTTTGATCTCTGCTTTGTGCGTAAATATCTCTGTTTTTTTAGCAACCAGCATCTTAGCCTTCAGGTCTTCCAGATCTGTCTTTACCAAGCCTAGCTTTTGTTCTTTTTCTGCTTCAGCTCTCAACTCTGACAACAATCTTTCTGCGGTAGAAGTGTAAGCATAATCTTTACCATCCAGCGAATTGGCAAAAGCAGTATAATCCTCATCCGACACCTGAAAATCAGTAGCCGGGGTAATTGTTGCATGGCTCTTTTTATAAGCATTGGCAAAGTCAAAAAACATGCTCTTGCTAATTAATGAGATGGTTATAGGGCTTAACTTAATAGTCCCGACTTCTACATCCGGATAAACACCGCTTCCGTTATAGACGCTTCTGCCAGTTTTGGTTTTATATTTTGCAATCAGGGAGTCGGCAATCTTTACATTTTTCCCCTCTTTATTTTTATGCGCATAATCTACCGCCTGAATACATCTTCCAGAAGGTGTAAAATACTTGGCTACCGTAACTTTAACCAGACTATTATAAGGCAGGTTAAAAGTTTGCTGAACGAGACCCTTGCCATAACTCCTTTGCCCGATGATCACAGCCCTGTCCAGATCCTGCAAAGCACCTGCAACTATTTCTGAAGCTGATGCAGAAGAACCATTGATCAATACCACTAACGGAAGATCCGGCAGCAGTGGCAGATTGCTTGTTTTATAATTAATTGTTTTTTCAGGATTACGACCTTTTTGAGTTACTACAACCAGGTCTTTGTTGACAAACAGATTGACAATTTTCACCGCTTCCTGCAAAATCCCTCCCCCATTATACCTCAGGTCAAGGATCATCCCTTTTGGATGCAGTTTATTCAATTCAACCGCTGCGTCCTGTACTTCTTGTGCAGAATTCTCCAGAAACTTATCGAGCCTGATATAAGCCAGATCACCGATCATCCCTGAATAAGAAACATTGAGTTGTTTGATTTCGTCTCTGACCAACTGTTTTTGAATGACAGTTCCCGCTCTCACCAGCAGCAAATCTACAGCAGAACCACGTGGGCCACGCAGTAAACGGCTTACCTCAGCACGTTCTTTTCCTTTCACTTCAATCCCGTTGATCTTTACAATCTGATCACCTGGCTGAATGCCAAGCTTGAAGGCAGGATAATCCGCACTCACTTCATTTACAAAAAGTTTCCCTTCGATAAAAACAGTACTCGCACCGATTCCGCCAAATTGTGTGCTCACATATTTTAGCTTATAATCCTCTACTTCAGATTCAGGAATATAAGTAGTATAAGGGTCCAATGTGTCCAGCATTGCATCGATACCGCTCTTCATTAAATCTCCGGCATTAGTTTCATCAACATAATTGATGTTAATCTCCCTATATAAAGACGCGAAAATGTCCAGATTTTTAGAGACCAGGAATAGATCCTCCTTAAAAGACCAGGTGAAGGTCGCTAATGCAATAAGAGCAAATAAAAGTGCAAACTTATTTCGTTTCATGAGCATGCGGATGAGTTAAAGAGGATGAGCGTACCTATTGCTTACAACCTGTTCCCGTTAGGATCGGCCAGTGCTTTATTGATGGTAAATTCAACATACCTGACATCTCTTTTTAGTAAAGCAGTCAATTGATTAACCAGCTGATCTTCCTGACCAGGTGCAAATATTAAATTCTCTTTAGCTAAATCTCTATACTTTCTAAGGACTTTGATTTTAACTCTTTCTGCTGATTCAGGAGTGAACGTAAAGCTTGCCATAATATATTCTTTCCCGCAAAAATATGAAAAAAAAACAGCAATAACTCAACAAAGCACCTTCTATATAGCAGATCTGCCGGCCGCTTGCTCCACAGCGAAATTCAGGTGCAGCACGGAGTTAATTTTTATATATATTTACGATTATGTACGCAACATTTTTAGCACATCAGTGGATGAGTTTTTGGAGATCCAAAGGCAAGGGTGGTACAATTGCGACCCAGCTGATTATGGGTTTCATTATTCTTTATCTGGCCCTTGTTTCCATTTTTATTGGGTATAATATGGAGCATATCATTGAGGAAATGCTTCCCGGCAAAGACGTTATGCTGGTTTTCAACGGCATGATCCTGTATTATTTCACACTGGAATTCCTGATGCGTTTACAATTACAAGAGCTGCCTACCCTTGCCGTACAGCCCTACCTGCACCTGAATATCCCTAAAAAGAAACTCATCTCTTTCTTAAATATCACAGCACTTTTCTCAGTTTTCAACCTGCTGCCACTCCTTTTGTTTTTTCCTTTTTCCATTTTAAAGATCAGCAATGATTTTGGTTCGTTTACCTGTATCATGTATCTACTGGCTATTACCTCTCTGGTCGTTTTCAATAATTATGCAGCGCTTTATTTCAAAAGACTGACTATTGGAAATCTTAAAGCAGGAATACTCGGCTCAGTCTTTTTAGTTGCCGTAGGTCTGTTTGAATATTTCAAAGTCTTCTCTATCGCATCAGCATCAAACCTGGCATTTCATGCAATAACCACAACCCCAATAATCGCATTAATCTTTCCCGTTGCAGCTATAGTGATGCTGGCAATTAATACCAGCTTTTTAAAAGGGAACCTTTATCTCGAAGAATTACAATCAGCAAAACAGAAAAAATCAAGTACAGATTATCCATTTCTGGACCGGTTTGGAGAAACAGGCATTTACCTTGCCCTGGAGATTAAATTAATATTACGAAACAAAAGATCCCGTTCCACCCTGACTAAAGGGCTGCTTTTCATCTTCTATGGCCTTCTTTTCTACAAACAAGACAAACTAACTGCCGATAAATTCTGGACGCTGCTATTCCCCGCGGCTTTTATGACCGGGAACATGATTATGCTCTACGGACAATTTATGTTTGGCTGGCAAAGTGCCGAATTTGACGGACTTTTAACCAGTAGGCTTAATATAAAGACCTTTTTCAGGGCAAAGTTCCTCCTGTTTACTATCGGATCAACAGTGCTGACAGCCTTAGTAAGCCTTTACGGATTAATCAGCTGGAAAATCCTGATCCTGCAGTTTGCTGTCTATTTTTATAATATCGGCGTCACCTCAGTGATCACTTTATACTTTGCCACCAGAAACTACAAAGCCCTCGACTTAAGCAAAGGATCTTCAATGAACTGGCAGGGCATTACCGCTTCTACAATGCTGCAGACTATTCCCCTCATGCTAAGCACATATCTAATTTATTTACCGGTATCCCTGGTTTCAAACCCTTATTGGGGAATTGCGGCAGTAGCTATGGTTGGCCTTGCAGGTTTAGCTACCAGAAGTTTCTGGATAAACTTCCTGACCAAAGAATTCCAAAAAAGAAAATACCTAATCGCAGAAGGCTTTAGACAAAAATAAGATGCTGGAAATTAAAGAATTAAAAAAAGAATACGCTGGTACTACCGTAGTAGATATTGATCATTTAATCATTAACGCAGGAGAGACTGTTGGCATTGTAGGCAACAATGGCGCCGGTAAAACAACCCTGTTCAGAATGCTGCTGGATCTGATCCGTCCATTTTCAGGAGAGATACTTTCCAAAGGTAAAAATGTAGCCCACGACGAACAGTGGAAAAACTATACAGCATCTTTTCTTGACGAAGGATTTCTGATCAATTACCTTACTCCAGAAGAATATTTTCTTTTTATCGGTTCCCTGCAACAGTACAGCCCTTCGGAGGTCATGAATTATTTAATCCCCTATACAGAACTCTTTAACGGAGAGATTATGAACAGTGGTAAATACATCCGCGATTTTTCAATGGGAAATCAAAACAAAATAGGCATCGTGGCAGCACTGCTCCAAAACCCCGAACTGCTGATCCTGGACGAACCCTTTGCAAACCTTGATCCAACCACACAAATCAGACTTAAAGACCATTTAAAAACTTTAAAAGCAAGACAACTCACTACCCTGATTTCCAGCCATGACCTTAACCATGTTACAGATGTATGCGAACGCATCATTTTATTCGAAAAAGGAAAAATCATCAAAGACATGTACACCAACGAAAACACCCTGAAAGAACTCGAAGCCTATTTTTCTTTAAAAACTTTCTAATAAAGTCCATTTTATTAAGTTTTTTAGCTATCAAGATCTTTCTAATCGAATTCTTTTTATTGGGTTATTTTTATTGAACTATTTTATTGAGTTATTTTATTGAGTTATTTTATTGAGTTATTCGCAGGCTTCCTAATTATCCTCCTGTAAATTATCCCCTTTCAAACTACCCTCCTCTCCAACAGGTACCCATCAATTGCTATTCTTAAATAAACCCCTTTCAAACTACCCTCCCTCCAGCCTCCCCATAAGCTGAGATAAAAAAGGGATGTAGTGTTTTTTTGACGTGCATTTATTCTTCATGAATGCGTCAAAAAAACACTACATCCCTTTTTTATCGAAGACCCAAAAACTTTTTTATATTTACGTCTTCCTTAAATCCTCAAAAACACCATAATTACAATGGCTAGATTAAATCTTTTGGAAGAAACACGTTTCGAAAAACTCCCTGTTTCAGTATTTGATAACCCAGCAGTAGCATCCATTAACGTTGCACAACGTATCGCTAATCTCATCAGAGACAAACAAGAAAAGAAGCAAAAGGCAGTTCTAGGCCTTGCAACCGGAGTTACCCCCGTTGCAGTATACGCAGAGCTTGTACGTTTACACAAAGAGGAAAATCTTAGCTTCAGCAATGTCATCACCTTCAACCTGGACGAATATTACCCGATGCAGCCTAACGCTGCCCAGAGTTATGTGACCTTTATGAACGAGAATTTATTCGATCACATTGATATCCCTAAAGAGCATATCAATATTCCCGATGGAACACTCGAACTGGAAGCTATTCCCGCATTCTGCCTTGATTACGAACGCAAAATCGGAGAACTAGGTGGTCTGGACATTCAAATCCTCGGAATTGGACGTACAGGGCACATTGGATTTAACGAACCAGGTTCGGCTCCCAATTCAGGAACCCGTCTGGTTACCCTTGATGACCTGACCAGAAGAGATGCAGCAAGAGACTTCGGAGGAAAATCCTTCGTGCCTTCCAAAGCAATCACGATGGGAATCGGAACTATTTTCAAAGCCCGTGAAATCATCCTGATGGCATGGAACCAGAAAAAAGCTTCTATTATCAAAAAAGCAGTAGAAGGAGAAATTTCAAGTGAAGTACCCGCTACCTACCTGCAACTATCTGATCATGTAGAATTTATCCTGGATAAAGATGCAGCATCGTTATTAACCCGTTTTGATACCCCATGGCTTGTTAAAGACTGTGTATGGGAAGATAAATTAATAAGAAAAGCAGTAATCTGGTTAGCAAATACCTTAAAGAAACCAATTTTGAAACTTACCGAAGATGATTTCAACAATCACGGTATGGCACAATTAGCCATTGAAAGAGGCCCGGTTTACAACATCAATATTCATATTTTCAACAAATTACAACATACTATTACCGGATGGCCGGGAGGTAAACCAAACGCAGATGATTCTCAGCGTCCGGAAAGAGCAGCCCCAGCTAAAAAACGAGTGGTGATTTTCTCCCCGCACCCAGACGATGATGTCATTTCTATGGGCGGTACTTTTATCCGCCTGGTCGATCAGCAACACGACGTACATGTGGCCTACCAGACTTCAGGAAATACTGCAGTATGGGATGACGACGCCTTAAGATTTGTAGAATTCAGCATTGACTTCGCAGAGAAAATGGGACTGGATCAAAAAGAACTGAAAGGTATTTATGATCACATGCGCACATTTATTGCGGATAAAAAACCTAATCAGGTAGATACACCAGAAATTCAATCCGTAAAAGGGCTGATCAGAAAAGGTGAAGCGATAGCAGGAGCACGTTACTGCGGGCTGGAAGATGATCATATCCATTTTATGGCACTTCCTTTTTATGAAAGTGGGAAAAACAAGAAAAACCCGGTAACCAATCTGGATGTGGAACTGACGATGGAATTACTCCAAAAAGTTAAACCTGAGCAGATTTTTGCTGCCGGAGACTTCGAAGATCCACACGGAACACACCTGGTTTGCTTTAACATCATTATTGAGGCAATGAACCAGTTGCGCAAAACAGAAGCATGGGCAAAAGATTGCTGGTTATGGATGTACCGTGGTGCATGGCAGGAATTTGATACCCATGAAATTGAAATGGCAGTTCCATTGAGTCCTCAGGAACTATTGAAAAAGAAATATGCAATTTTCAAACACCAGTCACAAAAAGACAGAGCAGTATTTCCGGGTGATGATTCCAGAGAATTCTGGGAGCGCGCTGAAGATAGAAACAGAGACACAGCGAGAGCTTACGATGACTTAGGCTTGGCGGAATACGAAGCGATGGAAGCTTTCGTCCGCTGGAAATTCTAAGCATTATTTTTAATAAAATCTTAGCGCCTGTTTAAGAAATCGTTCAAAACTATATCAAAATAGAGTTTTAGACCGTTTCTTAAACAGGCGCTTAAATTAAACCCATATGTATAAAAATATCATCCCGATCATCGGATTAGCTGTGCTTGCCGCAATTAACAACCCTGTATCAGGACAACAAAAGACTACAAAACACCAACCAGCTGCTCAGCAGAAAGCCCGCACTGGAAAGCTAATCCCTAATGACCCAGCCGTTAAAATCGGCAGATTACCCAATGGCCTTACTTATTATATCCGGAAAAATGCGGAGCCTAAAAACAGAGCTGAGCTCTACCTGGCTAACCGAATCGGTTCTTTAATGGAAAATGACGATCAGTTAGGACTGGCTCACTTTACCGAACACATGGCTTTTAACGGGACAAAAGATTTTCCCAAAAATGAAATCATCAATTATCTGCAAAAAGCAGGTGTACGTTTTGGTGCTGATTTAAATGCTTATACTTCATTTGATCAGACCGTATATCAATTGCCTATTCCAACTGACAGTACTGAACTTTTCCATACTGGCTTTAAAATTCTGGCCAACTGGGCAGGAAAAATCTCTATGAATGGAGACGAGATAGATCGAGAAAGAGGCGTAATCATTGAAGAAGATCGCCAGAGCGGTAAAAATTCAGGAGAGCGGATCAGAAAGCAATTGCTTCCAATCATGCTGAAAGATTCCCGTTATGAAAACAGGCTTCCTATCGGAAAAATTGAGCTGCTAAAAAATTTCACACACGATAAAATCAGAAACTTTTATGCAGACTGGTACAGACCAGATTTGCAAGCAGTGATTGCTGTTGGGGATTTTGATGTGAATGAAGTAGAAAAATTAATTATTGCCAACTTCTCCGGTTTAAAAAATCCGGTCAAAGAAAAGGAAAGATTAAATTATGATCTTCCGGATAACAAAGCACCATTAGTTAAGATTATTACTGATGCAGAACAACAGTACAATGTAGCTTCGGTGACCTGGAAACAACGCGGAAACATCTTAAAAACGACAGCAGATCAAAGAAAAAATGTTATTTACAGTATGGTCAACTCTATGTTGTCTGCTCGTTATCAGGAAATTCTGGAAAAAGACAACGCCCCATTCTTATTTGCACAAGGCTCCTTTGGAGGTTATCAGGGAGGTTTAGTTCCTAAAATCAATGCTTTTCAAACGAGTGCCGGTGCAAAATCAGGAAAAGACCTCTTGCACGCATTTACCGCAGCAATTGGCGAAAGTGAACGTGCTGTTAAATTTGGTTTTCTGCAATCAGAACTTGATGTAGTTAAAAAGAATATTGAAGCCGGGAATGAAATCTTATTGAAAGAGAAAGACAAAACTTCGTCTGCTGCTTTTGTAGGAGAATACCTGAGTAATTTTTTAACCGGATCGGCGATTGGCTCCATTGAGTTCAACTATGCAGACACGAAAGAAAACCTTAAGACAATCACCCTTGCTGAAGTCAATGCACTGGCAAAAACGCTGATTACCAAGGAAAACCAAATCGTTATTGTCACGGCCCCTGAAAAGGAAAAAGCAAATCTTCCAACCACAGCTCAATTGCTTGCTGCTTTGGACAATGCCTCAAAAAACTTAAAGCCTTATGTGGATAACGCTGTTAACAAACCGCTTCTCGCACAAAAACCAATAGCTGGGAAAGTGATTGCAGAAAAGAAATTTGAGGATATCGGGGTTACACAATGGACACTGAGCAATGGTATAAAAGTTTTGCTGAAGCCAACAGACTTCAAAAACGATCAGATCCTGTTCAGCTCCTTTTCTAAAGGCGGGACTTCATTAGCAGATCCGAATGATTATCAATCTGCTGATAATGTGGGCATCATTACACAAAGTGGTTTAGGTGACTTTAATCCTTCACAACTCAACAGGCTTTTAGCGGGAAATACAGGCAGTGCTGGTGCTTATGTAGGCGAATTGTACCAGGGTTTTAGTGGAAGTGCTGCACCTAAAGACCTGGAAAATGCACTACAGATGGTTACTGCTTCGGCCTTGAACCCGCGTAAAGACACAGAGATTTTTAACAAGGCGATCAGCGATGCTAAAGTAAGTCTGGAAAATAAAGATGCAGAGCCTGAAAGCGTTTTTGCAGACACAGTACAAGCGGTACTTTCTTCTTACAACAAAAGAAGTATGCCTTATACCTTAGCAGATATTGATAAGATCTCTCTGGACAAAGCCCTCTCTTTCTATAAAGCACGTTTTGCGGGCCTTGGAGAACAGAGCTTTGTGTTTGTTGGCAACTTTGACCTGAATACTATTAAGCCGCTTATAGAGACTTATATTGCCAGTTTACCTACCTTGAATAAAAAGACCGATTATATAGACCTCGGCTCCCGTACGCCAAATGGCCTGGTGAGCAAAACAGTTTACAAAGGTTTAGAAGAAAAAGCGAGTGTTCAGCTCTACATTCACGGTGACTATGACTATACCACTTCAAACAATGTACAGCTTGATGCTTTAAGCAGCGCTTTGGAAATTAAAATCCTGGAGAGGTTGCGCGAAAAAGAAAGCGGGGTTTATTCTCCGGGCGTTTCATTGAGTGTGAATAAATATCCAAGAGCACATTATTATTTCACGATTTCTTTTAGTTGTGCACCAGCGAACGTAGAAAAGCTGATTGCCGCAGCATTGGACGAAGTAAAAACAATAAGAACCAATGGCGTCACTGCACAGGACCTGGCGAAATTCAAGTCTGAGGTACAGCGTCAGCAGGAACTGAATCTGCGTAACAATGGATACTGGCTTGGTTATCTGACTACCAGACTTAAATATGAAGATGAGCTGAATCAGTTATTGACTGCAAAAGAAAGACTCAACGAAGTGACCACTGAATCTTCTAAAACGAATGCGCAAAAGTATTTAAAACAGGATAACTATATCCGGATGGTCTTAATGCCGCAGAAATAACAAATCTACAGATTAAGCAAAAAGCGGCCACTATGCAATGCCTCCAAAAAGTTAGATACTTTCTGTGGGCATTGCATAGTGGCCGCTTTTCTTATTTAGTCTCGACCCCTACCGGGCCACTTGCATCGCTCTCATTTTTCAACCTGTCGAGCGCTGTAACGAGGTAAGTATATCTTCTTCCTTTAATGGTATTGGTATCCAGAAAGGATGGGGTATCATTGAAACTGATTTTAACAATATTCTTAGGATTAACTACGCTGATTTTTTCTCCTTCATCAAAGCGGTAAATTACATATCCCGAAGCCGTTTCTCCATCTTCAGCTTTTAATGGGGCTGACCACTTAAGCTGAACACCCACACCAACCGCCTCAGCAGTTAAACCTTGTGGTATGTTTGGTACAATCTCGTCCAACCATGGCATTTGTGGAGGAAGTGCCGGATATTTGTATAAATCATTCCTCAGGGAGTCTGCAGTTGCCCTTGCTACTGTAGAAAATGATTTGGAACTAAAGAACACACTTCCCTGCACCCGGTTATTCGCCCGCATATATCTGATCTGGTCCGGGATCTGACTTGGATCCCTCCATGCTGCTTCCATGCGTTGGTTCATCAGGTAAGCAGCCTGTCCGATATAAAGGTGTCTGCCGTAAGTATTGTTACTCCACCAGTCTACTAAAGTATCAAACGGTGCAGCTTTCCTGGTAAAACTGAAATAGACCTGTGGATTAATATAATCTACCCAACCTTCTTTAATCCATTTTCTGGAATCAGCATAGAGTTCTGTAAAGTTAGAAAGACCGTGCGTCTCAGATCCTTCCGGATCTTCTTTTCTGTTTTTCCAGATTCCAAATGGACTGATCCCAAATTTCACATACTTTTTATAATGGTGAATACTATCATCCAGCTGTTTGATCAGCAGGTCAACATTGTTTCTTCTCCAATCATTCAGATTGGTAAATCCATTGGAGTATTTGCTAAAGGTAGCTCCGTCATTGATACGTTGTCCGGCAATAGGGTAAGGATAAAAGTAATCATCAAAGTGAATTCCATCTACATCGTAACCCTTAACCACATCCAGAATTACCTGCACAATATATTCTCTGACCTCAGGTAATCCCGGATCGAATTGTTTCTTTCCGCCATAAGTGAAAAACATATCCGGCCTTTTTTTGGTCATATGATCTTCACTGAAGACTGTATTTGCACTCATACTTGCCCGATATGGGTTAAACCATGCATGCAACTCCATGCCACGGGAGTGCGCTTCTGCAATTGCAAACTCCAGAGGATCATATCCCGGACTTGGCGCAATACCTTGTTTCCCCATCAGCCATTGACTCCAGGGTTCTCTTGATTTACGGTAAAATGCATCAGCTGCCGGCCTTACCTGCAGCATAATAGCGTTCATTCCGTTTCTTTTATGCTGATCAAGCAGTGCAATCAGCTCCTGCTTTTGTTCATCCACACTCAGGCCTGGTCTTGAAGGCCAGTCAATATTCGTAACAGTTGCAACCCAAACCCCTCTGAACTCCCTTTTTGGAGCAATTTTTGCTGCTGTTTGTGCATAGATAAAAATTGGGGTAATTAAAGTTGTTAGAATTGCAAAAACAATCTTTTTCAGCATTATTGGTTCTTTTGGTAGTTTAAATTTAAAATAAATGTGGGGACGTAATACTCAATTTTGCCCTCCAACGTTAGCAATTAAACGATTTTTTTTTAGCTCTCATACAATTTGAGTCATTTTTTTTACCACAAATTATATTATTTATCCTATGTTCGTTTTTTTTATCAATAAGTATCATAAACAATTCGACAAAGAAACCTCAATTTTTGATTTCAAATGTTAGACCGTAAAGATCCCGTAAATAAAGGAGACCGTAATAAAATATATTTTCTAATTGTAGTAATAGTGGCCTTATTGGGCACAAACGCCTTTTTATATTTTAAGGACAAATATGAAAAGGAACGTTTCGTCACAACCAATACAGAGAAAGAAAGACTAAAACTGGAAGTAGAAAAGATAGAGGTCGAATTTGACAAGGTCAACACGATGAATGTTGCCCTGACTGAAAAACTTCAGAATGAGCAAAAACTGGCCAGAATAAAAATTTCAGCACTCAAACAATCTTTACAAAAAGGACAAGTTACTCAGGCAGAACTCATAGCCGCCCAGGCAGAGCTTAAAAAATTACGCGCATTTTTAACAGACTATAAAGATGATTTCTCCCGCCTGGAAAAAGAGAACTCTTTTCTTAAAGCTGAAAGAGACAGCCTGGTCAGGTCAGTAACTACGGTATCTGCCAAAGCGAATGCGTTGGAAAAGAAAAATTCAGAATTAAATGCCAAGGTAAAAAGTGGGGCCGCTTTAAAGGCTTTCAATGTAGCTCTTGCCGCCTTTAAAGTTAAAAACAGTGGTAAAAATGTAGAAGTCACCAAAGCTTCCACTGCTAAAAAACTGGTCACTTATTTTAATATCATTCCTAATGAATTGGCAACAAAAGACTATCACAAGATATACATCCGTGTTTTTGATCCTTCAGGAAATCTGATTGCTGATGAACAGAATATGTTTGAAGCAGAAGGCCAGGAAATGCAGTATAGTGACATGATTACTATTTCTTATAACAATGATGCAACGGCTTACACTATTGAATGGGTAAATCCGAGACCTTTTGTGAAAGGTACTTATGCGATTCTGCTTTATGCAAATGGCTTTACAATGGGGAAAGCAGCGATTACCTTAAAATAATTTAAACCTGCCTTCCTATACTCAGGCCTGTCCCTGAACAAGCGGGAAACTCAGGTAAAAGGTAGTTCCGGTATCGGCTACTGATTTGAAGTCGACTGTTCCGCCTGCATTCTCTACAGCCTGTTTCACAAAGGCTAAACCTAAACCTGTCCCAGAAGATTTAGTAGTAAAATTAGGAACAAATATTTTCGGCTGCAGGTCCAGGTCGATTCCTTTTCCGTTATCTTCGACCTCCACCCAAACATAGTTCTGGTCGTTGGTAATTTTAATAAAGATCATACACTTCTCTTTCATGTTTGCAGCCTCTATTGCATTCTTCATCAGGTTATTGAACGACCGCAGCATCTGATCTTTATCGCCTTGTATCAGTACCTCTTTATTGGTCAGGTTAGAAATATAGATTTCTACATTTTTAGTGTTGACAAAGACATCTCTTGTTTGTTCAATAATTGGGATCAACTTCAATTTCTCCAGCTTGGTGTCTGGCATTTTAGCAAAATTAGAGAACTCTGAGGCAATGGTCGCCAGGCTATCAATCTGCTCTACAAAAGACCTGTAGAAACGCTCAAATTTCTGCTCAAAATTAGGATCTTTCTCTTTCCATGATTTCTCCAGCAATTGTACACCCAATTTTAATGGAGTAAGTGGATTTTTGATTTCATGCGCAACCTGCTTGGCCATTTCACGCCATGCACTCTCCCTTTCTGACTTAGCCAGCTTCACCGCACTCTCTTCCAGTGCAGCTATCATTTTATTATATTCTTTGATCAGTGAACCGATCTCATCATGACGTGACCAGATAATAGGTTGATTTTTCTGTCCAAGTTTAGTCTTTCTGATACTTTCCTGTATAAAAGTTAACGGACTTGTAATCTGGTTAGCCAGAAAAACTGCCAGGATACCAATAGCCACAAAAACAAGGGCATATATATTAATCAATGTATTGATAAACAACCCGATTTTTGACTGATAATCAGCTTCATTTCCATAATAAGGCAAACCTATATAAGCGACAGTCTGATTTTGTGCATTACGGATCGGCGCATAAGCAGAAGAATATTTGAATTCTCCAATGGTTTCCTGGGGATTGGAATATTCTGACCTTTGAACCTGCTTGAGATAGATATAGGCTTTAGGCTCCATTTTAGTCCCTATAATACCGTAATCATACATCTTAGGCAATGAAGTAAACAACAGGTTCCCATCCGTGTCAAACAAGTTTAAATAGGCCGAATTGATATCAGCAAACTGGTTGAAATTAATCACGGCCATATCAGTAGCTTCTGGTATACCAGTGCTGAAGATCTGCTTTTCATAAGAAAGCTGGACTTTCCGTATCTTTTCTCTGATAAAGTCTTCTTGTTGTTTCCTGTACTCGTCACGGATATAAAAGAAAGTAGACCAGCCAACAATCAGTAAGGTGGCTACAACCGAAAGTACGATAGACAATTGTATCCGCGTTTTATATAGAATTTTATTTGCATTGATCATTAAAGAGCGGTTGATATTAAACCACCCTCCCCAGCTCTTATCAATGTTCTTCAATAGCCAGATCAGCATGTATAAAGCCGCAGAAAAGATAATAAACATCAGGAAGAAGAAAGATAATGCAGCAAGCCTGACAATATAATTCACCTTTTCTTTACTGATCACAATGATTTTGGAGTTACTAGCAGAATAGATCAGGTGGCTATAACCCAATTTAGGTTCATTCACAATTACAGGCTCACCGTAAACGCCTTTAAACTCTGTGTTGGCTATTTTATAAGTGTACTTTCCAGCCTGCTTAATCAGCTTGTTATTGTTATAAAAGGCAAAAGAGTAATTACTATAATCTTCATCATTTTTTAATTTGCCATCAATCAGGATCTCAGGAAACTGGCTGTTATAATTGTATTGTTGTGACTTCAGCTCGATGACCAATGTGCCCAGAATATGGTTATCGTCAAAGATTGGAATGATCCCGAAGTAGTTCTGATAACCGAAGGTATCATTCAGGCGGTAAAAGAAGTTCGAAATCTTTACAGAACCCGATTTAACCAGGTTTTGATAGTGTTGCAACGACCGGTCTTCTCTTACAGCAAGCGTAGAATCGGTGGCATTAAATTCATAAAAATTATGTTCAAATGGGGATAAATACCCATCTAAAAAGGTCTTGATAATATAATTCTGCAGGGCAAGATGCCGGTTTGATCCCGGACTTTTAAAATAATCAGTAATGAATAAATCATTGGAGATTCCATTACCAAGGCTTTCAATAGAATTAATGACCTTAGGATCATCCGAAGATTGCAGTTTCTGCGCAATTACATACCGGTTGCTTCGCTCTTTAATATCATTAAATTTCAAATACTTAATAGAGGATACAAAGGCAAGACAGAAAAAAACAGCAGCAAAAACACCTATGGAAAACTTATTCTTCTGAATATAGCCATTGTAAGAAATGATAAACAGAAATAAAGCATAAGCGATGAAGAAAGCTGTAAAATCTATACATAACATATAGACGAAATACAGGGCAAACATTGTCAGGAATAGAATCAACCTCTCCTTATTGCTGACGTTTAACTGTCTGGTCAGTTCTATACAGATATTGGCTAACAAATAAACATTAAACCAAACCAGGCAAAGAATGATAATACACACCCAGCTTAACCAGCTCAGATTAATAATATTGGTAATGTCAAAGTTGATCTTGGAATTATAAATAAGACCAAAAAAGACATCATTCATCAAAAAGGCAATGCCAGAGAACAGCAGCAATAGCAACAGGTGAAAGAACAGACCTGCAACTTTACTCCTGACCATCCATTGTGGAAGCCGGTACTCATCTTTATAAGTAAACATAAAGAGTACAACCCAGGTAATGGATAATACATTGAGCAGAAAATCTCCAAGAGATGGTAAAAAGAAACTTTCTGCATAAATAGCAGGGCTGAAAATTTCGAGGCTGAACTGGTGGTTATACCATCCGTATTCCAGATCTGTAACCCTTACACCTAAAAAAAAGGCAATAAGCAACAGGGTTGCCGGAATCAAATAGCCTCTTTTGGCCAGCCGCGCACAAAATGAGTTCACAAAAAGGGCAAAACTGAATAGACCAACTATCCAGAGCCAGATTTGTATCGTAGAGTAAACGCTCTCTGTGTAATTGGGTTTGAGTTTAACCTCAAACAGCAATTTGCCATCGAGGTTCATAATGCCGTTCACCTGTTCATCCATAAAAGAGGCCAGGGCAAGGGAATTAGAGGAAGATAAATCTTTTACAATACCGTTTTTAAGATACCGGTTCTGAATGCTGAACTGATCTTTGACATCAATCAGAAAGATCAAAGTATAACTTCCTTCTGTTTTTTTTATCGCTTCATACCATCCATTAGCTAGTTGCAGGAAGGAAGACCCTTCTTTTACCTTATCCAGGTTTGGTGGTATCGCTTTATAAGAACTCCAGAATTTAAGGACGGAATGGTCGTAGGTCAGAATATTAATTCCTTTGGCGCCAAAGGAATTAATATAATTCAAAGCAAATGTTTCATTCAGGTGAAATTGCTTGGCTCTTTCAAGCTGCTGCGCATCTGCTAAGAAATCATATACTGTCTGTTCGTTTAAGGCAAGGTTTTCCTGAAGTTTACTTGCCTCATGTTGCAGGAGGTCTTTTTCTGTTATAGAGTGTTTTAACGATAATGCAGTAACTATACAGCATATCCCCAGAATCAATAAAAGAAATCTAATTTTACCCCCTATATTCACGCCGGATGTTTTAGTTAATAATTACCGATTAAACAGGGACTGCAGCCGAACTGGTCTGCGCTTCTCTGCTTACTTTTTTAACCAGGCCTTGTAATACTTTACCAGGTCCTACTTCTATAAACTCATCGGCTCCGTCTGCCAGCATACGTTCTACTGTTTGTGTCCATCTCACTGCACCTGTCAATTGTGTGATCAAATTAAATTTAATCTTTTCAGGATCTGTTTGTGGTCTTGGATCAACATTCTGGTAAATCGGACATACCGGAGGCAGAATTGTAGTATTTTCTATGGCTTCTTTCAGTTCAATTCTTGCTGGTTCCATCAGCGGAGAGTGAAATGCACCACCTACATTTAATTTTAAGGCTCTCTTTGCTCCTGCTTCTGTTAGTTTTGCACAGGCAATATCGATACCTTCTATACTGCCGGAAATAACTAACTGGCCCGGGCAGTTGTAATTTGCAGCCACGACTACTTCGTCAATTTCTGCACAGATTTTCTCTACTACATCGTCTGCTAATCCTAAGATTGCAGCCATAGTTGAAGGCTGTAATTCACAGGCTTTCTGCATCGCATTTGCACGTGCAATCACGAGCTTCAATCCATCTTCAAAGGAGATTGCTGAAGCAGCAACCAATGCTGAAAACTCACCTAATGAGTGTCCTGCAACCATATCTGGTTTAAAATCATCTCCTAAAGATTTGGCAAGGATCACCGAGTGCAGGAATATGGCAGGTTGAGTAACGCTGGTTTGTTTCAACTCTTCTTCAGTACCCGAGAACATGATGTCGCTGATGCGGAAGCCAATAATATTATTTGCTTTTTCAAATAATTCTCTGGCCATTTCAGTTTCGTACAGTTCTTTACCCATACCTGAAAATTGCGCGCCTTGCCCTGGAAATAAATATGCTTTCATTTATATTATTATTGTTTTCTAATGTAACCGTGCTGTTATTAACCTCAAAAACTCTGCCCTCGTTTTATCTTTGGCAAATTCTCCTGTAAAAGCTGAGGTAGTTGTCACTGAATTTTGTTTTTGTATCCCTCTCATTGCCATACACAAATGCTGACATTCGATCACTACAGCTACTCCTGCAGGGTTCAAAGTTTCCTGGATACAATCTCTGATTTCATTCGTCAGTCTTTCCTGTACCTGTAATCTTCTTGCAAAAGCATCTACTACACGTGGGATCTTGCTTAAACCAACAATATGGCCATTTGGAATATAAGCTACATGCGCTTTCCCGAAGAAAGGCAGCATATGGTGTTCACACATAGAATAAACTTCTATGTCTTTGACCACAACCATCTGGCTGTAATCTTCTTTAAACATGGCTGAACGTAAGATCTCAGCTGGCTTAATATCATAACCATGGGTCAGATATTGCAGAGATTTAGCCACACGTTCAGGTGTTTTTAGTAGGCCCTCCCGCTGAGGATCTTCTCCCAGCTGAGTCAATATATCCGTATAATGACTGGAAATAGAAGCTGTTTTTGCTGTATTGTAACGATCTATTTTAACATACCCTTCGTTTTCTTCATCGAAGGCATCTAGTGTATTATTTTCCATGTATATCGTGTGATTAACCGAAGTACTCTACAAAGTTGTTTTCAGTTTCGTAAATTTTAACGCAATGCAGTATTGCACCACCTTGTTGAATATGGGGCAGTAATTGATCCCAAACTGCAATCACCAGGTTTTCTGTTGAAGCCAGTTTGTCTTTCATGAAATCTACATCCAGATTGAGATTTCTATGGTCAAGTTTGTCAATGATATGCTCATTGATAATTTCTTTCATCCATTTAAGGTCAACCAAAAAACCTGTTTCAGGGTTTATTTCTCCCTTTACAGTAACAAATAGCTGATAATTATGACCATGCCAGTTTGGATTGGCACATTTGCCAAAAACTTCCAGGTTATGATCATCAGACCAGTCTGGTCTTGCTAATTTATGTGCGGCGTTGAAAGATTCTTTGCGGGTTATATAAATCATATTTCAGTAATTGACCGCAAATATACGAAGACTATCTAAAAACAAGCAAGGTATGTTCTGGCTCAGCTGTTTTACAGCAGCAAACTCGTTTATAGCGGGTTTACAATCAGGTAAATTCATTATTTTGTAACTTCGTTAAATGAAGATACTGGTAGTTGCAGCAACAAGAGCCGAATTAGCCGGATGTTGTACGGCTTTTGAACTGGCCGAAGGAAGTTTTATAGAAACCCCGCATTTTGATCTTTTAATTACTGGCGTAGGAATGACAGCTACTGCATTTGCAATGGGTCAGCATTTATCCGCAGCTACGCATTATAAATTAGTTGTTAATTTAGGAATTGCGGGCTGTTTTGATCGCGAAATCCCTTTAGGCAGCCTGGTTAATATTGTGAATGACGAGTTTTCAGAATTAGGTGCAGAGAATAAAGATGAATTTCTGACCATTGATGAGCTGGGTTTTGGAAAAGGCAAGTACACTGGGAAAGCAATACCTTCATCTGCCAATTTACAAGCGGTGCTATCCGGTTTACCAGAAGTGAACGGGATTACGGTGAACAAAGTACATGGTAATAAGGAAAGTATCCAGGCCATTACCAGCCGCCTTAATCCGGTTACCGAAAGTATGGAAGGTGCTGCTGTATTTTATTGCTGTACACGGCTGGGTATACCTTGCATTCAAGTTCGCAGTATTTCCAATTATGTGGAAGAAAGAAACCGCGACAGCTGGAAAATAGGGTTAGCAATTAAAAATCTGAACGATTGGGCAATTGAATTTTTGACAAACAGTTAACCAAGCGGCTACTGGAACTCCTTACATTTACCACATGAAACTTTCACTCGGCTTTTCTCCTTGTCCAAACGATACTTTTATTTTTGACGCATTAATTCATCATAAAATTGATACAGAGGGCCTGGAGTTCGAAGTATTCTTTGATGATGTAGAAACCTTAAATCAAAAGGCGTTACGTTCAGAACTGGATATTACGAAGTTAAGTTTTCATGCTTTTGCACATGTAGTAGAAAAATATGCACTGCTGGATGCCGGAAGTGCATTAGGCTTTGGAGTCGGCCCGTTGTTAATTTGCAAAAATGAAGATTTAATTGGCAGTGAACGCTTAACACAAAAAGATTCTACTTTGAGTGTGGCTATTCCCGGAGAACTGACTACTGCAAATTTCCTGTTGGGTATTGCTTTTCCCAATTTGCTCAATAAACAGGTAATGGTTTTCTCAGAGATCCAGGATGCCCTGTTGAATCATCGCATTGATCTTGGTCTTATTATTCATGAGAACCGTTTTACTTATACAGAAAAAGGATTACATAAAATAGTTGATCTGGGTAGTTACTGGGAAGAACTGACAGGTTGCGCGATCCCGCTGGGAGGTATTGTAATTAATCGTAAGCTAGATCATGAAATACAGCTGAAAGTGAATCGCCTGATCCGCAAATCTGTAGAATTCGCTTTCCAAAACCCAAAATCAGGAATTGACTTTATTTCTGCCCATGCACAGGAAATGGAAGAAGCAGTCATGTATAAACACATCGATTTATATGTCAACAAATACTCCGTTGATTTGGGTACTGAAGGCAGAAAAGCGATAGATATCTTGTTCAAAATGGCTCAGGAAAAAGGAATTATCCCTGAAATTAAGCAAAATCTTTACGTGACCGATTAAGCATCGGCCTGCTATTGATTGCAGGGGCCATCAGGAATTTCGCGTGTAATTTTAATCAGTTTAGTCACCACTAAAGTAGAGTCAAAATCTGCTGAGACCACCAGGCTGTCCGATTTAATAGCATGACATTCTGCCTCAATATAAACAGGTTCGTATGGTTTCTCAAAATTGAATTTACTATAACCCAGCTCTAACGTTTTAGAACTATCAGCAACCCAGTATTCCCTGCCCTCTTCACAGTCTGTAAAAGACTTGATTTCCGGGCCATAGCTATACAATCCCTTGATTATTCTGGTTTTACTTTTTTGAGTCTCTGTGCCGGTATGGTTGCAAGCTGTAAAAGCAATAGAAAGGACGAATAATAATAAAAATGTATGTTTTAAGGAATTCATGTTAGAGATCTTGATTTAAGTGATTAATATTCTTCACGCTCAAATTAGATGACAAAGCTGATGCCATAAACGAGAAAATGCTCACTGTGATGAATACTAATAAAAAATCTTTCCATTTAAGGCCAATTGGATAGGCGTTACTCATCAGCAGGTTCTCCTGTGACATTTTGACCAATCCGAATTTCTGCTGTAATAAACAAAAAACCAGCCCGACAAAAAGACCAAAAACACAGCCTGCTAAAGTGATCATCATTCCTTCGAAAAGAAATATCTTTCTAATAAGGCCTTTTCCAGCTCCCAAACTGCTCAATATCGCAATATCCTTCAGTTTATCAATAACCAGCATGGTTAGTGAGCCTATAATATTAAAAATGGCAATGATCAGAATAAATGTTAAAATGATATATACAGCCCACTTTTCAGTACTTAAAATATTATATAATGCTTTGTTCTGCTCCACTCTATCTTTAACAACGTAGTTCTTGCCCAGCTGTTGTGCAATCTTCGCTTTAAAAACATCCGGGTCTACTCCTTTTTGTAAATTAAGCTCTATCGAAGAGACTTTAATTTCCTCGTTTAATAATTTTCTGGCGAAACTTAGCGGTACAATCGCAATGTTGTCAAAATCCTGTTGTACTTCAAAAATGCCTGATACAGGAATATACAGATCCATAAAATCATCAGCCGGATTCACAGAACTTGTTTTCAGCCCCTTTTTGGGAGAAAAGACCTGCAATTGTGTAAACGGGTCATTGGTATTCACCATTAAATAGTTTTGCAGCGCAGAACCAATCACTGCATTAGGGCCTGCCTCAGTCTGCAGTATAAATTTCCCTTGTACAGTAATACTGTCCAGACTTTTATTCTTAAGATAAGACGTACTCACGCCTTTAACCGTTCCTACCGATTGTTTATCACGGTATCTCAGCAAGGCATTTTCAGAGAGTACTTCGGTAAAGGAATAAACTTCTTTTGCAGATTTAAGCTCTGTAAAGAAAACACTGTGCGGATTGAAGGTTTTTCCCTCTGCGGGTGCAATGACCAGTTGCGGGGTAATGGTATTGAACATCTTCAGCACAACATCTTCAAATCCATTGAATACTGATAAAACAATAATCAACGCCGCACTGCCTACAAAAACACCCAGTACTGATATAGTAGAGATGATATTTATAGCATTGGTAGACTTTTTAGCAAAGAGATACCTGCGGGCAATATAAAGGGCTGTGTTCAAATGATGGTGGTTTGGTCAAATATACAGGTACTTATTTTAAAAATGGATTGTTTAGTTTTTCAAAGCCGATTGTAGTCGGATGGCCGTGACCTGGAAATACTTCTACGTTGTCTGGCAAGATAAATAGCTTCTCTCTGATATTATCTATTAATTGCTGATGATTACCGCCTGGCAGATCTGTACGGCCAATTGAGGTATAGAATAAAACATCACCGCCAACAATAAATCCATCCTCTTTTGCATAAAAACACAAATGTGCCGGAGAATGACCAGGCGCAAAAATCAACTCTAATTCACTATTTCCAAAAGTCACTGTTCCTGTTTCTTCTAAAAAGACCTCTGGTTCTGGTGAGAGCTCATAGTTTAAGCCCATTTGTGGAGCATATCCTGGAACTGCCTGAAGAATATACAACTCTCCTTTATGAAATTGCGGTTTTAAACTCCAGGTATCGAAAACAAATTTATTGCCAAAAACATGGTCTATATGGCAGTGAGTATTTAACAGCAGCACTGGTTTCAGCTTGGTTTCCTTAATCCAGCCGGCCAGTATATTCTGCTCCCTGCCATCGTGCATCCCCGGGTCAATAATTACGCATTCCCCTGTTTCATCATATAAAACATAGGTATTTTCCTGGTATGGGTTGAATGTAAATTGCTTAAGAGTAATCATCAGAGTTTAAATTAGTTTTTCCATCTGAAAGTATCAATCATACGGTCGATATCTTTCTTTATAAAAGTCACAACGGGTGCAACAGAGTCATATTGCGGGCGCTCATTAAAATATAAAGCCCCCCTGAAATAATGTTTAGCGCTATCTGTCAGAAAAAACTGCACAGAAGATGCGGTGTTTCCATCAATTGCATAATATATACCGTAAACTTTCCGGTCTGGAAAGTTAATCAGCTTCTGATCGATGGCATTGGCCTTAACGGTATGTTTAAAAGCTAATGTACGGGCATCTTCTACCAAACCTTCATATTCCTTTTTCGAAGAAACATTGTAGTAGGTAAGGTGAATACGGGCATTAAATTGCGTAAAATGAAGGTTACTCCAGCAATTACCTGCTCCACGTTCCTGGTCAGCTTCTATTTTTGTATATTTTGGATAGTCAAAAGTGAATGGACAGCCATCATCGTAGGTCAGGTATTCTTTCTTAGGGAATTTAATCTGAAAATAGCCTCTCGGCTTAGGGGTATAAGTTTCATTACTGGTACAGGCCGCACTCAGGCATAAAAGAAAAAAGACGCTATACAGTAAATATGATTTCATGTTCGTTTTGGCCTAAGGGTTCCAGATAAACCAGGACCGTTCTGCCTGAAGCTGCAACATTTCAAATCCGTTTTTAATCGCTGCTCCTTTTGCTTTGGCACGTTTCAGAAACTCAGTCTCTTCAGGATTATAAACCAGATCGTAAGCCAGATGCTGATCGGTAATCCACTCATAAGGAATAGCCGGAGCCGCTTCAATATTCGGGAAAGTACCCAACGGCGTGGTATTGATAATAACCTGGTACTGCTGAAAGATTTCTGCTGTGAGCTCGCTGTACAGGATCGCATCCGGAGCTGCCGAACGGACTACAGAAAGATAAGTAAGCTGCAATTGATCCAATACATATTTCACTGCTTTGGCTGCTCCGCCATCGCCAAGAATCAGCGCATGAGTATGGTGTTTTTTCAAATACGGTCTAAGAGATTCCTGAAAGCCATATGCATCTGTATTATATCCTTTAAGCCAGGTTTTCCCGTCTTGATGCTGGATAGAAATACAGTTTACGGCACCTATGGTCTCTGCTGCAGGATCCAGCTCATTCAAGTAGGCCATTACACCCACTTTATGGGGTATAGTGACATTCAATCCTGAAAGAGAATCATCTGCTGCAATCAAAGAGACTACAGCAGTTATATTTTCTATAGGAAACAGTTCATATTGATGACCGGCAATTCCTTCTTCCTGAAATTTCTCTGTGAAGAACTTTTTTGAAAATGAATGCGCGAGCGGATAACCAATTAGTCCGAATGTTCTCATATATGCAACAGCAGCAAACCGGATAACCGGCTATTTTGCTAAATTAAGGAAGTAATCAAATGTATCTCCTCTTAATCCCAGACGAATAGTTTCCAATGGAATAACTTCTGCAGGAGCAATATTACCTAAGTTCACATTGGTACCAATCAACTTGATAAACCAAACCTGCTGTTCTTTTTGAGGAGCTTCCCAGATAATAGTTTCAGCTGGTATTTGTGTCAGTATTTCATCTACCAATCCTTCACGCACTTCACCCGATCCTCTGTAAATACCTACATTCCCACCTTCTCTGGCTTCTGCAATAACTTTCCAAGAACCTGCTTCAATTTCAGCATTCATCAATTTGATCCATTTATAAGGCGCAAATATTTTTGTAGCATCCTTAGAGCCAACTTCTGAAATTACAGTAACATGTTTCGCTAATTTATGAATATATTCACACTTAAGATCATGTTCAATTTCAATAGAACCGTCAGAAACTTCTGCGTATTCCATACCAAATTGTTCCAGTACACGGATATAATCTTCAAATTGATTGCGGATAATGAATGCTTCGAACAAAGTACCGCCAAAATAAGTCGGGATACCTGCACTGCGATATATATCTAGTTTTTCTTTTAATCTTGGGGTAACAAAAGAGGTAGCCCAACCTAATTTAACGATGTCGGAATGGACACCTGCGACATCAATAAAGTCTTCTGTCTGTCTCAAACTGAGGCCCTTGTCCATCACCATAGTTATGCCGCTCTGGCGTGGTTTTACTGGACGTTCGGGAATATTATTTAATGGGTAATTCATATCTGCTGTAAAGGTGAAAAAAATAAGGCTTATTTCATCACTATAAATTTGTTTTTCACTCAAAAAAGCTTATGCCAGATATTGACATAAGCTTTTTTGATGTTATTAATTGCATAACGTTAAATTGCATTCTGTATTATCAGGTAACGATAATGTGGCTATTTAATATATCTGTTGATGACTTCAATAATTGCATTGTTATCCTGTAACTGCGGCAGGTATTCAAACAAGATATAATGTTTGTCAGGATCAGTCACTAAAGCTGTCTCCAGATAAACCAATGCCTCTTTATGTTGTCCAAGGGCAAATAAATAGGCAACCTGTCTGTAATAAAGCTCTGCAGCATCCGGGTTATTTTTGATTCCGTCAGAAATAGTTTCTGAGGCTTCTAACAGTCTCCCCTGTTCATAAAGAACGGTGGAAAAGTCCAGCCATGCCTCTATGTCAAGTGGATTATATTCCAATACTTTATAATAGGCTTCAACAGATTGTTCGATTTGTCCGAGTTTATAATAAGCATCAGCCATCGCAAACCAGAAGTCAGGGTTTTCATCGTCCAGCTCTATCGCTTTCTTATAAAAGTGCAGAGATTCAAAATAGCGTTCCTCAAAATTCAGCGTCACCCCTATTCCAAACCAGGCATCAGCCAGCTTATTATCCATCTTCACGGATTTTTTATAGTAGGCGCGTGCTTCATCCATACGTTCCAGCTTTTCATAGCATTCCCCTATCGCACAATAGGTATCTGCATTTGGCTGCTCATATTCCCAGGTTTGCTTATAGACTTCTATAGCCTCGGCATAACGGTCAAGTTGAACCAGTGCATTTCCTTTGTTATAATAAGCTGAAGCAAAATTATCTTTAATCAGAATTGCATAATCATACGCATCGATCGCCTTTTCAAACAAATCAAGTTTATGATAAGAGTTAGCCAGGTTATACCATGCGGCATAGGAATAAGGATCGTTGTCGATATATTCCATATAAAACTGGATACTTTCTTCTTGTTTGTCTAAAATATCGTAACAGAAGGCCAGTTCATATAAACCGTCTTTGTTCTCCATATTTTGTTCCAGACTCAGTTTAATATACTTGATTGCACTTTCGTAATCCAGCATATTCTGATAGACGTAAGCGATTTGAAGCAGAATTTCATCTGTAGTTTCCGCGAATGTCAATGCAATCTGAAAGTTATCCAATGCTTCGGTATAACGCTCCAGGCTATTGTATATATTTCCGCGAAGTACGTAGATTTCTGATTCTGATGCTTCGAGCATTTCTGCTTTTTGCAAAGAGAAAAATGCTTTGTCTATCTGATCAGTAACGAAAAGAAGCTGCGCTTGTTTAATTAAAAAAACTGCAGCGTATGGATGCTGGTTTAGGGCATACTCTATCACCTGAAGTGCCTTTACGGGGTCACTCTTTTCTATATAGTAGTCAATGATGTTCTCAAAAGCCTGGGCATCAAAAAAATACTGATCCTGGTTCCTTATCATCTCTTCGTAACGCTCTACCGAACGCTGCGCATCATCACTAAAATCAAAGTAAAATTCCTCTTCCATTGTATTGAATAATTAAAGAACAGCTCCCTTTTTTCCTAAAATACAGTATAAGTTTACAGTATTATATAGCATGCAACCGAAATAATTATCAACATCCAAACAACTGACATCGTAATTCGTTGATAGTATTAAATTTAGCAGTAAATAAGCCGTCTGGCTTGGGTCAGCATTATTCATACGATTTACAGTGTTAGCTGTAATGAAGCTTGCTTAAGCATGTCCATGTTATGAGTTAAAACTCATGCAGGTTTAATATTGCTATCTGGGGTTTTTCCTGAATTGATACAAAGTAACGCAACTTAATTTTAATCTGCGTAAAATTCAAGTCAAGAAATCAACAGGTCTCTTTTTTGAGACTCTGGGGAAGTTTCCGAACCATTCAGGATTTTTTTTGTTGATTTGTATAAATCAATACCAATAAACTATGCAAACCAATATCAATTCAGTTTTAAAAAACCTAGGTATACTGGACTCAAATCCAGCTTACAGTACCGGAAGTGTATGGGGCGGGAAAGCAAGCAGTGGAACTATCGACAGTTATTCGCCGGTAGACGGCAAAAAGATTGCGACAGTACAGCTTGCTGATCAGCAAGATTATGAAACGGTATTAACGCAGGCACAGACGGCTTCCATTTACTGGCGCAGTTTGCCGGCACCTAAACGTGGTGATATTGTACGCCAGCTTGGTGATGCCTTACGTGCACACAAGGAAGATTTGGGTACGCTGGTCTCTTATGAGATGGGAAAAAGTTTACAGGAAGGATTTGGAGAAGTACAGGAAATGATTGATATCTGTGATTTCGCAGTCGGCCTTTCCCGTCAATTGTATGGTTTAACAATGCACTCTGAACGGCCAAATCACCGCATGTATGAACAGTGGCATCCGCTTGGGATTGTAGGAATAATTTCTGCTTTTAATTTCCCTGTAGCTGTTTGGAGCTGGAATACTGCATTGGCTTTAGTTTGTGGTAATGTTTGTGTTTGGAAACCTTCTTCTAAAACACCATTATGTGCAGTTGCTTGTCAGCATATTTTAGCAAAAGTACTACAGGACAATGAGATGCCTGAAGGAATCAGTTCTCTTTTGATTGGCAATGCGGTTGGAGACCTGATCAATAATGATAAAAGAATTCCATTAGTTTCCTTTACAGGCTCTACCCGTATTGGAAGAAAAGTTTCTGCAGCCGTAGCGACAAGATTTGGAAAAAGCATTTTAGAATTGGGTGGTAACAATGCGATTATCATTTCTAAAGACGCAGACCTGGATATGTCTATCATCGGGGCAGTATTTGGTGCTGTGGGTACTGCTGGTCAGCGTTGCACATCAACCAGGCGGTTGATTATCCATGAAGCTATTTATGATGCTTTCAAAGACAAATTAGTTAAAGCTTATGGTCAGCTCAGAATCGGAGATCCTTTAGACCAGCATAACCATGTTGGCCCGCTGATTGACAAAGATGCGGTTGATCAATATAATAAAGCTATTGAAAAAGGAAAAACTGAAGGTGCTCATTTTGTAGTAGAGGGCGGTACACTAACAGGCGAAGCTTACCATTCTGGTTGTTATGTTAAACCGTGTGTGGCCGAAGTGGAGAATCATTACGAGATTGTACAGGAAGAAACTTTTGCACCAATTTTATATTTGATTAAATATAAAACGCTGGAGGAAGCAATTTCACTCCAAAATGGAGTTCCGCAAGGATTATCTTCTGCGATCATGACTTTAAACCTGAGAGAGGCCGAACTTTTCCTTTCTTGTTCTGGATCTGATTGTGGTATTGCCAATGTTAATATTGGTACTTCAGGAGCTGAGATTGGTGGTGCTTTTGGTGGAGAGAAAGAAACTGGCGGCGGCAGAGAAAGCGGATCTGATGCATGGAAAGGATATATGCGCAGACAAACGAATACCATAAACTATGCGGATACCTTACCGCTTGCACAGGGTATCAAGTTTGATTTATAAATAAATAACAGGCAGGTCTTTTATAGCAGAAGGCCTGCCTTAAAATCAGGGTTCTTTTCATTTCTCTTTAAATCAAAGACAATTCTATAAACTAAAAAGCATAAGACATTTCTTTGCTGTAAGCTCATTTACAGTAAAAACATCTTATGCTTGATCAGGCCTGATAATCGGCGGGACTATTTTTTCGCGTTTATTCTTTTAGCTTGAACAGTAGTATCATTCATAGCCAGTCTTGATCCTGCTGGTAAGTTCTCAGTTTTAGCAGCCAATAGTCTTTCTACTTTTAAATCTCCGGCACTTGCATTTTTTATAGTGTGGCTCTCTGTAGCTCCTAATAGTTCCAGGTTTGCTTCACCAGCCAGGTCAGTGTATAAGCTTTCAGTTTTAGCTTTGATATGTGCTTTAGCATGATCTCTCATCACTACTTGCAGATAAGGCAGGTTAATTGTCCCAACAGTACTTACATCTGCATGATCTGCAACAGCGATCCTGTAAAGATCTTTCACATATACAGTCACTACTACCGGCGTTTCTTCCGATGAGTTGATACTTAATGTATTTCCAACTTGTTTAACCGACACTTTATCCTGGTTATCATCTCCGATAGAAATCCAGTCACGGTTACTCTGCACAATGAACACTTTAGTAGTTCCGCTGACAACTACTTTTTTAATATCCTGATTTTCGGATACCTTCTCTGCTGCTGTTACTTTTTCTGCAGCAAAAGCTGTAACTACTGTGGTAGATAAAACGATGGCAGTCATTGCCGATGCTACTAATGTTTTGAATGAAGTTTTCATATCTTTATATTTAATGGTTTCTAATGGTCTGTTTCTAAACAGTTTGTAATTAAGACGCAAACTCCCACGATACGTTGCAAAGTTTTTTGTCTTTTATACCATAACCGGATCAAACCCGACAAACGCCTTTAAATTTCCGACCAACTCAACGTGCTCATCAACTGCCATTAACCAAAATTATGTCCACCGACCCCGCCTGTATTAAGTTTTTTTTGAATAATCCTCTGAAAAATCAATTTTCTATTTGACCACGATTCAAAATTGATGTATGTTTAAAGCTTTACTAGCTTAAAGACTCCTCTTTTTTTAATCATTTACCTCATGTTACGCGTCGATAGTTCTAAACCCTGCAAAATCGTATATTCACTGTGCAAGCATGAGTATTTAGGCTATTTAATTGAACCACATATCGTTCAGCTTAATCCACAGGGAGATTTTTCTTTAACCTATCAGCGTCTGTTCAGCCATACCGCTCAGGAATTCGCTAAACATCTTACAGAATCTGATCTCAAAATCATTAAAATGCTCGATGAAACAGAGCAGGATCACGTCATTAAGAAGTATCATAAAAAAGCGATCAGACCTTTTGAGTTTTTCAGCAAGTTTTACGATGATAAATTCTATGAAAATGCGAGGCCTAAAATCGAGAAGAAATTAGCTGAAGTACTGGAAATCCTTAAAGTTAAAGATGAGTTATACCTCATGGATAAAGATGGATGGCCGGCAGAGCGTAAAATTGAGCTGGCTACTGAGCCTGCTACGATTTTATTCCACTTTAGAAGAAGTGAGGTAGAAACCCGCTACTTCCCTACTATTAAATACCAGTCTCTGCGAATAGATTTCATGTTTAAAGAAGCGCAGATTGTAAGTAATCAACCAGCATGGCTACTTTTAAACGATGTACTTTATTTCTTTGAACAGGATATCGAAGGTAAAAAGCTATTCCCTTTTCTGAATAAGCGTTACATCACGATCCCAACTGCCAAAGAAGAAACTTATTTTGAAAAATTCGTAGCCCCATTAATAGAGAAATATCACGTTTATGCAGAAGGGTTTGATATCCAGACAGAGAAGCATGAGCCAACTGCAATTCTAAAAGTAATTTATATTGAGGGTGGTATTTCTCAGCTCCAGCTCTATTTCAAATATGGTGAACATGTTTTTGCATTGGGGAATGAAAAGAAAGTAACCGTCCATGTTGAAAAACAGGAGAACAACTATGTGTTTACCCGTGTCAAAAGAGATACAATATGGGAAAAGCATAAATATACTGAGCTAACGAAACTGGGGCTTAAAAAAACAAGCGCACTCTTTTATAACCTGGAACTTGTAGCAACTGATACTGAAGATAAAGCTTACGGTATCCTGAACTGGGTTAACGAACATATTGAACAGTTAGCAGCTAAAGGCTATAGTATTGAGCAGTCAACTGGTCAGAAAAAATTCTTGTTTGCATCGAGTAAAATCGACTTTGAAATCAAAGAAGATAACGATTGGTTTGACATCAACGCAATTGTATATTTCGGCGTGCATCCTGTTCCTTTTATTTCCCTTAAACAGCATATCTTACATAAAAAGAGAGAATTCCCACTTCCTGATGGCACCATAGCCATTATACCGGAAAAATGGTTCTCTCAATACGGAAGTTTATTCAGCCTCTCTGACGGAGGAAAAATGCTGAAGCTTAAAAAACACCATATTGGTTTGATCAATGATCTGGCTGGTGATGGAATTGCCAATGTAACCTTACAGCGCAAACTTCAAAAACTGAATGATTTTGAGAACATCGAAGACATCCAGATGCCTGTTCATTTTAAAGGTGAACTAAGAAGTTATCAGAAAGCTGGTTATAACTGGTTCAGTTTTTTAAGAACCTATAACTTTGGTGGCTGCTTAGCAGATGATATGGGTCTGGGTAAAACCATTCAGACATTAGCGATGCTACAAAAACTGAAAGAAGAAGACGAGCTGAACCATACACACAGTACTTCTTTGATCATTATGCCAACCTCGTTAATTTATAACTGGCTGGCTGAAGCAAAGAAATTCACACCAAAACTGAAAATCCTTCCACATACCGGCAGTACGCGGAATAAGGATGTCAGTCATTTTATAAAATACGATATCGTAATTACTACTTACGGAATCACCAGAGTTGATGTCAACGAGATACAGGATTTTTATTTCAATTATATTATTCTTGATGAGAGTCAGAATATCAAGAACCCCTCTTCTAAGTCATTCAAATCTGTCAGACAGTTAAAGTCAAGACACCGGTTAATTCTGAGCGGTACGCCTGTAGAAAATTCGGTAGGCGATCTTTGGACACAGCTTACTTTTCTTAATCCTGGATTATTGGGCACGCAGGCATTTTTCAACGAGGAATATGTACAGGCTATTGAAAAGAGAAAAGATGAAGATAAAGCGAAGAAATTACAGGCAATCATCAAACCTTTTGTCTTAAGACGTACCAAAGAACAGGTTGCAGAAGAGTTACCAGCAAAAACTGAACAGATCATTTATTGTGATATGAGCGAAGATCAGGCTTCTTATTACGAAAAAACAAAGTCTGCTTACCGGAATGATTTGCTGAGTAGTATGGATGATGGTACTTATGCTAAAAAACAAGTACAGCTCTTGCAAGGCTTAACCGCTTTACGCCAGCTGGCCAATCATCCAAGCATGATTGACGATGAATATTTATCGGACTCTGGTAAATTTGAGAACGTAATTCATACGCTCGACAATGTACTTAAAGGCGGTCATAAAGTATTGATATTCTCACAGTTTGTAAAGCACCTCACTATTTTCAAGCATCATTTCGAGAAAGAGCTAATTCCATTTGCCTACCTGGACGGTTCTACAAAAAACCGTGGAGAGATTGTTTCTGAATTTCAGGAGAACAAAGATCTTAAGGTCTTCTTGATTTCAATCAAGGCTGGTGGAGTTGGTCTAAACCTTACTCAGGCAGATTATGTCTTTATTTTAGATCCCTGGTGGAACCCAGCTGTTGAACAACAGGCTATTGACAGGTCTCACCGTATCGGACAAGAAAAGAAGGTCTTTATCTACAAATTTATTGCGAAGGACACTGTCGAGGAAAAAATCCTGGCCCTGCAAAACCGCAAGAAGCGTCTGGCAAGTTCATTGATTACAACAGAGGAAAGTTTCTTCAAATCTTTGAGCAAAGAGGATATCAGAGAGATCTTAAAATAGGTTTACAGGTCATAAAGCTTGGTGTCTGACTTAAAGCTCGGTGTGTAAGACTAAAGATCTGCCTGCAAAATTTCGGTATAAGCTTCCCTGGAAATCATTTCAGCACCTAAACTCATTAAATGATCATTAGGAACCTGGCAATCTATCAGTCTGTAGTTGCCTTGCTGACAGAGCCAGATCAGAGCTGTTTTAGAAGCATTACTTCTTAAGCTGAACATACTTTCTCCAACAAATACGCCGTTGATTTTCAAGCCATATAGACCTCCAGCCAACTCCCCTTCATACCAGACTTCGACACTATGGGCCCAACCGTGCTGATGCAGGCCTATATAAGCCTGCTGCATCGCGTTGGTAATCCATGTACCATACTTTTCTTTTCTGGGTGTTTGCGCACAGCAAAGAATCACATCCTCAAAAACCTGATCCATAGTCACGGTAAAAAAACCATCTGCAATTACCTTTCGCATACTTTTACTTACCTTAACTTGCTCAGGAAAGATCACACAGCGTTCAGGTGGAGCAAACCAGCAAATCGGATCTCCTTCGCTAAACCACGGAAAGATTCCGTTCTGGTAAGCGAGTACCAGCCTGTCTTTACTTAAATCTCCCCCAATAGCCAGCAATCCATCTTCCTCTGCTAATGAGGGATTAGGAAAAATCAATTCTTCTTCAGGTAACTGAAATATCATGGAGACAAAAATATAAAATTTTAAACCTAAACGTTTTATAACTGTCATAACCCTTGAAAATAGCCTGCACCATGGATAGAAAAGACAATTTCTCTAACATCAAGCACCTTTACAACAGAGCTGGTTTCGGGATAGCCTACCCCGATTTGCTGCAGTTGAGCAAAAGAAAAATAACTAAGGCTGTCAATGGTCTATTCATCAGCCCGGCACCAGGACCTGACCTGACTACAATTACCTCCGATGAGTTTAAACAACAACAACTTATACTTGCCGGTTTAAATGGCAAAAAAGAACTGACACCAGAAGAAAAACAACAGCGGGAAGACATTACCAAGGGAAGGAATGAAAAAAGCCGCGATCTTAACCTGAACTGGGTACAAAGGATGATCTCCACAGAAAACCCATTACTAGAGAAGATGACCTTATTTTGGCATGGCCATTTTGCTTGCCGGGCCAATAATCCGTTTTACGCTCAACAACTCAATAATATTCAAAGAAAAAATGCTTTGGGCAGTTTTAAGACGCTGCTGATGGAGGTGTCCAAGTCTCCTGCCATGCTCGATTACCTGAATAATCAGCAGAATAAAAAGGGCCATCCCAACGAGAATTTTTCCAGAGAATTGATGGAGTTATTCACTTTAGGCAGGGGTAATTATACAGAAACCGATATCAAGGAAGCTGCCCGCTCTTTTACTGGATGGGCATACAATAAGAATGGAGAATTCGAATTCAATCCCAGGACACACGATCCATTGGAAAAAACATTTTTTGGAAAGACGGGAAATTTTGATGGAGAAGCAATCATTGATCAAATACTCGCCAAGCCCGAAAGTTCGGTTTTCATTTGCCGTAAGCTTTATACTTTCTTTGTCAACGACACTCCCAATGAAACACATGTAAAAGAACTGGCTGCACATTTCTATACCCAGCAATATGATATCAGCGCATTGATGCAACGTTTATTCAACGCGGAGTGGTTCTATAGTAAGGAAAACATGGGCAACAAAATAAAATCGCCAGTAGAGTTTCTTGTCAATTTGAGCAGAGAGTTTTATGTGACTTATAATAAGCCACAGATTTTAATTCAGCTGCAGAGCAGTCTTGGCCAGTATTTATTTAATCCTCCCAATGTAGCAGGATGGCCGGGAGGTAAAAACTGGATAGACAGTTCTTCTTTAATGCTTCGGCTAAAGATACCTTCCCTGGTTTTAAATGATGGAATCCTTGATTTTGATGGAAAGACAGATCCTGAAGAAGAAGCCGTAATTGCGCTGAATAAAAGACAAAAGCCAAGACCTGTTAAGTCTTATGTCAATGCACAAGCAGACTGGCCAAAATTTCTATCCTGTTTTCCCAGGGATATGAAACAAACAGAAATGGCCGCATTCTTATTGGAACCTGCTGTTGGAAAAAAAATCAGCGATCTGGTGGCAGGGAATGTTAACCTAAAAAACACGGTTATTGCCGTAACCAGTATGCCAGAGTATCAATTATGCTAACCTGAAGAACATGGAAAGAAGAGATTTTTTAAAAAAGGCGACCTTTGCAGCAGCAGGGACATTAGTTGTTCCCGCTTTCATCAAGCCGTTTGAGGCTTTAGCATTGGATGAACTGAGTTTATATAAAAACCTGGTCGTAGTACAACTATCCGGTGGTAATGATGGCCTGAATACGGTAGTACCTTTTGGAAATGATATTTATTATCAAATGAGAAACGGGATCGCAATTAAGCCAGAAGACGTTATCAAATTAAATGATATGCAAGGATTAAATCCAAACCTGAGCTGTTTGAAAGAACTTTATGATCAGGGTTGGATGTCTATCATCAACGATGTTGGCTATCCTAATCCTGACCGGTCACACTTCCGTTCTATGGATATCTGGCAAACTGCAAGTGATGCAAATCAATACCTTTCTACGGGCTGGATAGGCCGCTACCTGGACTCCAATTGTCAAACCTGTAAATTCCCCTACACAGCAATCGAAGTTGATGACAGCCTCTCTTTAGCGATGAAAGGATTAAGTAAAAAAGGAATTGCATTGAAAGACCCGGCCGCTTTGTTCCGCAATACAAATGAACCTTTTTTCAGAGAAATGATTCAGAGTGATAAAGAACACCTGGATGAAGAAAATTTAGGTTATCTCTATAAAACGATGATCGAGACGTCTTCTTCTGCCAATTATATCCAGAATACCTCCAAAATTTATAAGCCGAATTATACCTATCCAAATTCAGCTTTTGCCAATCAGTTGAAAACTGTTTCCAAATTCATCTGCTCTGGTTTAAAAACCAGGGTTTATTATGTCTCATTAAGCGGATTTGATACACATGTTAATCAACTTAATCAACAAGGCCGGTTATTGCAACAATATGCAGAAGGAATGAATGCATTTGTTAAAAATCTTCATCAAAATAATAAGCTGGAAGATACGCTGGTGATTACTTTCTCAGAGTTTGGCAGACGGGTGGCTCAAAATGCGAGCAACGGAACTGATCATGGTACGGCTAATAATATGTTTTTATTTGGCGGCAGATTGAAAAAACAAGGCATTTATAACGCCGCACCTGATTTAGCAAATCTGGACAATGGAGATTTAAAATACCAGGTAGATTTCAGAGAGGTATATGGCACTATTCTGGACAAATGGCTGGATGTCAACAATTCACAAGTACTGAATAAGCGGTTTAACACGCTGGGATTTATTTAAACTTTGATCAGTCCGATTTGAGCGGCATGTAACATTGCCTCTTTACTTTCTGTAAAGAGGCAGGTATGAATATTTTGTTCCTCCACCTTTTTAAGCAGCTCAAGGGTAACAGCTTGTTTCTCTTTCCTGATGTTCCTGATATAGATAGCTTCTATATTGTTTGGGTACTTTATTGCAATTGACGAATAAATGTCCGGATCTTGTTGTGAATTATCTCCAAAGAGTATAAACTTCTGATTAGGAAAGGCATCTATAATCCGCATTACACGAATTAATTTACCTTCATGCCCTGTTTTTCCAGTTTTAAACAGGTCTTTCCATCGTTTAATCTGGTTGAGTAAGAAAGTCCCCTCCGGCAAATTATTAAACCTGAAAGTACTGACTAAATAATCATACAGATTCCATTCACTACTGGAAACGTAAAAAAAAGGATTAGGATGTTCGGCATCAGTATGGGATAAAGCCAATAAATTATATTGAGAACTAACACCAGTAAAAGTTTTCCGGGTATGTGGATTCTTAATAAAAAGCTCTCTCAATCTTCTGCCTATAGTAGCAGAATGTGAAATCATAATTGTATCGTCAATATCAGATATAAACCCATACTGGGTAACATGAGGAACATAAACATCACCGGTACTCTCTGCTAAAACTTCCCCGTTATCGGCTAGCGCCTCTACTTTTACCTGGTGCCAGCCTGCACTCACATTTTCTTCAGCACTCCATTCAAACTTAAAAAAACCGTCATATTCTGTAGTTTGGGTAACGGTTTGTGTATAAAAGCTAAGCCTGACTTTAACCCATGGATAAGGTTTTAAAATGAACATTCTAAGCAGATAGATAATGTTTACAAAGAAGTTATTGCTGTAGTTCTGGGTATTTTTCGCTTTAAATTTAAAGACATGGCCGTACACCACAAGGTTGTGCGTGTGGCCGTAACCATGATATACTTTTACAGTGATAGAATTATTCATTATAAATCAAACAGAGCAGACGCAGAGTTGTTTGTGCTATTGAACATTACGATACGTTAATTTACCGCCATGAAATTATTATTTATTGTCAACCCAGGCTCGGGAAGTGATCATACAGATTTCAAAACGGTGATCACAGACTTTTTTAAAGCGCTGGAGCATAAGTTTGAAATCTATGAACTCACTAAAGACTGTAGCACCGAACAAATTAAGGCAGCTATTGACCAGGCAAAAGCAACACGCGTGATTGCGGTGGGCGGAGATGGAACTTTGAAATTAGTCTGCGATTTGTTGAAAGGAACGAAAACACCAATCGGGATTATTCCTGCGGGATCGGCAAATGGCATGGCAAAAGAACTCGGTGTGCCATTAGCTATTAATGAAGCGCTTGATTTAGCCATCAATGGGGAAACTAAAGAAATTCATGCAGTGGTAGTGAATGGAGAGTTATGTATTCATTTATCTGACATCGGATTCAATGCTTATATCGTTAAAAAATTCGATGACCTGCCACAAAGAGGAATGTGGGGATACACTAAAGCTTTATGGAAAGCATTGTGGAGCCATCATAAGATGGAAGTCGAATTCCAGATCGGGGAAGAAACAATCCGTTCAGAAGCAGCGATGGTGGTTATTGCGAATGCGACCATGTATGGTACTGGTGTCAAAATCAATCCGGAAGGAAAGCTGGACGATGATGTTTTTGAGGTTATCCTGGTCAAAAAATACTCTTTAATGGAAATCATTAAGATACGGTTCACTGATTTACCTTTTAATCCTGAAAAAATTGAATCCTTTCAGACTAAAAGTTTGCGTATTCAAACTAAATACAGGGCCCATTTTCAAGTAGACGGAGAATATATAGGCAAAGTCAATACGGTAGAAGCTAAACTATTGCCTGCGGCTATAACAGTGATTTTTAATCCAGTGCTAAGCTAAATAGTATAGTTATCTTGCCTGAACACCTTGTTTATCTGAAATATTTACGGTGTGCCTGAAGGATATAGTATCCTCTGAAAAATTCAGCAATGATACATATCCTGAATAAAATACCAAACCATTGGTCTCCCTGGTGAAGTAATTCAGGTATAAAAGTAATAAACCCGATAGAAAATACCCATAACGCTAACCTGAAAGGTAATTGAATATAATAAGTTATAATGCCGTATTTCCTGAACTTAAACAGCCCAGCAGCAGAAAAAAATAATGAGCAGAAGATCAGGAGGGTAAAGACAACCCTTCCTATAGCAAATCTTTCCAGCGGGATTTCTTGATATTTAACCAGAACAGTCCAGATTTGAGGACTTAAAGAAACGATGCTGATCAGATCCAGCAACGCGAATACTTTGAATAAAAGACGCATTTACTTACAATATTTTTCCAGTAGTTCATCAGCCAGAGCTGAACCCATATATTTAACAAAAAGAAAGTCCTCACAGGCTCCTTGTTTATCATTTTGTTTTAATCGTTTTTGCCCCTCTCCGATTTTTTTCTTCAGGTAAGTATCATCATAACCCAGTTCTTCCTTCAGCGCGATTATTCTGCCTTCTTCAGCCTCATTAAACTTCCCCTGCCCTTTATTCCTGTAAAAGTTAGTAATCACTTCTGTCAGGCCCTCATTTGCCCTATAAGCTGCTATTGCTTTATTTTTTTCCGCAATGGCAATTGTGGCACAATCTCCGCCAGAAATAGTAAAGTTAACCGGGGCAATAATTACATAAGCGGTATCATAGCCTTCAGGCACCTGCCATTTCCCACTACTCAGCCTGATTAAACGTAAAGCCTCCTGATCAAGATCAATCCCCATTCCACTGCTCACCTTCGAGGTATAAACTTCTCCTGCCAGGTTAACCTTAAAACTAACATTAATCTTTCCTTCCAGACAATGTTCTAAGGAGAATCCGGGATAAATGATATTGGTTTGGATAAAAGCATCGAGACCACCTTTAAGCACGGGTTGCGCCTGAGCACAAAAACCAACGAAAAACAGGAATACAGCAAGAATCTTCTTCATTCCCTAATTTACGAAATTATTCGGCAGGAATCTTAAAGGTGTGCTTAAGAATCAGTCCCGGATCGGGGCAATTGGCCAGGTAAACAGCTTTGTTAGAGAACTGACAAACACCGGGATAATCTCCATTTTTTCCCTGCATATCAAACATCAGCTGAAAATGAAGATGCGGAGGCCAGTTTCCGTTCTCTGCAGGAATCCCAAAAGAAGCGAATAAAGTTCCTCCGGCAATAAACTGTCCTACTTCAAGTCCTTCTAATGATTGCAGGCTTAAATGTCCGTAAAGTGCATATAAAGTAAGTTCGCCGAGTTGATATTCTAAAATGATCGTTGCGCCATAATCACCGAAATGATCATTGTTTTTGAAACTATGCACCTGCGCATCAAAAAAATTATAGACTGAAGTCCCTGCAGGGCCCCAGATATCTACCCCAAGATGTAATCTCCGAGGTTCTTCTACTGTATCGAAATGGATACTTCTTGAATAAATAGTCCGATGCTCATCGTATCCCCCAATACCATAGCGGGAATGGGTATCTCCGAGCTTTTTTGTAACCCACGAAGAGAAAACTGACGTATCGGCGAGAATGCTATCCGTGAGCTCCAGGTTAGCCGCTGTAAAATCGAAAGGATATAACCGATCAGCAGAAGGATCGAAATTTACCACACTGCTGATCTGATTTTCAGGGTTTGATAACCACCCTTCAAGTTTTTCCAGAGAATCCATCAGAATTTAATCTTCTGTTGTTTCTTCTTCTTCTTCCTTACCTTGTTCTTTGCGCTCTTTTGAAATCTTATCAAAGATCTTATCCATATGCTCTACATAGGTATTGGTATCATCTAAAAAGAATGTCAAACTTGGAACAACTCTCACCTGGTGACGAATACGCGCACCCAGTTTATATCTGATTTCTCCGGCATGTGAATTTACAGTTGCAATGGATAGTCCTGTATTATTTGTGCTTAAAAAGCTCAGGTAAACCTTGGCTACCGCTAAATCCGGAGACACGCGGACTTTTGTAATCGTAACTAATGTATTGGGTAAGTACTCTGCCCCTTCTCTTTGAAATAATGTCGCTAATTCTTCTTGCAGTACACCAGCAAATTTCTGTTGACGTTTACTTTCCATGATTTTTGTAATCTTTTATTTAGTATAATAATTTGTCATAAGGATACCTAACCGTATGAAGGGCAACAACCTTATCGTATAAAAGTTGTTTAAATTCTTCCAGGTTCTCCTTATGCAGTGCTGAGATAAATAACGACGGCGTGTTGTGCTGTGCCATCCAGCTTCTTTTAAAGTCTTCCAGTGTTAAAGTCACCTTCTCCTCTTCGTTCATTTCATCAGCTTCAGGATTCACGTAAGCATCAATTTTATTGAAAACTACAATCGTTTCTTTATCCCTTGCGCCCAAATCTTTCAATGTTTCATTGACCACCCTGATCTGATCCTCAAAACTCGTATGAGACACATCCACCACATGGATTAATATATCAGCTTCTCTGACTTCATCCAATGTCGATTTGAAACATTCCACCAGGTGATGCGGAAGTTTGCGGATAAATCCAACCGTATCTGACAATAAGAATGGCAAATTTTCAATCACAACTTTCCTTACCGTAGTATCTAAAGTTGCAAATAACTTGTTTTCTGCAAAAACCTCTGATTTTGAAATCATGTTCATGATCGTAGACTTACCAACGTTGGTATAGCCCACTAAAGCCACTCTGATTAATTCAGTACGGTTTTTCCGCTGTGTTTCATTCTGCTTATCGATCAGCTTCAATCTTCCTTTCAACAGGGAGATTTTCTCCAGGATCATCCTTCTGTCACTCTCAATCTGAGTTTCACCCGGTCCACGCATACCAATACCACCCTTCTGGCGCTCCAAGTGAGTCCATAAACGTGTTAAACGTGGTAATAAATATTGCAGCTGAGCTAATTCAACCTGAGTTTTAGCCTGTGAAGTCTGCGCTCTTCCGGCAAAAATATCAAGGATAAGATTACTCCTGTCCAGGACTTTAACTTCCAGTTCACGCTCTATATTCCGTAATTGCGAAGGAGATAGTTCATCGTCAAAAACGACCATATCAATTTCCTCCGACTTCACGTAGGCTCTTATTTCTTCTAATTTTCCCGTTCCAACAAAGGTACCTCTATCGGGCTTCAGCATTTTTTGTGTGAAGATGTTATCCACTACCCCACCTGCTGTATCTACCAAAAATGTTAGTTCGTCTAAATATTCTTTTGTTTCTTCCGGTTTTTCTCCCGGTCTGATCACACCTACCAGGACTGCCCGTTCCTGCTTAACCGCGGTATCATAAGTTTTCTCTTTTCCCATGTAAAGTACAAAGATACAAAAGTTATACCGAGATCAACTCCCCTACGAACTGATGCATGGCAGCTCCCGGGTCAGAAGTCTTCATAAAATTTTCACCAATCAGAAAACCGTTAAATCCAGCTGTTTTCAGCTGCTTAATTGTCTGCGGATCACTGATTGCACTTTCAGATATTTTCAGAAATTCTTTTGGGATCTGCTCTGCCAGATCAAACGACGTCTGAATATTGACAGAAAAATCTGCCAGATTACGATTATTCACGCCTATTGCATCAATATGAGGATTAATACTGCGCTGTAATTCTTCCAGGTTATGCACTTCAAGCAGTGTATTCAAGCCTAAACTTTTAGCCAGTCTGCTGAAAGTATCAATTTGCGCAGGCGTAAGAATTGCCGCAATCAGTAGAATAATATCGGCGCCCAAACCTTTTGCCTCCACTATCTGGTATTCATCGATCATGAAATCTTTCCTTAATAGCGGAACAGTGTTAGCCGCCCTTGCTTCCAGTAAATCATTCGGATGACCACCAAAAAAATCGATGTCCGTCAGTACAGAAATAGCCGAAGCCCCTGCTGCTGCATACCCAGTAGTCACTTCTACGACTGTAGAATGGTCGTTGATTATTCCCTTTGATGGAGAACGGCGTTTAAATTCTGCTATAATACCAGTACATTCAGGACTTAGCATAAAGTCTTTCAAAACATAAGGTGTTCTGTTAAAATAAACACCCTGTTCCAGTTCTTTGATAGAAACCAGCTTTTTAGCCTGTTCAACTTCTTCTTTTTTTCTGAGTACGATTTTATCTAAAATATTCATGGTGTCTATTTTAATTATCCAACCAATTTTTCATCATTTCTTTTCCATATTCCGTCAGCACGCTTTCAGGATGGAACTGTACACCACGCACATCATAAGTCTGATGTCTGAGTGCCATAATTTCCTCACTCACATCTGTTGCGGTAATAGTCAGCTCAGCCGGAAAACCTTCCCTGCTAACTACCCAAGAATGGTAGCGGCCAACGTTAATCACTTCAGGACAGTCATTAAATAAGAATTCTTCTTTATCAATTACGTTTATAGGGGTAGCTATGCCGTGCATAGGTCTGCCTAAGTTCAACAACTGACCACCAAATGCTTCTGCTATGGCTTGTTGTCCAAGACAAATCCCCAAAATACTTTTTTCAGCTGCATAAGTTTTGATCACCTCTAAAAGCAACCCTGCTTCTGATGGTATACCAGGACCAGGTGATAATAAAATTTTATCAAATTGAGCGACATCAGCCAGGGCAAATTTATCATTTCTCCACACTTCTGCTTCTCTACCCAATTCATTAATTAAATGCACTAAATTATAGGTAAAGGAGTCATAATTATCTATGACTAATATTTTCTTTTGCATGTCTTTAATTTAAATTTTATTAAGCCCTTTGGCCATTTCTACTGCTTTGCGCAACGCAGCGATCTTATTGTTTACCTCATTCAGCTCATTAATTGCGATAGAATCTGCCACAATACCAGCACCAGCCCTATAATGCAACTGGTTATTCTTGCTCATAAACGTACGGATCATAATGGCATGATTAAATGAACTGCCAAAATCCATATACCCAATTGCACCCGCATAAAAATTACGGGCCAACCCTTCATATTCATCGATTAGCTGCATCGCTTTATATTTTGGCGCACCACTTAAAGTACCTGCCGGATAAGTATCAGCGACCACTTTAAAAGCGGAAACATCAGGCTGTATATTTCCACTTACTTTTGAAACCAGGTGGATTAAATGAGAATAATACTGAACTTCTTTAAACGATTTAACTTCAACCCCCCTGCAATGTCTGCTCAGATCGTTTCTAGCCAAATCTACCAACATCACATGCTCCGCACTTTCTTTAGGGTCTTGTTCCAGCTTTCTTGCTAGTTCCGCATCTTCTTCATCATTACCGGTACGTTTAAAAGTTCCCGCTATTGGAAAGATATTAGCCGCTCCATTTTTAATCGTGATCTGTGCTTCCGGCGATGAGCCAAAAAGCTTAAAGCTTCCGTAATCAAAATAAAATAGATAAGGGGAAGGGTTAATAGAGCGCAAACAGCGGTAAACGTTAAACTCATCACCCGAGAATTTCTGGTTATAAGCTCTGGATGGAACGATCTGAAAGACATCCCCACGCAAGATATGTTTCTTCATTTTCTCCACGATGTCCATAAAGCCTTCATTCGTCAGGTTAGACTGCTCTTCACCTATCGTGTCAAAACTATATTCAGGGAAGTTTTTATTCTGAATCAGGTATTCGATTCTTTCTAAATCTTCGTCATCTTCATCATTGAAGTTATTCTTAAAGAGCGTAACCTCATTCTTGAAGTGATCAATAGCAATAATATAGCGATAAACATGATATTGCATCATTGGAATCTCTTCTCCTTTTGGAGATTGGGCTGTAAATTTGATGTCCTCAAAATACTGTACCGTGTTCCAGGTAAAATAACCAAACATTCCTGTAGAGATACGGCCCTGGGCTTCCACAGCTTGCGGATCAAATCTTGCTTTAAAGGCTTCGATTTCCTCAGTCAGTACAAATTCCTCTTTTACTACCTTTTCTCCGTTGGGAAAATAAGAAGACAGCTTTCCGTTTTCCAGCATAATACCTGCCACAGGATCTGCACAAACGTAACTTACTGAGTTCTCCCGGCTATGGTAATCCGAGCTTTCCAGTAGCAGGGAGTTTGGAAAAACGTCCCTCAACCGCAGATAAATACTGACAGGAGTAATGGTATCTGCTAATCTTTTTTTAAAAACGGTATTGATCTTTATCTTCTCCATCTGAAATTATTAAAACAAAAAAAACCCGACGTGTTGTACGTCGGGTTTAGTATGTGTGGTTTGGTTTAGGTTGATAAACTATAAGGTACACGAGACTACGACGAAACTCTTTTCAGAATTACCGCGCCATTGCCAAGTAGTATGTTTATTGTTAATCATTGAGTAGCAAAAATAGAAATAAATCTTACAAACCAAAATTAAATCGTAAAATAATTATCACATTCCGAAGAGATGTCTGCTTGGATCTACCTTAACCATCGCAAAAATTGCCCCTGTGATTAATAAAAGTGCCAATCCAAAATAGATAAATATAGTTTTGTGTTTAGCTAATGCAGTAGCACCTTTTTTAGAACGGGCATTACCTATTGTAATTAAGACAATTGCAAGTAACATCATGGATAAATGTTCCATTTTCCAGTAACGCTGTATAGCAACTGAACTGTCTCCTTTGTACCAATTATTCATAAAATAGATTGCTAAACCCAAAACAAGTTGAATATGCGCACTGATCAAAGCGAACACATTTAACTTACGGTTCCCTTCGGTATATGGTTTCTTACCCACATATCCCATTAATGCGTTAATAAAAGCAACCAGCAATAAGATGATTACTAAATAACGCCATCCAGAGTGCGCACTCTTCAAGATTTCATAAATACCCATAACAAGTTTTTTCTTCAAAAATAAGAAATTAATGTTTGCTTATATGAACAGCGGCCTTTTATTGGTATTTAGAATCATTATAAGGTTGAACTAAAGTTAGTCTTTACAATTCCTCTTGCTAAATCGGCTGTTACAAAATCCATAGGGATTACGCCATACCTGCCACTGATGTTGCCATTAAAATAAGCAGCAATCTTTGGGTTAACAGCGTTGTGTACCGCATTAATATCAGGAATACCAAAAATAAGTGATTTGTAACCGCTGCTATAGTTTAAGTACAACCTGTTAGAATTGTCAGCATGCGCTGCGTCCAATTGTGTTTTTACCCTGGTCCACTTGGTATCTGTGTTAGAAACTTTATACTCATCCTGTACTTTCAAGCTGGCAGCTGGATTATTAATGTCAAAAGTAGTATTATCTCCCCATTGAGTAGCATCTATTCCTTTTGCATTTCCTGAACCAAATCTTCTCAGCAGTTTAATTTTACCACGGATAGCTGAAAGTCTGGAAATCCCTGTACCCAAGTCCCATTTTGCCGCATTTTCCTGCACATAGCTATCAAAAGTCTGTTCAAAGCTACGTGTATTGTCAGAAGCTGTATGCTCTTCTTTTACGCTCATAATAATTGTTTCTGATGGATTTGCATTCAGGAAGTCAACACATGCCTTTAAAACGTCGCCATAGTTCAAATTTTGATAGATCGCACCATGATGTATAGCAAAGCTATTGTTAATGTGTCTGCATCTCACATCGAGGTAGCGTACTCCAGCATTTAACTGCTCCGCAATGCTCAGCGTCTGACATTTTGCAGTACCCGCTATAGGTTCAACCCTTGCGCCTGAATCATGTGTACCAGGAATGGAAATTTGTGCAATGTTTGTGGTATCTGGTAAAAAGCTCATCCAGTTATTTAGCGAGTAATTCGGCAAAGCGTTCTGTTTTGTCATTGCGCTTTCGTTTTTAATTGCAGGAATATCGTTTTCAATTCCTTGTTTCTTACATGAGGTAATGGTGAATACACCGATTGCCATTAAGAAAAGCTGTAGTTTTCTGTTGTTCATCATAAACTGTTTTCCGGTTAGATTGTTATGAAAATACGATTTTTCTATCGTTTTTCTATAATGCTAAACTAGCTTGGAATTGTTAATTTACTTCACACGATAGATTAAGTTTAAAAAATAAAAAGGGTAATCCGCCTCCGGATCACCCTAATTAACTAACTTATTAAAATAAAAAAACTGGCTGTTGGGGAAGGAGTCGAACCTTCAAGGGGAAGTTAGCTGCAGTTCAAAAAATTAATTTGTGGTCAACCCATAAACTGTGTTTATCCCATGATCCCCACCACCGAGACAAGAAGGTGTGTCTGCCAATTTCACCACCCAACATTAAATAAAGAACAATCATTCTTTGGCTGTAGGGGAAGGAGTCGAACCTTCAAGGAGTGGTTAGCCTTTTCAGGTTTTCCATATTCTCCACCACCGAGACAAGGAGGTGCGTCTGCCAGTTCCACCACCCTACAGAGTATAAGCAATTATTAAAATGAACGTTTTTTTCTTACTTGCTTGATACAAATGTAATGATAGACTACATACGTTGCAAATATTTTAACGATTTAATTTCATTATTACGACTATTGTAATTATATTAGATCATCATTATAATTAATTGAAATCATGCTCAAAAAAGAAAGCCAAAATTTAGAAATTGATAACCTTGATATTGACATTTTAAAGCAACTGATGCAGGATGCCACTAAACCCTACACAGAAATAGCTAAAGATTTGATCGTTTCGGGAGGAACAATTCACGTCCGGATGAAAAAACTACAGGAAATGGGGATTATAAAAGGATCCCATTTAATCATCGATCCGCAGAAAGCGGGGTATGACATCTGTGCTTTTCTTGGTATATACCTGGAAAAAGGAATTCAATATAAGGATGCTGTAGAACAACTCAGCAGAATTAAAGAAGTTGTGGAGCTTCATTATACGACCGGTGCGTATAGTATGTTCGCTAAAATCATATGCAGAGATACAAATCATTTACGCCATGTACTGAATGAAGAAATCCAAGCAGTAGAAGGTATACAGCGGACTGAGACGTTAATCTCACTGGAAGAAAGTATCAGAAGACAAATAGAGTTAGGATAGAATATTTACCTGCGCTCAGATCGAATAATGCGCATAGAGTGATACAATCAGGTGATCAATTATAGATAATGCGTTACAGGGCTTATAATGGGAGGTATCTTTCTGAGTTCTCCCTCATTGAATTCCAGGGATTAAATAGCTCCAATCACTATCAATAAGGTGTATCTTTTCCAGGAGCCGGATCAAGGTTAGGAGTTTGACTCCCCTATACTACAGATTATATATACCGGGTTATATGAAGGCCGGGTTTATTTCTGTTTGATAAAAAACCTCTTTAAACAAGAAAAGCCTGTAGTTTCCTACAGGCTTTCTTTAAGATTTGGCACCGACCTACTCTCCCACGTGTTACCGCAGTA
>NZ_JBEPPL010000022.1:0-70534 GCF_040547305.1 Pedobacter sp. UYP1 | reverse complement strand
AACAGGCACACTTGAAAACGGGAGAATTGAAGAAAAGATGGAAAAAAAGAAAACCAAAAATACGTGAATCAGTCCTTGTATAGCTTATTTACAATAACCAACTTAGCATGTATAACCAATTTACAATTAATTTCAAATCTGTATAGCTATTCTAGGACGTGACATCTTGGTACAGGACAGATGCGTTAGTGATCTATGTTGAGAAGGGGTTGGTAAGGCCATTGGCCTTACCAACCCCTTCTCAACATAGATCACAATAGGATGATGGACTTATCTCTATATTCAGGTCGCAGATTTTACTTGTGCCGGATAAAAATGCTTTTTATATTACATCTATAATTGGATTATTCAGTAATCTTGGAGCAGGGATTTCAATAGTTGAAAGGTCAATGGAAATTGATTGATCTTCTGGTTGTTGGATCCGATGAATAGGTGTTGAAATTAAGTTTGGCACTGTAAGGTTATATCAAATGAAGTATATGAGATCGTTTAAGTTTTTAATTCCTGTACTGTCACTTTTAGTAGTGGCTTGTCATTCTAACAGTAATTCCAATAAGGTTGAAACCCCTAAGGTTATAGCTAACAAATATTCACTGGCTTATCAGTTGGAAGGGAAAATAGTGGCTGCGAATGCGGATACTTCAAAGCAGATTTCTTTTGGTGGGGCTACTGATCCGGCAGTTTCTCCGGATGGAAATATGTTAGCTTATACGGTAAGTGATAGTTTGGGAAACCGGTCTATCTGGGTTGCGAATATGGTCAGCAAAAGCCAGGTTCAGTTAAATGTGAAGAGTAAAAATTATTATAGGGCTGTTTGGTCTCCTTCGGGAGATAGGATCGCTTTTAGCATTTTTAATAAGAAATCGCTGTGGAAGGTGGGGATAATTAAGACAGATAATTCGGGTTATGTGATGTTGGATAGTGTATCTAAACTTAGTGTGTATGCACCAACCTGGAGGAATGAAAATCAGATTATAGCTCAGGATCTTCAAAAGCTTTACACATTTGATTTAACTGGGAAAGTAGTAGGGTCAGTAAGTATTAGTGATTTGATTGGAAAGGGGTTTTCAGTCGCTAGTAATCATAATTTCTTTTATAGTAAGGATGGAAAGAAATTAATCTTTAATGCAGGTAATAGTGATGTTTTACCAGGACTTAATGGGCCGGGTGAAGCGGTTTATGTTCTTGATCTTGCATCAAAACAGGTGAAAAGAATTTCTCCGGTGGGTGTGAGTGTACCGTCTCTGTTTGTCACGGCAAATGATAAAATTATTTATAGTGGTATGGAGAAGCCGTTTGTAGTTTCAAAAATATATGCCACTGATTTATCGGGAAGTGATATCAAAGTTGTGGTAGATAAAGGGAATAATCCAACAGCTAATTAGAAAATTTAGCTGATCTGATCCGTTTCAACAATTAAACTTAGTGATTATCTTACCTGATTCTATGAACATCGACAAATATACTTTTGATAGTATACCTGATTCTGAGCGCACAGTGGAGGAAACAGTGATTGAATTTGTAACTGTTTATAATAGGTGGGCTAAGGAATGCCATAATTTGGTGGTTACGGGCCGGGAGAAGCTTAATGAGCTAATTCCAAAGGATAGTGCTGCCAGACAAACTTTACAGGATATTTATAAAAAGTACTGTACTTCAAAGAATAGAGAGTACCACCGGACAGGTACAGGATATTATTTTTATGGTGGTACTTATAAAGCAGGTACGGTGGTTGAAAGTTGTAGGGAGCTCACGAAAAATGAAGTGTGCATTCAGACAAAAAAGATTAAAAATTTTTCACCTGTTAAAAGATACATAGTAGTTAAACAAGGGCAGGTTTGGAAGATAAGTGGAGTAGAGAGCTTAGGGGGGAATGGTGTATGGGAGTTTGCTATTCTTTAGTTTATAAGATGGCTGGAGATCTGGTTTCTCTACTATAACAAAAAGAAAAGGTAACAGGCAATATTACTGATCTTGTTTTTGTAATGATATAGGTATCATATAGCTTTATTATTCAGATAAGTACAACCCTTATTGTTTTATATAAAAATAGCTGGCTGATATCAGTCTGGCCGGCTATGCTTTTTCTGAAATATTTTTTTTAACCCTTTTCTTAAATTCAAAAATATCAAAGGTGATTTTCGCTGTTGAATCTGAATTTTAATATATTAAAACCTTCTCAAATAGTTTATCAGCTTACGGGTTCCCGTAAAAAAAGCGTCTCTGCCCTTTATACTTTTGATGTATTAAATAATTAAAAGATACTCAACATAAATAGTGGCTATCAAGGTATATAAAGTGCTATGAAACTTACTAATTATTAAATCAAAACGCTCAATGGACTTTAAAGATCAGATTACACAGTTAGCGTCTCGGGTAGAGAAGATGCTGCCTCAGATACAAACAGAAGAAGCTACAAAAAATGCTTTGGTGATGCCATTTATCCAGATTATGGGATATGATGTGTTTAATCCTTTTGAGGTGAATCCTGAATACATTGCTGATTTGGGTATTAAAAAAGGGGAAAAGGTTGATTATGCAATTATAAAAGATGGTGATCCTACAATCCTTATAGAATGTAAACATCATCTGGAGAATCTGGATCCGCATAATTCACAGTTATTCAGATATTTTCATACCACAAAAGCTAAGTTTGGTTTGCTGACCAATGGTATTATATATCGTTTTTATACCGATTTGGTGGAGAAAAATAAGATGGATAGTACTCCGTTTTTTGAATTCAGAATAACTGAAATTAAAGAAGCTGAGTTAGCTGAGCTCAAAAAATTCCATAAGTCTTATTTTGATGTAGATAATATCACAAATACGGCGAGTGAGCTTAAGTATTTAAATGAACTCAAGACTTTGCTTCATAGAGAAATTGCAGATCCGTCAGAAAGCTTTGTTACATTTTTCACCAAACAGATTTATCCTAATATGATTACTGCAAAAGTGAAAGAACAATTCGCCCCAATCATCAAGCGTTCGTTTAATCAATTGATAAGTGATGCAATTAATGAACGCCTTAAATCCGCACTTAATCAGGAGAAACAGATTGATGCTGCTGAATCGATCAAAATAGAAGAAGGGGGAGTGGTAGAGGCTGCTACGGGAATAGTAACTACCGAAGAAGAGATAGAAGGGTTTTTTATAGTGAAATCTATACTAAGAGAGGTATTAGAACCTAAAAGAATAACCTATAGAGACGCCCTTTCCTATTTTGCTATCCTTTTGGATGATAACAACAGGAAGACTATTTGCAGGCTTTATCTCAATACAAAAAAATACCTGGTCGTGCTTGACGAAAACAAAAAAGAAATCAAGCATGAAATCCAATCAATTGATGACTTATATACCTTTGCTGATACCTTAAAAGAAGTGATTCTGAAGCTGGAACAACAGAAAAAATAGTATCAATGGGATATTAAAGTTAATACACGTTGAATTTTATTATGAAAAGATCCCTGCTATTAATTTTTGTTTTTATTGTTGGTACAAGTGCTTGTAATGCACAAAGCAAAGAAGCACCAAAACTGGTCTATATATGTGTTAGTTCGGGCGCTGCCAAGTATCACAGTCGTATCTGTCACGGATTTAAACGTTGTACGCATGAAAGGAAACAAGTAACCCTAAACGAAGCAGTTAAAAGAGGATATAAGCCTTGTAAGATTTGCTATTAATATTTTTCTCCTCTGCAGCAGGCTGAAAATTATGGCTTTTCCGGTTCTTTTAATTCTTTCCCGCATCTGGAACAAAATCTTGCATTTGCGGGATAAACCGGAGCATAGCATACCGGACATTTTTCCTTGGCTTCATCTGTAGCTCTTGCCATTTCTACGGATACAATACCCGTTGGTACTGCAATAATACCGTAACCGATAATCATCAGGATACTTGCCAAAAGCTGACCCAGAGGGCTTTGTGGAGAAATGTCTCCATAACCAACAGTCGTAATCGTAACTATTGCCCAATATATAGAAACAGGGATGCTTGTGAAACCACTTGCGTCCCCTTCAATAATATACATGAGTGTGCCTATTATGGTTACCAGTGTAACTACACTTGCCAGGAATACGGTGATTTTATATAAACTATTTTTAAGTGCATTTCTTAATATATTTCCTTCACTTGTAAAACGGCTCAGCTTTAAGATCCGGAAAACTCTAAGTAATCTAAATGCCCGGATAACAACCAGATAATGCGCTCCTGCGAGAAATAAACTCAAATAAGTCGGTAAAAAGGCGATGATGTCTATCAGTCCATAAAAGCTGAAGATATACTTTGATGGTTTATCGCTGCTGTAAATCCGAACTGCATATTCCAAGGTAAAGAATATGGTGAAAATCCATTCCACAGTACGGATGTAAATCAGGTATTGAGCCCTGAAACTAGCTACACTTTCCAGAAAAACAGACAAAATGCTTAACAGGATTACCCATAGCAAAACCAGATCAAATAATTTACCCGCTTTGGTATTTGATTCGAAGATAATGGTATAGAGCTTTTTTCTAAGGATGTCGTTATTTCTAATAGCCATGTATGCAAGGTTAATCTAATTCTATGCTTTACAGAAATTAATTTGATGCTATTTAAGTTTTAACCCATAAATCCTGGACTCTTCTTCCCAGGGATGATAGCCCATTCCTATGTATTGATAACCATATTTCTCATATAATCCAACGTGATCAGTACACAAGTATAAATTGTCAAAGCCTGCTTTTATTGTGTCTTCTTTCGCCTTATCCAGAAGTAATTTACTGTAGGCTTTTCCTCTGTGTTTTTCGTCCACATATAAAGCACAAACCCAAGGATATAAATCCATTCTACTAATAAAATCATTAGGAACGAGTCCGGCACATCCAATAATTTCATCCTCTTTTTCCAGTAAATACCATTGAGGAAATGAGCCCTCTGCATCGATACAATGCGTTAAGCAATCTTCATAAATGATGGGTTCTACTTCAGACCAGCAGGTTTGAAAGTATGCAATCGCTTTTTTTAAATATTCAGGATTCTCCCTTATGGATATAATTTTCATCTGTATTTTTTATCGGTTCCTAATCAGACAATTTGGAGCCCTGTATAGTTTTCAATCAATCTTTATAATATACCCTTAAATTACGTATTTATAAAGGCTTTTAAGCGTATACTTATTATTAGCAATTTTACCTGGTTAAACCCTGCCTAACCATTAACCCGCACCTTAAATAATGCAGATCTGCGAATTGTACCATAAAAAAGGCGCTATATATTTCAGACATTATTCATTTTTCATGAACGTCGACTGAAACATACAGCGCCTTTTGTTATTGCCATTATAGCTCTAAATGGAACTACTCTTCTTCGAAGAAATCTTGCAATCCTCCAATGTAGTATTCATTCAAACCAGCCGTAAAATCTTCATAATCCTCATCAGGAATATTCGTCTGTACAAACTCCAGAGAAGTACCCTTTTTATCTGCATGAAACTTGATCGTTACGATTGAAGGCTCATTATCTTCACCAAAGTACCACTGCTGTACAATTTTTTTACCATAGTCGAACTCCAGGTTCTTTCCAATGATATCCCCTTCCCATAAAGAGAACTCTGTATCCGGCTGATCCGTAAACTCAACTTCAGCACCAGTCCATAACTGTATACTTTGTGCTTTGGTCATTGCCAGATAAACCTCTTCGGGCGGAGCAGGAAGATAGTAGTATTTTTTAAAAGTCTTCATTCGTAGTCTATTGTTTATTATATAACGACCATAAAACAATCATGGTCTCTTCTTTATTTAAAAGCATTTATACCTGTTACATCCATCCCTGTAATCAGCAAATGAATATCGTGTGTACCTTCATAAGTCACAACCGATTCCAGGTTCATCATATGGCGCATAATTGAATATTCGCCTGTAATTCCCATTCCACCCAACATCTGTCTTGCATTTCTGGCGATGTCAAGCGCAATTTCAACGCTGTTTCTTTTCGCCATTGAAATCTGTTCAGCCGTTGCTCTGTTCTCACTTTTCAAGACACCCAGTCTCCAAACTAATAACTGACCTTTAGTGATTTCAGTAATCATTTCAGCAAGCTTTTTTTGTTGCAACTGAAATCCACCAATTGGTTTTCCGAACTGAATACGCTCTTTAGAATAACGTAAAGCAGTATCATAACAATCCATTGCTGCTCCCAAAGCTCCCCAGGCAATACCATATCTCGCCTGATTTAAACAACCCAGCGGTCCCTTAAGACCTGAGATTTCCGGGAATATATTTCCCTTGGGAACCTTCACATTGTCAAATACCAGTTCTCCGGTAGCAGAAGCACGAAGACTCCATTTATTATGTGTTTCCGGAGTTGAAAAACCCTCCATTCCACGTTCAACTATCATTCCTCTGATTTTTCCGGCTTCATCCTTCGCCCAAACTACAGCGATATCAGCAAACGGAGCATTAGAGATCCACATTTTAGCACCATTTAACAAGTAATGATCACCTTTATCTTTAATATTAGTGACCATACCACTTGGGTTTGATCCATGATCCGGCTCAGTTAAACCAAAACATCCCATCATTTCTCCCGTGGCTAACTTTGGTAAGTATTTTCGGCGCTGCTCCTCAGAACCATAGGCGTAAATAGGATACATCACCAAAGACCCCTGTACTGAAGCTGTAGAACGAATCCCTGAGTCTCCACGTTCTAATTCCTGCATGATGATTCCATAAGCAGTATAATCCAATCCTGCGCCACCATATTCAACTGGAATAGTCGGGCCAAAAGCACCAATTTCACCAAGCCCCTTAATCAAGTGTTTAGGGAACTCAGCTTTTTGTGCGTAATCTTCTATAACCGGACTGATTTCTTTCTTCACCCAGTCCCGGACTGTTGATCTTATCAGTTTATGCTCTTCAGACAATAATTCGTCTAACAGATAATAATCCGGTGCTTCATAAAGGTCTTTCTTTCCTGATTTGTTCATGGTTTACACTATATTTGGTTGAGCTGGCTTTGTGCTTCGAATCTTTTCGTATTATTATATAACTATTATCCGAGCCTTGTTTTCAAAGGTAATAATTTCGTGTAATGGCTGGCTAAAACCAATCAAAAATTTAATTTTGTTGCACTAATCAGATCATTATGTACTTACAAACTGTTGCTTTAAATGATGTCAAATGTTTTGCGCTGCATGGGTTCTATCCGGAAGAGCAACTTACAGGAACCGAATTTCTGGTAAGTGTTGAGGTAACTTTTATCCCTTCGGGCGATACGGAAGACCTGCAGCGAACCGTTAATTATGAAGTGCTGAATACGATTATCCTGGAAGAAATGAGAAATACTAAAAAGATGCTGGAATCTGTGGTTAAGCTTATCCTGGACAGGACAATTTCTTCTTTTCCTTTTATCCTGACTGCAGTTGCCGGAATAAAAAAAATGCATCCACCTATGCCAGGAGAGATTGATCATTCTTTTGTTCAATTGTCTTATACTTCGGAGAAGAAACACTAAAATAGAGTTATTAAAATATATATGTCTGCAATTCCTGCTTATACAAAGATAGATTCGGGGTTTTTAGCCCAGTTAGTCGCCATTTTAGGTGAGAAAAATGTGTTTACTGATGATGCTTCGCTAGTGGATTATAGCCATGATGAGACAGAGGATCTTCATTATGAACCAGAAGTAGTGGTGAAACCGGTTGATACAGCTGCGGTTGCTGCTTTATTGAGGCTTTGTAATGCGCACCATGTTCCGGTTACACCCAGAGGCGGTGGAACTGGTTTAAGTGGAGGTGCTTTGCCAGTTTATGGTGGTGTACTGCTATCTATGGAACGTTTTAAGGCTATTATTTCTATTGATACAGAAAATCTGCAGGCTACGGTTGAACCGGGCGTAATTACGGAAGAGTTTATGAATGCGGTAGGGGAACAGGGATTATTATATCCGGTTGATCCGTCCAGTAAGGGTTCTTGTTTTATTGGCGGGAATGTGGCGCATGGTTCTGGTGGGCCAAGGGTTGTGAAATATGGAACGATAAGGGAATATATCTTAAATCTGGAAGTTGTTTTGCCAACTGGCGAAGTGATCTGGACTGGTGCAAATACGCTTAAATATGCTTCGGGCTATAATCTGACACAATTGATGATTGGTTCTGAGGGAACTTTAGGGGTAGTAACTAAAATCGTAACTAAATTGATTCCCAAAGTACAGAACAGTGTCTTGATGTTAGGCTCTTTTGCGGAGAATGAACAGGCATGTGCTGCGGTTTCTGCAATTTTCAGAGCAGGTATCACTCCATCTGCTTTAGAATTTATGGAACGCAGAGGGGTAGAGTGGGTTGTTCAGTATGATGATATTAAATTTGATATTAAAGATGGGGTAAATGCTTATCTGATGATAGAGTTTGACGGAGATGATCTGGACGCAATATTCAAAGATTGTGAAAAGGTCAATTCAGTATTGGAAGAGTTTGGTTGTACAGAAGTTCTTTTTGCGGATACGGCCGGACAAAAGGAAGAATTATGGCGTATGCGCAGAACAATGGCTGAATCTGTAAAGTCTAATTCTGTTTATAAGGAGGAGGATACGGTTGTGCCAAGGGCAGCGCTTCCAAAATTAATTAACGGAATCAAAGAGATTGGTTCCAGGTATGGTTTTGAGAGTGTATGTTATGGCCATGCTGGTGATGGTAATTTACATATCAATATTATCAAAGCGGGGATGAGTGATCAGGACTGGAAGAATAAGCTGAAGGATGGGATTGTGGAGTTGTTCGAGTTAACGGCAAGTTTAGGTGGGACGATTTCTGGTGAGCATGGCATCGGACTTGTCCAGAAAGAATTTATGTCTATTAAATATAGTGAGATCAATCTCAATTTAATGAGAGGGATTAAACAAGTTTTCGATCCGAACGGGATATTGAATCCTGGAAAGATTTTTTAGTTAAAGAATTGCGTTAAACAAGGAGATTGTTTTAATCATTGATCTGTACCTTGTCCTTGTTTAACGATTTTTTGTAATTGTTCGGGTTACAATTGTTCGAAAGCAACCATTTTTGCTTTTTCACTTTCAGGGATAGGAATTGCTTTTTTACTAGTATGTGAAAAGGATACACAAACGGTTTTTCCTTTAGTACAGATTTCTTCTTTACCCAGAACGTGTTTCACGATCGTATAATCGAGATCAAAACTGGTGTTCCCAATTCTGGAAGTCCGCACATATATACTTACTTTATCTTCTATTAATATTGGGCTGATATAGTCCATAGTGGCTTGTGCAATGACTACGCCTGTTTCTTTCCAGTTCCAGGATATAGCGCTATTCCAGTATTTTGTACGCGCAATTTCAAGATAAGTAAAGTAAACTGCGTTGTTCACATGGCCGAGCATGTCGAAGTCTGCAAACCGGGTTTCAATCTGCGTTTTATATTTGAAACTGTCTAAAGTTCCTACTGTTACTGACTTTTTGTCTGTCTGTTTTGTTTTTGTACGCCAAAATGTCTTAAATATCATAAATTATTGGGTTGGTATGAGAGTTGAACAGGTCGTTGTATAATTTAAAAATAAAAAATTAAAGGAGATTATAGCTATGACATTAGTAAATTTTAACAATCGTACAAGAAGCCACGCACCTTACTTTAACAATGTTTTTGACTCTTTGTTCAGTGAAGCGCTAAATAAAAATTATACTATTAATAAAGTTCCCGGTGTGAATATTTTAGAATCGGAAACTGAATATACGATCGAATTGGCGGCACCTGGTTTAGAGAAAAGCGATTTTCAGATCAACTTGAAAAAAGATACGCTTTCTGTTTGGGCAGAGAAAAAAGTTGCTGATGATGAGGTAAAGAAAAATTACAGCAGAAAAGAGTTTGATTATTTGTCTTTTGCAAGATCGTTTACGCTTCCTGAAAGTGTAGATGCGGAAAAGATATCTGCTGAATATGTGAATGGGATATTAACTATTGCAATTGGCAAAAAGGTTGAGGTGAAGGAAGAAAATAAAGAGATTAAAGTTTTGTAATTTTTGGTTTTTTGGTTTAAAAAGGGGGTATCGGGAGGTATCCTCTTTTTTTTGTGAGAAAATAAATGCCCGGTGATAGTTTCCGGGCACTGTTTATTCTTCAGGAAATGGGCAGAAATTTTATTGGATTATTATTTCTGTAATTCAGCTAGCACTTTTTTACCGCTTTCGCTATTAGGATTAAGCTCAACAGATTTTTTGTACGCGCTGATTGCTTCTTCTTTTTGACCATCCTTTAAAAGTACTTCGCCATAACTATCGTAGGCGTTCCAGCTTTTAGAGTTGATCAATATGTTCAGTTTGAATATCTCCAATGCATTTTTGAGCTGTTCTTCTCCCATTAATTGGTATCCCCAATTATTTAAGCTGTTCTCAGAAGGATTAAAATCCGGATCTTTCTTTTTTAGTTTTTTGTAAATTTCGGCTGTATGTTCAAATCCCTCTTTGGTTATTTGTGTACGAAGCATGATGAACGGATCGGAAACTGGGATTTCAGGATTATAATAACCAGCAATTTCTTCAATGAAATTTTGTGGGGCTGAGCCCGCCAGATTGGTCAGGACAATAATTGCCAAATCATCGTCAGGATAGATCAGAAAGGCTGAACGTTCTCCGCCCGACATACCTACAGCCCGGTGTCTGGAACGAAATTTATTAAAACCCCACCCTAATACCCAGGGAGTTGGTGAACCGTTATTAAAAGTGCTGGCTGTCCACATGGTGTTGAGGGTTGATTTGTTCTTAAAAAGTTTACCCTGTTGTAAAGCAATAATCCAGTTGGCCATGTCTTCTGCTGTAGAATTCAATCCTGAGCCAGCACGGAGAAATGAAGGGAATTCTACAAAGGTATTTATATGCTTAGTTTCACGGGCGGCCAATCTCTTTGCATTTTGTTTAAGACGGTAACTTGGAACGGCGTTGGGAATTATATCACGGGAATCGCCAAATACAGTGCTTGGCATGCCAGCCAGCTGAAACTGTTTCTCTTTATATACCTGGGTAAACGTTTTTCCTGTTAATTTTTCTATGAGCTTACCCAATAAAAGGTAATTCGTTTGGTTATAACTAAATTGTGTTCCGGGGACAAAGTCCATAGGTCTGGCTTTAATTTTCTCCCATGCATTAGCTTCAGTACCTAATATTCCAAATCCACCACCAAACGGATCCATAATGCTTATGATATCAGGGAGTCCGGAAATATGCGTTAACAATTGCCGGATGGTTATTGGCTGCCAGCTTTCGGGAAGGCTATCCAGATAATGAGATATCGGTGCTGAAAGGTCAATTTTACCTTCTTCTACGAGTTGCATAATGGCTACTCCTGTGAAAACTTTAGTACAAGAGTTAATTGGAAAAATACTTTTGCTGGTTACCGGGATGGAATCCTGCAGGTTTGCTATCCCAAAAGATTGGTTGAATACTATTTTTCCATGTTGTACTACAGCTACCTGCATGCCGGGAATACTAAGTTCCTGCATTTTGTTTTTAATAAAAAAATCTGTCCCGGTAACCTGTGCGAACACGGAGGTGCCAATGCAAGTTGAAAAACAGAACAGAAAGATCTTTAATAGTTGGTTCTTAACCGGTTGAAAGTAACGCATAATTGTAAGATAGTTTTTGAGTGGTTAATTATAGGGGTAGAGGCTTAGTGGCAGAGCTGGTATTTAGTTTTTTATAGAGGCTTTATAGGATTTGATAATTTCGTTGATGACTAATTGGGGGTTATCTGCACCTACATAATGCGTAGTCCCTTCTGCAAGAATCAATTTACTGTTTGGACGGGCCGCTATGAATTTTTTGTGTCCATCTTTCCATCCTTCAATATCAATTTTATCATCCCATGGTGGAGTCTCGGCATAGATATCTGTAATTGGTATTTGAATAGGAAAAGGGGTCGCTCTTAGGGTAGCAGCATTTTTATGGAGGTCTAATGCGATGTAATATATGCTTGTGTTTTTCTTTTTGATCTCTTCTATTGTGCCATTTGGATTTGTAAGTACTCTTTGGATAGCCTCATCTGTATAGAAGCTACCAAGGCTTGCATCTATAAAAATTGCAGCTTTTACTTTTTCAGGATTTCTTGCGGCATACATAGTGACATAAAAGCCTCCTAAAGAGTGGCACACCAGGATTTTATTTGCATCAGTATAACCTAATTTAGAAAGTCCGGCTTCTAATCCTATAATTTCGTTTGTAATATCAGAGTTTATAGAGTCGCGGGTGCTGTGGCCATAACCGGCTCTATCATAGGTGATCAGGGTTGCACCGGTAGCTTCATATATTGGGATCAGGATATCTGACCATACGGTTGAGTTATCCATGCCACCGGTTTCAAATAAAATAACTGTTGACGATCCTTTGATGATATTGAAAAAGAGTTTGTGTGTGTCGACGTCAATCAGGGTATCTAGTGGCTTGTATTTTAGAATTGCCCGCTGGATTTTTGCTTTGCTCTGATTGATCATTGGTTGCCAGCGGGGATCAGGATGAAGACTTTTTAATTCTTCATCCTGATCCAGGAATTCAAGATGGAAGGTCTGGATTTCTTTTAAGTATTGGGCTAAGTAGCGAAATGCTTTGTCTGGGTTGCCGGCTAAAGCCCAGGAACTTGAAGCGATATACTTATCTCTGGTTACGCCGTTGTCTTTATTTTCTTTGAACAAGGAGTCAAAGGACAATGCCGATTTCAGGTATTGTTTCTGGTCTTTGTATTTTATGGCCCTTTGGTTGTGATCCAGATAGGTTTTAGTAGGCAGGAATGTATTTTGTGCAAACGATTTTAGCGTGGCAAAGGCTATTATTAAAAGGAATAGTGCATATTTCATTGATTCGGGGTTTCTTAAAAGACACCCTGGTTTGCGTTTTGTTGCAATATATTTTTGGCTTTAGAAGGCAGGGATAGCTGAGGATATTTTTTTATAAGCCAAAAAAAATCCCGCTCTTGCGAACGGGATTTGGTATTTCTTATCGTAATCCGGGGCTAGGTGTAACCCAGGATCTTTAATACTTGCTTGCTGTTTTGCTCTTCTCCAAATACCTCAAAGTTGAACGTCTCATCACGGTTGCGACGGATAATCACATGCTTAGGGCTTGGTAAAAGACAATGATGAATTCCACCGTATCCGCTCAGTACTTCCTGATAAGCTCCAGTATTGAAGAAACCAAGGTATTGTACTTTACGCGTTTTCGGCATGAATACAGAGTTCATATGCGCTTCCTGGTTATAATAATCCTGACCATCGCAGGTAATACCACCAAGATTCACTCTTTCGTATTCAGCATCCCAGTTATTGATTGGTAAAAGAATGTATTTTTGGTTTAAAGCCCATACATCAGGAAGATTCGTAATGAAAGAACCATCCAGCATTAACCATTTTTCACGGTCATTCTGTTGTTTACGTCCTAATACTTTGTATAGGATACCGGAAGCTTCTGCTACTGTGTATTTACCGAACTCAGTAATGATATCTGGTTCTACTACATCGTGTTCTGCACAAATTTCTTTGATACGTTTAACGATTTCGTTCACCATGTATTCATAATCGAAATCAAATACTAAAGAATCTTTGAATGGCATACCACCACCAATGTCTAAAGTATCCAGCTCAGGATTAATTTTCTTGAATTTACAGTATAAGGTTACGTATTTCTCCAGCTCATTCCAGTAGTACGGAGAATCCGTAATTCCTGAATTGATAAAGAAATGCAGTAATTTAACTCTGAAGTTAGGATTAGCAGAAATTTTGTTGTTGTAGAAGTCGATTACATCTTCCATACGTACACCTAAACGTGAGGTATAGAATTGTGAATCCGGCTGCTCTTCTGCTGCAATACGGATACCTAAATTACAAGGTGTTTCCAATTCTACTTCGTCATCAAAAAGGTTGAATTCCTCTTTGTTGTCTAACACAGGAATGATGTTCTTGTACCCATCATGCAACATATCAATGATATATTGTTTGTACTGATAAGTCTTAAAACCGTTACAGATAACGGTAATGTCTTTGGTAAGGGCGCCTTTTTTCTCAAGGGCCTCAATCATCGGCATATCGAACGCGGACGATGTCTCTAAGTGGATGCCATTTTTTAAAGCTTCTTCGACGATGTGTCTGAAGTGAGAACTTTTTGTACAATAGCAATACTTATAATCTCCACGGTAATTGTTCTTGATGATCGCGGTCTGAAACAACAGTTTCGCCTGTTGGATTTTTTTAGTGATCATCGGAAGATAAGTGAAACGTAATGGCGTACCATAAGTCTCAATCATTTCCATTAAATTCAGATCCTGAAAGTATAGTTCGTCATCGATGACACTGTATCCTTCTTGAGGAAAACCTACACTTAGATCAAGAAATTCGGAGTAACTCTGCATTTTTTATATTTTTGAACAATTATTTAAAGGGTTGACAAATTAAAATGAGTTAATTTTGGTGCCAAAGATAAACACTTTAAAATACACTGGTAATTTTATTTTATGACGAAGAGCTTAAAGATTATAGAAGTTAAGTCGGAGTTGGGCGCAGGTACACGTGGTGCTAGCCTGGGCGTTGACGCGATAAAGATTGCCGCCCTGGATTTTGGTAGTAGGTTTTTTAAGAAACATAAGTCAGTTGAGGTTCCGAATGAGAACCATTTATTACTTGAAAACACGGGTAGTCCATTCGCTAAGCGGATTTCTGGCATTTTGACAATGGTAGAAAGGGTTGCGGATGAAGTAACTGAAACATTAGGCCGAAATGAATTCCCAATTGTGCTGGCGGGTGACCACAGTACTGCTGCGGGAACGATTACAGGAATAAAAAAAGCTTTCCCTAAATCAAAATTAGGGGTAATTTGGATCGATGCACACTCAGATATGCACTCTCCTTATACTACTCCGTCTGGAAATATGCACGGAATGCCACTTGCAATGGTACTTGATGAGGACAATCTTGATGCTAAAGTTAATGAACTTGATCAGGAAACTCTTAATTACTGGTATCAGTTAAAAAACGTCGGTAAAATTGCACCGAAGATTAGTTATAGCGATCTTGTGCTGATTTCTGCCCGGGATATGGAGAAACCGGAAGAAAATTTACTGAAGAAAAATAAGGTAAAGTTATACAGCACTGCTGATGTCCGGAAAAGAGGAGTAGAACGAATCGTCATTGAAACGATGCAATACCTGGATCAGTGTGATCTGATTTATGTGTCATTTGATGTGGATTCTATGGACCCTACGGCTTCAAGAGGTACCGGAACTCCCGTAGCTCAGGGGCTTACTGAGCGTGAGGCTGGTGGATTAATGTCCAGATTCCTTGCTTATCAAAAGGTATGTTGTTTTGAGATAGTAGAAGTTAACCCGACCCTTGACAGGGAGAATCAAATGGCTGAGCATGCATTTGAAATTTTAATTAAGGCAACGAATGCCTTTAGAAACGAATAGAATTATGAATATCCAACAACATATTATTACTGCGACCATCAATGCGGTCAAAGAACTATACAATCAGGATTTACCTGAAGCACAAGTTAATCTTCAGGATACGCGCAGCGAATTTGAAGGAGAAATAACGATCGTTGTGTTTCCTGTAGTCCGCTTTTCTAAAAAATCACCTGAAGCAACCGCGAATGACCTTGGAGAATACCTTAAGGAGCATATTGAAGAAATAACTGCGTTTAACGTGGTTAAAGGATTCTTAAACCTGAGCATCGTGAGCTCTTACTGGGTTGATCTTTTCCAGACTGACTTGCTAAAAGAGAGTTTCGGTACTATTCCATCAAATGGTAAAAAAGTAATGGTCGAATATTCTTCACCCAATACAAATAAACCACTTCACCTTGGGCATGTTCGTAACAACTTATTAGGTTATTCTGTTTCTGAACTGTTAAAAGCTAGTGGATCAGAGGTGTATAAAGTTAATTTAGTGAACGACAGAGGTATCCATATCTGTAAGTCTATGCTGGCCTGGCAGAAATGGGGCAATGGTGAAACACCTGAAAGCTCTGGTTTAAAAGGTGATCACCTGGTTGGTAAGTATTATGTGATTTTCGATAAAGAATATAAAAAGGAAATCGAAGCATTGAAGGAAGCTGGTCAGACTGAAGATGAAGGTAAAAAGAATGCGCCTTTAATCAAGGAAGCTCAGGCGATGTTATTAGCCTGGGAAGCTGGTGATGAAGAGGTCATCTCTTTGTGGAAGAAAATGAACGGATGGGTTTATGATGGCTTCGCTGTAAGTTATAAAAACCTGGGTGTTGATTTTGATCAGTATTATTATGAAAGTAACACTTATTTATTAGGAAAAGATACCGTTGAAGAAGGTTTGGCTAAAGGAGTTTTCTTTAAGAAACCGGATGGTTCTGTCTGGATCGATCTGACAGAAGACGGGCTGGATCAGAAATTGGTACTTCGTGCGGATGGAACTTCAGTTTATATCACTCAGGATCTGGGTACTGCACAAATGAAGTATGACGATTTCAAAATGGATGAATCTATTTATGTAGTAGGTAATGAGCAGGACTATCATTTTAAAGTTCTGTTCCTGATTTTAGATAAGTTAGGCAAGAGCTGGGCAAAAGGATTATATCATTTATCATATGGAATGGTAGATCTGCCAAGTGGCAAAATGAAATCACGTGAAGGTACAGTAGTTGATGCGGATGATTTGATAGCGGAAATGATCGCTACAGCTAAACAGAAAACTGAAGCATTGGGTAAAGTGGATCATTTCAGTGAAGAAGAGAAAGAAAGCCTTTACTATAAAATTGGAATGGGTGCTTTGAAATACTTCCTGCTGAAGGTTGAACCTAAGAAGCGTTTGTTATTTGATCCTGCTGAATCTATCGATTTCCAGGGAAATACAGGGCCGTTTATCCAATATACGCATGCAAGGATTAAATCTCTGTTAAGCAAAGCTGAATATAAGCATGGACAGCATGTTTCTAAGGACATCGCTTTATCAGCGACTGAACTGGAAATGATCATATTATTATCAAGATATCCTGCTGAGATTGCTTCTTCCGCTAAAGCGTTTAGTCCGGCTACGCTGGCGAACTATATTTATGAAGTAGCTAAGATGTTTAATAAGTTTTATCATGAGATCCCGCCAATTGTGAAGGAAGAAGATGAAGCGCTTAAACAACACAGGTTAAATCTGAGCTGGGTAACTGCAAATGTGCTTAAATCTGGTATGCGTATTTTAGGAATTGAAGTTCCTGAAAGAATGTAATCAGTTATTTTTTTGCTAATAAACATTAAATTTTGAATTGAAAATATAAAAGAGAGACTGTTAAAAATACACTGCCCTAAATAGTGTCTAACTTTTTGGGGCAGTGTATTTTTAACAGTCCCTCTTTTTTTTGCGTTATAATTTGCTGTAATATTGCAGCTAATCATTTGATCAATTTATGAATTGGAAAAAATTATTGTCTGCCAAAAGGTGGGGAAATGAAGATCGCTTTGCTGGCAACGAAAAAGAAGCCAGATCTGAGTTTCAACGTGATTATGACAGGATTATCTTTTCTTCTCCTTTCAGAAGGCTGCAAAACAAAACACAGGTATTTCCTTTACCGGGGAGCGTATTTGTTCATAACAGGCTGACTCATAGTTTGGAAGTTGCGAGTGTAGGCCGGTCATTAGGTACTATCTTTTACAACAGAATTAAAGAAATCGATCCGAATGTAGATGAAACTATTCCATTACTTGCCGAAATTGGTAATATAATCGCTTCGGCTTGCCTGGCACATGATCTTGGAAATCCGGCCTTCGGACATTCCGGAGAGTCTGCTATTTCTCATTATTTTACCACAGGAGATGGAAAGATCTATCAAGATAGGGTAACTGAGGCCGAATGGCAGGATCTGATCAATTTTGAAGGGAATGCCAATGCTTTGCGGATATTGACACATGCTTTTGCCGGAAAAGGGACCGGGGGCTTTGCTTTGACCTATGCTACACTGGCTTCTATTGCAAAGTATCCTTGTGCCTCTATCGCAGGACATGATAAAACCAATATCTATACGAAGAAATATGGTTTCTTTCAGGCAGAACAAAGCGGGTTTAAGAAGATAGCGGAAGAAATGGGACTGATCAAAGTTTCGGATGAGCCGCTAGTTTATAAGCGTCACCCTTTGGTTTACCTGGTAGAAGCTGCAGATGATATTTGTTATAATATCATTGATCTGGAAGATGCACATCGTTTGAAAATCCTGACTTATCAAGAGGTAGAAAATTTATTATTGCCGCTATGTAATGATGTTAAATTGCCTGAGCGTTTAGCGGAGATGGAGGATGATGATGCTAAAATTACGCTGATGCGCGCAAAGTCAATCAGTACTTTGATTGGACAGTGTTCACAGGTATTTTATAACAATCAGGAAGCCATTTTAAGCGGTGATTTCAATAAGAGTTTGCTGGATGCTATTCAAGAGCCTTTCTTGTCTATCATGAAGTATATTGAGCGTATCTCTATTAAAAAGATTTACAATTATTCTTCTGTTGTACAGATTGAGGTTGCGGGTTATAAGGTAATGGGCGGTTTACTGGAGGAATTTATTCCTGCTTATTTGAACAATGAATCTAAGTATCACCGGAAATTAGTAGAATTAATTCCAAATCAGTTTAAGACCAAAGCCACTGACGACTATACAAAGATATTATGCGTACTGGATTTCGTATCTGGTATGACTGATATATACGCTGTTGAGATGTTTAGAAAAATAAAGGGAATCTCTTTTCCTTCAATGAGTTAAAAAAGAAAACCCCGAGGCATTCACTCCCGGGGTTTCTTGTTTTTAAAATTTAGCAACAAATTTTAATATCGTTATTTAATCTTTCTGTGTTCCAGAGGTTAGTTTTACATTTCCTTTGCGTCTGAAGATAGGAAAAGTCATTGGACTTTTCGCAGGTCTTTCATCACCAAATAATACACCCCATTGTTTAAATGATTCTGTCCGGTCGAAAATAACTTTAAGTACTGCGATGAGCGGCATAGCCAGGAACATCCCGGACACTCCTGCAACACTACCTCCAATTACTACACCCAAGATTGCGACTAAAGCGTTGATCTTCACTTTTGAACCGACAATCCTTGGCATCAGGATATTATTATCTAAGAATTGAACAGCTGCAATAACAGCTAAAACTGTAATTACAGGAGCGAGGGAAGTGGAAGCGGTTACAGTTAAAAGTACACCGATAATGTTTCCGATTAAAGCCCCGACATAAGGGATCAGGTTTAGTATGGCGAAGATAATCCCAATTAATAAGGCGTGCTGGATGCCAAAAAGCATCAGTAAGCCACCTAAAAGGACAGTCATATAAGTGATTTGTATCAATAGGCCTACCAGGTAATTTTTGATAATAGATTCAGTTTCATAGATAGCTTCTTTAACTTTCGGGTGATCAGGAGTTTTAAACCACATAAACACGAAGCGTAATAAGATGTCTTTATAGAAAAGCATCAGGTAAATATAAATTGGCAGAAGCCCTACAAAGACAAATACCGAGCTCAATGTCAAAGCTGCGCCACTTGCCATTCCTCCGGCCATATTTAACAGGTCGTTGCTCTTTTTATTAATAAAAGTAAGTTGTTCAGTAGGTGAATAGTGACTTACACTACTTATCCATTCACTTAACGATTTTAGATGCTGGGCCACGTTTTTCTTGATTTCGGGAAAATCTGAAACCAGATTACCTACTTGTGCGGTGAAAAACCAGGCGATGATGCCTATGAAAATTACGACCAGTAAAATAGGAAAGACGATTGCGATGATTTCCGGAACTTTATATTTCCTTAGCCAGCGATAAACAGGCAACAGCATGATACTGATAAAGAATGCCATGATAACAGGCATTATAATATCACTGGCAACGACGAATAAGGCACCGATAAGCACCAGACCTAGTAACTCAATTGATCGCTTGACAGTGAGCGGTAATTCTTTCATATTGTAATGTAAATGTTAATTTTCAAGGGTTAAACATGAAAAGATAGCAAATGTTTGGGTATTTTTACGCAATCTTAAACTAAGTTCTGTCCGTTATGATTACAAATGAAACAATAGTAGCTTTATCAACCCCACCTGGAGCGGGTGCCATTGGCGTGATCCGTTTATCTGGGAAAGATGCTATTGCGATCGCAAATTCCGTATTTAGCGGAAAGGATCTGTTGAGCCAACCTACACATACACTGCATTTTGGATTGATTAAAGATGGTGACATCGTGATTGATGAAGTCGTGGTAAGTTTGTTCGTGGGCCCTAAGTCTTACACGAAAGAAAACGTGGTAGAGATCTCTTGCCACGGGTCAAATTATATCATTCAGCAGATTATTAATTTATTGATAAAAAAAGGTGCTTCGGCAGCGAAACCAGGAGAATTCACTTTAAGAGCGTTTTTAAATGGTGCGATGGATTTATCTCAGGCGGAAGCTGTAGCTGATTTAATTTCTTCAGATTCACAGGCTGCACATAGTGTCGCGATGAATCAGTTAAGGGGAGGTTTTAGTACGGAATTAAATGTTTTGCGTGAACAGTTGATCCATTTTGCTTCTATGATTGAATTGGAACTTGATTTTTCTGAAGAGGATGTTGAGTTTGCAAACAGAGATCAGTTGCAGGAATTAATTAATAAGATTACGATAGTATTGAATAAGCTGATCCGTTCTTTTGAATTGGGGAATGTGATTAAGGAAGGCATCAATACAGTGATTGCAGGCAGACCGAATGCGGGTAAATCTACGTTATTGAATGCGTTGTTAAATGAGGACAGGGCAATTGTCAGTGAGATTGCAGGAACGACAAGGGATACGATAGAAGAAGTTTTAAATATCAATGGTATCAACTTTAGATTAATTGATACGGCGGGCATACGCGAAGCTACAGACACGATAGAAGCGATAGGAGTAGAGAAGACGATGTTAAAGATTAGTCAGTCTGCTGTTTTAGTTTATTTATTCGATGTGCTGAATTTAACCGCGAACGAGATTAGGGACGATATTGCAAGTTTATACAAACCAGGGTTAGCTTTTATTGCAGTAGCGAATAAGATTGATTTGTCATTTAGTGACAGGTTAAAGGAGTTAAATTTGCCTTCAGAGATTAAGTTTATCGGGATATCCGCGAAGGAAAATCAAAATGTAGAGGAGTTGAAAGAGTTGCTGTATGAGACTGTAATAGGGGACAAGTTGTCGGAGAATCATACAATGGTTACGAATATCAGGCATGTGGAAGCGTTGAGGAAGACGCAGGAGTCGTTGGATAGCGTTTCGCAAGGTCTGATTAATCCGGTTACTTCGGATTTTTTGGCGACTGATATTAAACAGGCGCTTTATTATTTGGGGGAAATTACCGGGAAGGTTACTACTGATGATTTACTGGATAATATATTTAGCAAGTTCTGTATTGGGAAGTAACCTTGTATAATTACGAATAATCATGTTAAGTATTGAGTAGTAAGTAGCTTATTGTTAATAAATTATGTGTATTTCTTTTGTCCAAATTCTTGGATAGTTGCCATAGTTTTTCACACATTTGTTCCTCATTTGTACCTCAAGCGCAAAATTTTGCCCTCAAAAAAACACAGGGTAAAACATTGCGCTTAATGGCATCTAATTACCCTTAATTCCTCTTATTTCTTCTTAACTACCCTAAAAAGGGTGAATTAAGGGAGAGATAACTACCGATGATTTAAGCTAAAAAAAGGTGTCGGCAGGATAATGAGAAAGAACAGAAAATAAGGCAATGAGTTCAAACATCAACATCCAAAGAATATGTGAATATTGCGGAAAATCGTTCAGGGCGAAAACCACTGTAACGAGGTTCTGCAGCCCAAGATGCAATGGTAGATATGCTAAACAAAAGATCCGTGACACAAAGATCAAAGTATCCGATGCACAAGTTAAAGAAAATCTAACTTCAGTTATAAACCATCCGGTCTTAATAGAGTTCTTAACCATTAAACAAGCCGCCCAACTCTTGGGACTCTGCACCAAAACCTTATATAATATTCTTCAAAGTGGTAAAATTAAAGCAGTGAGGCTCAGTAGCAGAAAAACCATTATTAAAAGAACAGAAATTGATAAAATATTTGAACAACCGCAATTTGAAGTCACAACAAGAGAGAAACCCAAAAAGAATCCTCATCCAAAATATTGTTACACAATGGCAGAGGCGCAAGATCAATTTAACTGTTCTGAAAAAGCTCTTTATGATCTGATCAAAAGAAACAACCTCAACAAATTTCAAAATGGCTGGTACACCTATGTCCTGAAATCCGACCTCCACAGCATTTTTAACCAAAACCGTTAAGTTATGTCTAAAGTCACCCTACGTAAAAAAGCTATTACTAAAAACAGACATAGTCTGATTTTAGACTATTACCCACCTTTAAAGAACCCAATTAACGGAAATCTAAAGCGTTTTGAAACGCTCAAACTATATATCTTTGATAGCCCAGCCGATCAATGGGAACGGGAACATAATAAGGAAACTATGATCCTTGCCCGTACTGTATGCAGTCAAAGACAGCTTGATATACAAAATCGCAAATACGGCTTTCTATCCGACGCTATGAGAGATTCTGGTTTCATTGATTTTTTTAAAATAGAAGCCCGGAAAAAACAAAAATCAGACTCCGATAACTGGGCAATGGGTGTAAGATATTTCATTGCCTTTGCCGGGCATGATCTTAGGTTTCCGGAAGTCACTGATTTTTTGTGTGAGGATTTTAAAAATTATTTGCTAAGTGGGCCAGGGATTAGCAGGTGGGGAAGACCTATTCAAAGAAATTCAGCAGTTAGTTATTATGCAAAGTTTAGGGCAGTTCTTCGGATCGCTTATAAAAAGGGATACATCAGTCAGGATCTTCACGCTCTTGTTAAGCCAATCAGCCCCAAAGAAACTCATCGTGAACGCCTTACTCTGGAAGAATTGCAATTACTTTTCGATACCCCGTCCAGTTCGACGCTAATGAAAAGAGCATCGCTGTTCTCTGGACTTACAGGATTACGCTTTTCAGATGTTCAAAGTCTGAAATGGTCAGAAGTCCGAGGTAAACCAGGAGAATATCATTTGCAATTCTCACAAGAAAAGACAGAAAGTGCAGAAATTTTGCCGATCTCTGACCAAGCCGTAGCTTTTACGGGGGAAAGAGGAGAGCATGAGGAACTTGTTTTCTTAGGTTTAAAGTACTCCAAGCTCCGTACCTTTTTTATTAATTGGCTTAGAAATGCTGGAATTGTAAAGAATATCACCTTCCACAGTTTTCGACATACATTTGCAACTATTCAGTTGGAATTGGGAACAGACATTTATACAGTTTCCAAAATGCTAGGTCATAAGGTATTTAAGAATACCGAAATCTATGCAAAAATCGTTGACAAGACCAAAAGAATTGCGGCAGATAGAATCAACCTTAAAACACCAGACTTCAAAGAGAAAACGACTCCAGAAGTGAAATTCCAATTTATTGTTCACAGGAACGAAGAGCTTATTTCAAATCAGTCATAGTTTAAACGAAGTTTCTTCGTTTATCCATAGCTTTCATACGCTCCTCAGCTTCCCTTCGCAATTCAATTACTGTTTTCTTCCTGGAAGAAGCAATCCATTTTCTTAATTCATTTTTATTGAAGTACAGTCTTCGACCAGGCTTATTCACCGGGATATCATGACGGCTAACCTTAGCATATAATGCAGGCACAGTAATTTTTAGAAAATCTGCGGCTTCCTGAATCGTCATTAATTCATTTTCGTTTTCCTCTTTGGGTTGGAGCTCTTTCAACAATGCTTCAATACCTTCTACCTTTTCAAATAGTTGACGTACGACTTCTGGAAGTTTATCAAAATTAAAGGGTTCCATGGGCATCTGTTTTGTTGTAGAATGAAACAAGATAGATGCCTATATTGAGATAGTTTGAGCACTAATAGGTAGTACCCAAAAATAATCTATCGGCCCTGATATTTCAGGAGGATCTAAGTAGTGAAAAAAAATAATTAAAATGTCAGTACAGCATCCTGCCACCCAGACAACATAGATGTCAAATTCTATCAAAAACCCTCTAAATATCAATATTTAGGGGGTTTTTTCGTTTTAGTCATATCAAAGAAAAGCAAAGAATATCAAGGTTTTTATGCCCTATTCTACACCCTATTTTTTTCAGCTATAATTGTCCTTCGATAAAAAGTAAAAGTCACTGTTTGAGTTTTTTATTTTACCGCCTTTTTTGCTTCTAAATTTTGCCTCTGATTTTAATAAAAAACGTGAGAGGGCATAAAGGGGCATAAACGGGCTTAAAACAGTTTAAAGCATGAAAAGTACCCACACATTCAGTGTTTCTTTTTTCTTAAAAAAGGACAAAGCTAAAAATGGAAAGGCCCCACTATTCGCAAGAATTACCGTGGATGGTGCATTTACAGATATTTCAACTAAGCAACGGGTGTATACGTCAACTTGGAATCAGGGCAAACAAACACTTTCAGGTAATGGAGCAGAGGAATTAATGGTAAGAGAAAAGATGCGTCTTTTAGTTAACAATCTCAACAACGCTTACAATGATCTTAGGCATGAAAATAAAGCCGTGAATGCTGAATTGATAAAAGCAAGAGTAGAGGGGAGAGATAAAGATCTCTGTTCTTTAAATTTTTTGATGAACTATCATAATGTCGAGCTTGCTAGTTGCTAGAACCAGGTACATTAAAAAATTACTATTCTACTGAACGTTATTTACAGGAGTTTTTAGTAAAGAAACGAAAAATGAAAGATATATATCTGGATAATGTTGATAATAAGTTTATTACGGATTTTGGTGTATATATGCTTGGATACATTGCACCATTAGGTGGTCCCATTTGTGCGGAATATCCATGAACACGCTGAACGTCGAAACAAGCCTCCAAATTAACAAGGTGGTGGCTGAAAACGGTGGGCAGGTCAATATCGCAGATCTAATTCAGCAAATCGAACCGCTTAAATCATCTTAGTCATATCATTCCTTATTCATTAAGATCCACCGCTTAAAATTTGAATATAGATTTTAGCACCTCGTATAAGGCAGTGGCTGCGATGCCGTCAACAATAGGCACCCCATGCTTTACGGCGAAATTATCGAACTGTACGCGGATGTTTTCATAAATCTTGAGATCTGAAGAATTTGCGGGCAGTGTTTCCGCCTCAGACTGAATTAACCGTAATTCGTCATCATCCAGCTGAACGAGCAACTGCTTTATTCGTTCAAATTCGTCCTTTGTTGCCGACTTCAAAACGGGATTAAATTCTATTTTTTTTATTACATCTGCAATATTGACCTGGCTGCCTTGCTCTGCAACTACTTTTCCAATTTTCATTCCTTTATTGATGATAAGCTTTTTTACCTTAATATTAACTTGGGTAGCCTCCGCCGGCCCTGTTTTGTCCAATGATTGAAACTCCTGCAATGCTTCTTTCACGCTGAGTTCTTTTGAGAGCCGAAGACTTAACTGTTCCTGCATCCGCGTTATCGTAAAATGGAGGAAATTGATGTTTGCAAGTTTACCTTTATTAGCCGTGATAAATTTATCAATAGCAGCTTTGACCATATTGAAATTTTCTGCTGACTGCACGCCTATTTCAAACAGGGTATCCAGCACCTTCGTTTCCAGGTCATTGAATACATCTTTTTTATATTCCGGCTGTTTGCCGATGTATAATAAGTCCACTAACACTGGAATAACTTGGGGATCTATGGTATAATTGATATTTCGCAAGTGCCGCCTGAAATCAAAAAGGGGACTTGGATTTTTCAAAAAGTGATTGGCAATGATATAAAAACCATCGATGATCCCCAGTTTTAATAACCGGTTTGCCGCGTCCATTTTTTCTTCTTCGCTGGCCGCCTCGCTTTCTGTTATTGTAGTAAAATATCCTATGAGGTATTCATTTTCCTCACCAGAATCAAGCAGTAATCGGATCGCGCGCTCTTTCATGTTTTCCGATTTCGTGTTCGCAACAAATTGAATAAGCCGCTTGGTATCTCCCGTTTTGCTGAACCATAGTTTAAGTAAATCAGCAAACTTGTATTCGGTCTCATTAAAACCTTCCATTTGCGACAATATCAACGGGAAGGATTTGGTAAGATCATTTCTCAATGCATAACCTGCATTTGATGTCCATGTTAAAATATTCTCTATGCCATCATTTAAGTTCGCCGCTACTTTTTCCCTTAGCTCATTGGGCTGTACAAATTTCTCCAGCAGTTCAATAAACCCGCCAGTTTCGATATTGATCTCATCACCCTGATTATAATATTGCGTAAACGTAAGCAGCCGCTCTATGGGTAATTCTATTTTAAACCGGTTCATAAAATACCAAAGCAGGCTTCCCGTATGTGCTTTTGCCTGACTCCAGTTCCTGATATATTGCTCTTGCTCATTAGAAATCACCAACTCCGGCAAAGCAGCCAGTCGCGACTTGATCAATTGAATTCGGAAATAGGTGAATTCTTCGCTTTCATTCATCCAATGGTTGAGGTATTCCCTCTGGGCAACGCCGCCGCGGTAGGTAAATTCCCTGATGAGGTCGACGGAGGAGGTGCTAAATCGTTGATTCAGATCAACGTATTCCCCATTTTTATATGAGTGTAAATCCTCGCCGATAATTTCATCTTTCTCAAAAAAATCAAATATTTGATTTACTTCTGCAATGAAGGCCTCTTTACTAAACAAAAGATCGAAGCCTTTTTGGGCGGCTTCGCGGAATAGTTTAGCGCGGTCGATCTCGGGTTCGTTTTGAATAACGATATCCGTTTGGGAGAGCTGCTCTTTGAAATATGATAGTATAGCATCATAACCGCCGTTGTAACCCTCTCTCCATTTGAAGTCCATATAGACTTTTTCAAGACTTTCTTTGGAAACAACGCCTTTTAAATATTGTGCGACCAGGTTATCGATTACGTTTTCATTTACCAGCGCGCTAATGCCGGAACTTTTTTCATAGTTCCTAATCGAAGGCTCATTGAGCAGGTAAAAAGTTGTTTCCCACCTGATACCGTTTTTATCAAAAAAAGCCAGGAATTGTTCAATATGTGGCTTGTTTGTCTCGGTAGCCTGCCTGGCATAAAACTGAACAATCAATTTAAAGAGACTTTTGTCTTCCATATAAGCATCAAAAACGTGGCGCAGTATTTTGTCCATGCTTTCTTTATATTCTGAAAAAAAGCGATGTACCGTGTTAATGTCACAGCCAATAATGGTAAGCAGTTCTTTTATTGCTGCTGGCTTTTTAATTTTTTCCAGAGCCTCTTTAAGTTGCATGCCTTCATCCATCAGGGTAACTGAATCCCGGTCTTCGCTTTGATAGTTAAAGCCATTCATACGTAGCCCACCTGTAAACACCCTAACATAATTATCCAGGAACTCAGAATTACCAATGATCTTGTAAAGAGCGGCTCTTAAATATTGGTTTTCCCGGTGTCCGAACTGTTGGTACAAGTACTCAATGGTTTCCCGATCATCGATGCCTAACTTAGATAAAGTACCGATGACGGTATATATATCGCTGTTATTAAAATCTGGTTGTTTGATCAACGAAATTAATGTTTCTTTTAATTCCTCCTTATAGCCGTCAAACTTGTTGATATCAAACCTGTATAACACATGAATGGCATTTAAAATATCTATCCGTGTAGCATCCCCATCTTTCAATATTGCCAGAAGGAAAATAAACACTTCTTCAAAATGCCCGAAACGTGCAAGGTCAGTATCTGAAAATTTATTAGATGTAAGCCAAACCTGTTTCTGGCTGTAGAAATGAAATATATCTTTGAATAATGCTATCCTGTTTTCTTTTGGCACCCTATCGGGGTCAAAACGCACCAGGATCTCAGGGTCATTAGCAATCAACCAATCCAACAATGGCTTAATTTTTTCCTTTTCGCCTATGCTAATTAGGAATGAGAGGGTATTCACCCAATTAGGTTTGATCTTTTGTTCACCTGCCGAAGAAACCGTTAGTACATTCATCATCGCGTCAAAAGGTAGACGTGATAACACCCTGGAGGCAAGATATTCCTGAATATTATTGTGTTCAAAGTGCCATTGCCTTTTATCCGGCTCCAATTTGAACGCCGAAAGATACTTAGCCGCTTCAAATTCGTCCCTCGTCAATATGTCGGTTAACTCCTGGTCTTCAATGAAATTTTTTCCGGTGCGCTCCAGTATAAAAGCGATCTTCTCCTGCAATGGCAACAGCTCTCTATGTTTTATAGGAATATCGGTTGCATGGTACTGTTGTTTATTGGCCGATTCATATTGATTGACCGCATCTTCCAGAATAGCAGCTCTGCCCGAATCAAAATTGCCGTGTTTTAAGAAGTAATTTGCCAGGATATTTAGGAAATAGGGCTTTTGTACTAGGTCAAGGTAACCTCGTTCGTAAATGGCATAAATAAACTTATCTCCATCAATACCGTGTTTATCGGTAACATAATTTTTTATCTGTGCGAGCGAAATATCATTAAGAGTATAAACGGCATAACCATTTAAGGTGCCTGAGAAATTCGGATCAGGTAATTCATAAAAATTGGCGCGGCACGATACCACAATCCTTATTTGAGGATAACGATCTGAAAACGTTCCCAGCTTTCGTAAGGCTGTTGCAAAGAACTTCGGCTGGATCTCGTCAAGCCCGTCCAAAAATAACACCATGGCTGATTTATCTACCTGAAGCCAATTTTCTGGAAGGTAATTATCAATATCCTCGTCGGTATAGGTATTGAACTTCTTATAAATGGGGATCAATTCATTATCGTCGGCTTCCTGCAATGTTTTCATCAATTGTAGCAATTCAATTGACTTGCCTGAACCGGCACTTCCTAAAATGACGGTCCTTTTTTGAGTTGTTATAACGTCTTTTAAGAACAGTTCGCCAACTTCCGGGTCGTAAAACCAGGTAACTGCTGGCTTTTGAATGTCGTAATACGTCAGTGTGCGTGACAGGTACGCCGCTGGTAACGCAGTGTTTGGAATAGGGAATACCGGCTTTACATAGGCAACAGCAGCTCTATTAATGCTGCTTATACCTCCACCGTCGCTGGCTTCATTCAACCTAAAGATCATTTGGCCGCCGTGATGGATTTCGCCCCGCTTGATAGGTGCAACTCCTGGCGACTGTAGTGTGCGCTCACGCGTAATACGGATCACTTCATTAAAAAATTCTCCAGAGGCTACGCTGGCGCGAATATTCTTTTCCAAAAACTCGCAGATGGTTTGATTGAATGGAGTGCCTTTCCCTTTTTCGCCATCTGTTACTTTCTCAATGCCGCCGGAAACCAGTATCCAGCCGGAATTTAAACTGTCTAAATATTCATGGGAAAGGTCGGGGTTGCCTGCCCGATCCTTTTCTAATAGGGTTCCCGAGAAACAAGAGTCGGAAATCAATATGATGTGTTTGGCGGTTATTCCTTCGATACAGTCCAGTACGTAGCTGTTTTGAATCCTTTGAAATGTTTTTTGCCCCTCATCAATAGGCACCCAATAGCCGATATCGCTGGTAGGGTTTTTTCCGCCGTGCCCGGCAAAGTAAATAATCAGATTATCCTCTTTACTGATCCGGAAGGCCAAGCCATCCAGGGCGTTAGTAATATTTTCCTGCGTTGCTTGTTCATTCAGCAGTGGCGGTATAACCTCCTGGAAACCATAGCGACTAACTAGCAGATCGGAAAAGCGTTTAGCGTCGCCGCTCGCATTATCCAACGGCCCAAAATGAGGGCCGGGATAATTATCAATCCCTATAGCTAAAATAAAACTTTCCCTTTGCATTGAGTTGCGCTTATCTAACAAATGTAATCATATTGTTTGCAACTAATTTAAACGAATGTACGGTATCAATTTGAGCACCTGGAACACGTTTTTATATCATTCAGATAATAACGGCTATCATGCGCATCATAAACCCTTTCTACCGGATGTTCGTGCCCCGAAATGTAAGCAGCATCCACATGACCTTCGATAATAATCGAATAGTTAGAGAAAATGTCATTGAGCATTTGTTCAAGTGTACCAGTTGTCTGTAAAATACGATCGTGTAGGCTAAGTAATTCTCTATCTTCAATTTTGATAAACGGAATATCGCATGCAAAAATGGTTGGTATACCCGTTTTCCTGAGATATTCTTTAATATGAAATGCAGTATTTTGTGCAAGGCAAAGCATAAATTCACTGCCGTATATCCAATAGTGGGGCGCGAGGTCTATAAAATCGTATTTGTCCAGTATGAAGTAAATAAAGCGGTTGCTTTTACCGTCGAATAGCTCCATGGTTTCCTGTAGATCTACCAGCCCTTTATAGCCAATTTCTTTTAATAGCTCTTCAAAAGATGCGAGCGATTTCTGGAGGTCACCAGGCAGGAAGCCATTTTCAAAGTACAAGTCAATATTCGTTGGCCGGGCAGCATGATAGCAACGGATGGATCGGTAGTTGCTTTTCAGCCAGTCGATAAAATTTGAGCGTGCAACTGACTTCCGGATATAGGATAATTCTTTCTTTGTCAGTACTTCTTTGACAAGTACGGGGTGACTCTCATTCATAAGTGTTAAAAAGGGATTTTCATTATTTTTATGACAAAAGTGATTTTTTTTTACTAAAATAGTATAAAAATTGATAATCAGAATTTTGCATATTTTGTATTAGAAGATGGTACTGGTATGCCAACCATTTTTCTTCAGTGATTCCTGAGTATTATGGTAGCGACCTAGTCACCCACCGCGGGGTGTTTATTTTTAACCACCTTAAGGAGGGCTTCTTAGATTTTGATCTCAATAAGCTTAGTACCTAAACCCTGTATAAAATAGTGAGGAAGGTTTTTTTGCTCATATTCCCGTTCTGTTCTTTATCTGAGTCAGTATCTAAAGTCCAATTGTTAGTTAAACTCAAGAAATAATTTGTTTATTAAACTGCGCAAATAGGCTGCGTAGTTTGCCGTTTATCTTTGTGGTCGGAGTTAATAAACTTGATTTTAATTAATAAGTTGCGATATGAATGAAGATTTGAAATTATTTACAGATCAGTACGGGAAGTTTCAAATGCTCACCCCAATAGGATTTCAATACAAGAATCCCGGTATGGACCGTACACCATCAGAGCCACACGCTTTTGGTGGCTATATCGTTGATATGGGTGCATTTCAGGTAAGCTGCAAACCGGTGAATGAACAAATCTCTAACCTGATGGTAGCTAACAAATTGCCAATTCATAAGTGTGGTGAAGAACTAAAGTTCCATGAGCGACTTTTTGAAATAGGGGACATGGTATCATATATCTGGATGGCCGTGATTGAAGATCATTTTTTACTGTCCACATACATCTATAAAAAGGATTTTGCTGAGCAGGCAGAGCAACAACTTGAAAACGTTCGGGGTTGCCTCCGGTCTATAAAATACATCAAACCAAAAGATCGTGATAGACTTTTGGCCGAACGCAGGTACGTAATGTTTATGTCTGCAATAGCGGCAGCAATTGATCTTAGAAATAAGGCACTCGAAAATGGCTCCTTTATTGAAATCATTATCCTAACTGCAAATAGAATTGATGCGCTGTTGAGACTTGCCATCATGCTCACCAATCAGCTAAAGGATCAGAATGACGAAATTGATGTGCCTTTACTGTTTCAAGATGAACAGGATAAGGTTATCATGGAGCGGCGTATCTATCAGATGGCATTAGATCAGAAGATTGTTGATCACGGGCTTTTTGACCGGCTTGAATTACTTTATAAAGAAAGAAACAAAGTCGTTCACAGGTATATCATCACTGATCTGAGAACAGAAGATGTCATTAGAATAGTATTTGAATACTATGATGTCGAAGAAGCCATTGACGGCATTGTAAATGCGTTGGAGTTATGACAATACAACATGAAGGTAGGCATCAATTCAGATGTGAAGCCGGGAACATTAGAGGGAAGTAATCTTGAAAGGCTGCGTGCAGCCGTAAAGGACAAGCATGGCGAGATCCGGTGGGAGCGTCACCCAGGATTTGAAGAAATTAGCAAAATTGAATTATGAAAAGGGTGACGTTAGTACAATTAATGAAAATCACAAGTATGGAATTGTTGTCGCAATCGGAACAATTAGAAATACTTGCATCACTTTTTGACTTGGCGCATGACCATTCAAGCGAACAGGGTCTTGAACACGGGATTAATCTTGCCGGTCAGATTGAAATGGATAAATTGGTGGATGAGAATTACACTCTGATCAATTACTTCCTGGCGAATGCCTGGAGCTCAAAACGAAAAATTAAATATGCTGAGTCTGCCCAGGGATGGCAGTTTCAGATAGAGGAACTGGAAAACGAAATACTGTGCTTACGGAGAGCGATTAATTCAACAGGATTCAATGGGTTGGATTCAAACCGGCAGTGTCAGATGTATACCAATCTGGCCGGATCTTTAAACTTTATCGGCCGGTTTGTCGAAGCCCAACAATATTGGAACAAGGCCCTGGCTATTCTACCGGATTTTGCGATGGCCATCGGAAACAAAGCCAATGGCTTATCTTACTATGGGAAGGTACTATTTGATACTATACATGCTAATCTATTCCAGGTATTTGCTTACCACTACTTCGTCGCAGCACTAAAATATGGGGATAGCCTTCATATAGAAGCAAAAGAAGGATTCAGATACTATCGTGATTATCTGGGATCATATATCGGCAGGAATTTTCATGATTCCTATCTTAAAAGGTTCCCCGATCTTGATGATTTTGATCTTGGAGATAATCAGGCTTTGAAAAACTACAGATTATGGTGTTTAGAAAACCAGTTGTTCATCAATCCCCTTAACGATCTTGGTCCATTTGCGAGAGCAAGTCATGATTGCCTTCATTTGCCAACCCTGACACTGTCGGTTAAACGGGCACCAGTTAGTTTGAATTTATATAACCAGGTCAAGCAGGAATTCGGAACCGCCAGGTATTCCTTTTTTCAATATCAATCGACTGCCGGTAAACATCTGTCAGATATTGACATTCCTCTTATCGATACCATGGAGTCGATTTGCTATTCTTACTCTATAGAGCAGCTTAAGATTGCATTCAGATTGTCGTATTCCATACTGGATAAGATTGCATATCTACTGAACGATTATTTGGATCTTCATATAAAGCCGTCGAAGGTGAGTTTTAGGGGGCTGTGGTATGAAAAGGAAGATAAGATGATTCTGCGTGATTTTTTTACCAAAAGTGAGAACTGGGCGCTAAGGGGGTTATTTTGGCTGAGTAAAGACCTTTATGAGAAAAATAGAGATTTTGATACGGTGTTAGATCCTGAAGCAAAAGAAATCGCCTTAATCCGCAACTATATAGAGCATAAGGGATTTAAAGTCGTTTCAGACAGACCGCTTCTCCCTAATTTTTTTACCGAAGAAGATATTTCCTACGCAATATCAAAACGGGATTTTGAGGCTAAAACTTTAAATTTATTAAAGCTAACTAGAGCCGCCATTATTTATCTTGCCATAGCAATAGTACACGAAGAAAGAAGAAGAGATCATTCAGGAAAACCCTCCTATCCTGTACAATCCGGAATAGTACCTGACTTTCTCAGAGGTTAATGATGGCAGATAGAAGGAAAGACTTAGGCTGATGCCCATCTTTTGAAATTTTCCTCCTGACTTCTTCCAACCGCGGGAACATTTATGGAAAGAATTCTGGCAGCCTCCTGGCTTAAATGGCCCCTGGAAACCACAAATTCATCTATAAACTCCTGGGCAAGACCTGTGAACGGATCGCCCTCTGTCGAAAGTATGTTCATGTTTACTCCGATCTCATTCAAAAAGGCAACATCGTTCTCTAAATGAACAAAAGGGCACCAAGCAAGGCCTATTTTGGAAATGATTTCAGGATCTTTAAGGCAATAAAATCCTTCTGAGTTAAAACCCATATAGAGCATGCCGTATGCCGATTGCATGCAGGAACGCTTTGCGTAACTGTGATGTCTAAGGTCGTCGATTGTACAACCAGCATCCAATGCCCTTTCAACATTCAGGATAGCCATATTCCCTCCTAATGCGGGAGGCGTGTGTTTGGCAAGGTTAGCTGCGAAAAACATCGCGATTTTGGCACTCGATGTAAAATCAAAAATTTGTGTGGGCAGGCCGTAGTGTTGTGCAAAGGCACCAGCTTCGCGGCCGATCAGTTTTTTATCCGGGAATGGCTGCTGCATGACAAATGCAGTGATGTCTTCCAGTTCGTCGAAAGCATCAAGTGACAAATTCTGGTCGTGATAGTGCCGGTCCATTGAAGTAAAGGTATTGGGATATCCATCACGTTCTGCCCTAAATAGGAACCGTGGCATCCCGTTAGCAAGTGGAGGACAAGCTTCACATTCCCGCAGCCCCAGGTAAAGTTCCCGGAGGTTGCGAAATCCGGTCACAGAATCGGTTGAAGTAGCGTTCATCGTATCAATTTTACTACCAAATTCAACATTTTTTGGCTTAATAGCAAATGGAATCCGAGTCGTCGCATAATCTATATAAGGGGAATAATAATCCTGATTGAGTTGACATTTGTTGTGGAAATGGTGCATTACTGTCGGTGCTGGGAATTTTAATTCTAGTAGGTCTGGCGGGTATTATTATCCGGCTGACAGAACATAGAAAATGGAAATTGAAATCTTTGCGTGATCAAGGAACCTAATACAGTTAAATTGCCCAATAACCACTAACACTTATGATGTAAATAAAATTGATTTTGGCAAAATAATAGGATATCAATCAGGTAGATGATAATTATCGATTTATCAGCGTGGGCAAATCGTTTTCAACAGAGTGGTCTTCGGAGAAGGACAAACGCTGTTGATATTGCCTACCATCTTCATCTTTAAATCTAACTTGTAGAAAGCCATTTGGCATATATTCACCTACGTTACCACTAGAATCCCAAGAAGGTGCTCCTGGTTTTATAAACGTATAATGACTTTTGCCTTGAAAAATTAGGTTTTCTTTATTGTCCATAGAAGCATCAATATTATATGAAGTGTGCACATCGAATGCTATATTATGTTCACAAACAAGCTTTATAGTATAGAGATTACCGGATGTAATTGTAAGAAGTGAAAACACTGGGCGTATTTCTCTAGCAGCTCGATTTGATTCTATTTGTTGAATAGACAATTGAGAGCGTAAAGTGCGATATATCAGGTATCCTGTGATTGTATAAACTATAATCGTTACCCAATCAGACACCGTGCCCCATTCTTTAGGATTAAAGACTGCAAAGCTTAAAATGGTCATAAGTTAGAAATAGATTTTTTGATAAAACTGCTTTCACGTATGTAACAAAATTACAATTTTATAGGTTAAACTAATACTACGACCGGGATTTTAGCTACAATAGTCCCTGAGGTTGACATTCATCATACTTTGCTGGACTTTAAAAGATGGATATTAATATAAGAGGTGTATTTGTAATATCAAAGTAAATTTTTAATTAAAATACATTAGTTTTGATCTTTGTAATGTTTATTATTTTTTTTATTGTTAATATATTCAAAATTGTTCCCTATTTGTTTCTTATGTTATTTAATTTACTGATTATCAGTGTCGTTTAAATTCTGTATTGGGAAGTAGTTCTTACCACCAATTAAATCCTATCCTATTGATTTATAAACTAAATCAATGCAATTTTGGATATTAGTTTTTACCAGGTAGCTTGAGTAAATTGCGAATTATTATATGCTTTAACGATGTCTAATTTTGAAGTGCTTTTCGATTACATTCAAGAAATATCGGACAAACTGCTTTCAGAAGATGACAAGCATTTGTTGATGGCACATTTCAAGCCCAAAAAACTTAGAAAACGACAATACTTTTTACAAGAAGGAGATGTATGCAAATATATTGGGTTTATTGTAAAAGGATCCGCCAGAACCTTTACTGTAGATGAAAAGGGGCATGAAAATGTATTGAAATTGTCTTTGGAAAATTGGTGGTTGGCTGATTTTGAAAGTTTTTACCTGTTGACGCCAAGTCGCTTTAATATTGAGGCACTGGAGGATCTGGAGGTTCTTCAATCAACCAATGCTCAAATTGAGGAGTTTCTTAAGCATATCCCAGCCTTTTCAGCGATGCAGAACATCATTAGTCAAAATTACACCATTGCAACCCAGAAAAGGATGCAGGCCGCTTATAGCTATACAGCTGAAGAGCGTTATGAGGACCTAATTATCAATTATCCTCATTTTCTAAAACGGTTCCCGCAAAACATGATCGCTTCTTATCTGGGTTTATCTCCGGAAACATTGAGCAGAATAAGAAAAAACTCTTTTAAATAGATCTTATGAAAGGATGAAATTCGGTGTTAAAATAAGAAATGCCACGTTATTCTTTACCCGGACAGGAGCCTCCCATAAAATGCCCGCAACAAAATGCTTTAATATAGCTTTCCCAGAAAGGTGATGATTTTCAATTGCTGCTTTAGAAATCTCATCGATATACTTTTTGAATGCAAAAAATACCCAACAAAGCAAAATATGATATTGTGGTCTTTCTTGATTTTTGTTTCCTGGGTATTTACTTCTGTTTTAAATTGTTGTTTTACAGTTGTTTGTATAATTAAGTTGATTTAGGTCATGATAATGAGTTGACCTAAGTCAAACCTACTTAATGATTCATGTCAATAAGCCGTCAGTTAAGGGACTGCATCTTTGTATATACTTCAGAACGGAAATACACCTGAAGAATATAATATATTAACATATAGAAATCATGAGTAAATTGGAAAACAAAGTAGCGGTAGTTACCGGTGCAGCAAAAGGAATAGGTGCATCTATCGCAAAACACTTTGCGGCAGCAGGCGCAAAAGTGGTTGTGAATTATGCCTCAAGTAAAGAAGAGGCAGATAGGGTGGTTAAAGAGATAACCGACAATGGAGGCCTGGCCATTGCCGTACAAGCAGATGTAGCTGACGAGGCCGATGTCATCAGGCTTTTTGAAGAAACCCATACAGCTTTCGGCCCGTTGGATATTTTGGTAAACAACGCGGTCTATCAGGGATACTTACCTGTTGAACAGATATCTGTAGCAGCTTTTCATCAGCATTTCAACGTCAATGTCCTGGGGCCTATATTGACTATCCAGGCATCTTTAAAAGCGTTTGGCGATAAGGGCGGCAATATCATCAATATAAGTTCGGGTGCGAGCAAATACCCTCTTCCGGGCGCCTCGTTATACTCTGCAACTAAAGCTGCATTAGACGCTATGACGATTGCTTTATCGAAAGAACTGGGTGCAAAGAATGTTCGTATCAATTCTATTTTACCAGGCGCTACGGATACAGAAGGTGCAGCTAGTGCAGGTGTAACCCCTGGTAGTGAATATGAGAAAATGTTTGTTGCCAAAACACCTCTTGGCCGCAGAGGCCAGCCCGGAGATATTGCGAAAGCTGTTTTATTTCTTGCTTCGGATGATGCAGCCTGGATTACAGGAGAGCAAATTGGCGTTTCTGGTGGTATGTATGGTTTTTAAATCAAATTTTAATCAATTTTTGGCCAATGATTTCCAGGTTTTGATTACTAAACGACCAGAATTTTATTAAGCTTTAAAAAGTGCATAGGGGCATGGTTTGACTATAGATATCAAACCTGCCCTGTGTGCCATAAAAATAAAGTAATTTTAGTTTTTGCTATCGAGCTCAAAGAAAAGGTCGCTATTGCGACCGAAGAATTAGGGGGGCGGCTGCGGCTTTCAATGTAACAAATACCTTTGTAAGGCGAAATTAAGATAAGCCGATTTTAGTCGTGCTAGCCTGTCTGGATAAAGTAGGGTACTGAAGCGCCTTCATTGTCAGTTCCTTAATAGTGATATTCGCTATTTCATGATAAAATGGAAAAATAAACTTATTGTTAACTATCTTTGCATTTTTGAAATTATTCTTAAACGCTCTCCCTAAAAGCTTCAGTTTATAGCCTGAATAATATTTCTGTACCTGGTATATCCCGTTTTCCGGAATATTATAAAATTGAAAATTATGAATTCATCATCCGATAATACCAATAAAGAACTATCCTATATCCAAAAGGTCTGGCAAACTGTAGCCATTGTTGCGCTGCTGGTTGTAGTTATACTTATTGCCAGAGTTGCTTTCAATGTTTTATTAATGATTTTAGCGGGTGTACTGATTGCCGTTTACTTTCATGGTTTTGGTGATTTGATTGAGCGTAAGACGAAGCTAAACAGAAGGTTGAGTATGATCATATCTGTTGGAGGATCTTTTGTGTTTCTGGGTACGTTGTTATGGTTTATGGGGTCAAAAATGCAGGATCAGATTTCGGTACTATCAGACTCACTGCCTAATACCATTACAGCAGCAAAGGTTAAAATGGATGAAACCCATACCGGCCGTAAAATACTTACTTATCTTTCCGGTGATAACTCTGAAAAACTATTCTCTACTGCCCAGCAGTTTTTTAGTACCAGCTTTGGCATAATGGGTAATCTGTATGTGATTATATTACTGGCTATCTTTTTTACTGCAAACCCTTCCATTTATAAAAATGGAATTATTATGCTGGTACCGCCTAAAAATAAATCACTGGCAAGAGTTGCAATTGACCGCATCAGTACTGCACTTAAAGGTTGGTTAAAAGGTACCATGTTATCTATGGTGCTGATTACATTGCTGATTGCAACAGGTTTGACCGTAATGGGAATTCCAGGCGCAATGGTTTTGGCAATGTTTACCGGGATGTTGAAACTGATTCCGAATTTTGGTTCTATGGCAGCAATGATTCCAGGTGTCTTGCTGGCACTTACTGTAAGTACAAATACGGCAATTATTGTAGCATTGATTTATGTCATCTCTCAAACTATAGTAAGTAATATCGTTACCCCGTTAATTCAAAAGCGGATGATCAATCTGCCTCCCGCACTTACAATTATCAGTCAGGTTATTATGGGTACCTTATCCGGAGCACTTGGGATTATTCTGGCTGTACCGCTGCTGGCGATTATAATTATCCTTGTTGATGAATTGTATGTGAAAAAAATGGAAACAGAGCAATAGATTTTCCTTTTATAGAACGGGCCAATTAGTACAGGATACTGTGGATGAAATATTTTAAAAATATTTATGTAAGTTTGTTAAGAGGCGATTATCATATTGTTACCTAACAGCTAACAACCGCCTCCTAATTCTCAACTCTTGTTTTATTTCTTTTAAATTGCTCGGTGGCATTGAATATCGATAATGAAAATGTATTCTGAATTTACAGATGCGGAATTGGTTCGTCTTATAAAAGACAGAAATCATGAGGCGTTTGCAGAGATCTATAACAGATATGCAGTGCTGATGTTTTACAAAGTAAATCAAATGCTAAGGGACGAAGAGCCATCTAAAGATCTTGTGCAAGATTTATTTGTTAGCCTTTGGGATAAGCCAGAGTTGATTCAGGAAAACAATAATATTGCAGGTTACCTTTACATTGGGGTTAGAAACCGCGTGTTGAAATTCATACAGCGCAACAAACTTAAAAATGATCACATTTCGTCCTTAGCACAATATGCTTCAGAAGTTAGTATGGAAACGATACAGGAAATTGATGAACGGGAGTTGAAAATCATTGTACAGCGGGAGATTGATAATCTGCCTCCTAAAATGAAAATCATATTTGAAATGAGCCGCAGGGATAACCTTTCTCATGCTGAAATTGCCGGAAAACTAGGTCTTTCAGACCAAACTGTAAAAAAGCAAGTCAATAATGCCCTGAAAATTCTTCGTTCGAAACTAGCCGTTTACGTTCCCCTCGGACTAATTATCATTGAACTTTCCAAGAGATATTAATTTTTTTAACTCTGTAAATCAGTTGATTAAAATTATTTTCTGATTTTTATCAATTTCATCTACGCCCTTACCACTTTTCATCGCTATTACTTATAAATCAGGATAAAACTCAGATGAATAAGGAACAGGCGACAGAATTGATCAAAAAGTATACTGAAGGCATTGCTTCACAAGAAGAAATGCGCCTGGTCGAAAACTGGTTTGTTCAGCAATCTGAAATCCAGCAACAAGATCCTGAAGACATCGACTATCTGAATGTAAAACATCAGATGTGGCTAAATATTGATCAGCAAACTGAACCCACACTAACTGAACACTCTTTAGATATCCGCCCTAAAAGAAATTCATTTCTGAGCTATAGTATAGCTGCTGCGGCTGTATTAGTGATTGCGGTAACAGCAGTGTTATTCTATGGAAATCATAAAAATGTTGCCACACCTCAGCTTGTTAAAAATGATATCAATCCTGGTAAAAACAAGGCCGTACTTACTTTGTCTGACGGACGAAAAATAAGCTTGACAGATGCTATCAATGGGCAGCTGGCACAACAGGAGGGCGTAACGATCAGTAAAACTGCAAAAGGCCAGTTAATCTATCAGACTGCGCCAAATGCCTCTGGCAAAAGTACCTCGGAATACAATACGATTGAAGCGCCCCGGGGTGGCCAGTGGCAAGTGATTTTGCCGGATGGTTCGAAAGTGTTTTTAAATGCTTCCTCGACTTTAAAGTACCCTGTAAGTTTTGCAGCTAAGGAAAGAAAGGTAGAGTTAACGGGAGAAGCTTATTTTGAAGTCTTCCATAATAAAAAATCTCCATTCAGGGTAATTGCAAAAGGGCAAATGGTAGAAGTATTGGGAACCCATTTTAACATCATGTCTTATGCCGATGAAAAAACTGTCAAAACCACCTTGCTATCCGGAAGTGTCAAAGTTTCTGCAAATGGAATGAATTCCTCAAAACCTGGTGTTGAGTCCCTAATTCTTAAACCTGGTGAACAAGCCCAGGTGTCTCCAGAAAGGATGAAAGTGATTACTGACGTAGACCTTGAAGATGTACTGGCCTGGAAAAATGGTTACTTCAAATTCAATGACAACCTGCAATCTATCATGGCTAAAGTTTCCAGGTGGTATGATGTAGAGGTAGTTTATGAAACCCCGCCTGATCCTGATTTTAAATTCAGAGGCGAGATTTCCAGAGATAAAAATATATCTGAATTACTGAATATGCTTGATTATACAGGGAATGTACACTTCAAAATTGAAGGAAGGAGGATTATCGTAAAGAAATAGCTACTATTTATTGCGTCATCCTGAAAAGAGGCCAGAAGTGCTCGAAACACTCCTGACCGAATCTGGAATACGCTCATAAAAATTTGAGATCCTATCAACCAAACCAGACAAACAAACTTAGCAAATATTGTGAGTTAATGCAATGTTACGGTTTCATCGGCCGCTAAGACTTTGTCCTAAACCAGATGAAATGTATAAAACCTATACGAACCAATCCGTACTTAAAAAGTATGCGAATAAGATTTTATTAATGATACGATTCACCACCGTTATTTTAATAGCCACAATGATGCAGGTAAGTGCGAGTAGTTTCGCTCAGCGCATTACCCTGAATACCAAAAATGCCAGGTTGGAGAAAGTATTAAAGGACATCCGGTCGCAAAGTGGTTACGACTTCCTTTTTAGTGAGGCGCTGATGAAGTCCAGTAAGCCAATCTCTGTATCTGTAAAAAATGCAGCTATAGAAGAGGTTCTGGAGAAGTGCTTTGACGACCAGCCGATCAGTTACAAGATTGAAAATAAAACAGTTTTATTGAAGGCAAAAGCTCCGGCAATCCTGGACCGTGTGGTGGCAATTTTTGCTGGTGATATAGAAGTGCGCGGAAATATAATCAATAAAAAGACCAACGAACCCTTGAGTGGTGTTACACTTAAGGTGAAAAATAAAAAAATAAGAGCTGGTTCTAACGGTAAGGGCGATTTTTTCCTGCCTAAAATGGAGGACAATAGTGTAATTACCTTCAGTTTCGTCGGCTTTGATTCTTTACAGGTTAGTTTGAGTGAATTTGAAAAAATGGCTGCCAATACCAGTTCATTTTCCAAAAACCTGAGTGTGGTCAAAACAGCTTCAGGCTTTTACCTGACTATAATGATGGAGCCGTCAGTATCATTTCTGGATGAAGTTATAGTGCAGGCCTATGGAACCACAGATCGCCGCTTAAGTACAGGTAACATCTCTAAAATCAGCTCAAAAGAGCTGGAACAACAACCGGTGATGAATCCTTTACTGGCCTTACAAGGCAGGATTCCTGGGGTAATCGTAACTCCAACCAATGGATATGCGAGCAGCCCGGTAAAAGTAGAGATAAGAGGAAGGAAATCAATTAATTCTGCTTTTGTTTCTGATCCCTTATACGTAATAGACGGGGTGCCTCAAAATAATTTAGAGGTAGGGGGAATGTCCACTTACGAGACCGGTTCTACAGGAATTACACAGAACCTGCTTTCTCCTACCGGAGGTCAAAGTCCAATGTTTAATATCAATAGCAAAGATATTGAAAGTATCGAAGTCTTGAAAGACGGTGATGCAACCGCTATTTATGGTTCAAGGGCCGCCAATGGGGTAATTTTGATTACGACGAAAAAGGGCAGGCCTGGAGCGACTAAATTTTCTGTAGGAGTAGAGCAGGCCTATAGTGAAGTGACCAAACATTGGGATGTGCTCAGTACTCAGGAATATCTTCAAATCAGAAGAGAAGCATTTAAAAATGACAATATCACTCCCGACATTATCAATGCACCTGATCTGGTATACTGGGACCAGAATAAACAAACTGACTGGCAAAAAATACTTTGGGGGAATATCGGTAAACAGTCGAATGTGACGATGAGTTTAACAGGGGGAGATGTACAAACCCAATTTCGTATTGGTGCCAATTATGGAAAGCAGACGGAGATCCTGACCAGTACAGGGAGTAATCAAAGGGCAGGATTAGCCTTTAACCTGGGACATCAAACCGCAGACAGGAAGTTTAAGGTCGATTTTGGAGGCATGTATACTTATACAACCGTCAATACCACTGCTTTTCCCAGTATGACTATGTTACCACCCAATGCGCCGGATATTTATGGAGCCGATGGCCTCTTTAATTTTGAGCCATGGAGAACGCCTCCGGATTCAAAGGTGACCTTTCCTTTTGGTGTGCTGGATAATCCATATTATTCTGATACCCACATGGTCACCAGTAACTTGCGATTGAGCTATGCGATTCTCGATAACCTGAATTTTTCTACCAATTTTGGATACAATTACAGCAGTAATACCAATAAGTACTTCAGCTATATCCGCGCGCAGGATCCGATCACTAAACCAACAGGATCATCCTTTTTTGGCGACAATACCAATATGAATATCCTGGTAGAGCCTCAGCTGGACTATAAGATGAAAATAAGCAACGGACAACTTTCCTTATTGTTAGGCGGGTCTTTGCAGAAAAATATAACGAGGGCCAATTCTATAACGGGTATTGGTTATGATACTGATGATTTTTTGGAATCAATTAATCTGGCACCTGCAACTTTTAATCCAACTGGAAATGTTGGTTATTATAAATATGCTGCCGTATTTGGCAGGCTCAATTACAAATGGGAAGAGAAATATATCCTTAACATCAACTTCCGCAGAGACGGCTCCTCCCGCTTTGGGCCAGGCAACCAGTTTGGTAATTTCGGTTCTATTGGAGCAGCATGGATTTTAACTGAAGAATCGGCCATAAGAAAAACACTTCCAGGCTTTATCAGTTTCCTGAAGCTGAGAGGAAGTTATGCCTTAACGGGCAGTGATGCAATTGGAGACTATAAGTATTTGGCTCAATGGGCTAAAAATAAATCTTACGCTGATCCATTACCTGATTATGATGGTTCTGGTTCTCTGGTCAGCGTTCTGGCCTTAAATCCAAATTACCAATGGCAGGTGAATAAAAAAATGGAAGGCGCCATACAAATTGGTTTTTTAGAAAATCGTATTAACGTCCAGTTCGATATGTACCGCGAACGCTGCGACAACCAATTAATCCAATTCCCTATCCCGAATTATACTGGTTTTCCAAGTGTAATTGCTAACTGGCCTGCGATTGTAGACAACAGAGGCTGGGATTTGACGGTGGATGCGAACTTGATCAAAAATGAGAAGTTTAACTGGTCGGTTGCGCTGTTTGCTTCCAGAAATAAGAATATATTAGTTTCTTATCCGGATATCTCACATTCCCCTTTTGTGAATACAATGAAAGTGGGTGAATCTATCAATACCAAATACCTTTTTCACTATTTAGGTGTAGATCCGCTGACTGGAGTTTATAAAATGGAAGATTACGACCAGAATGGTAGTGTTACACAAAATACGGGACTAGCTGGTCAGGGAGACCAATATATTGCCTTAGATCTTTCTCCAAAACTTACTGCTGGACTGACTAGTAGTCTTAGCTACAAAAATCTTAGCCTGAGTACTACCTTTAATTACAACAATTTTATAGGAGCTGATCCCAATTATAATGCAGACGTATATGCTGGAAACTTAGGTAACCTGCCAAGACAAATCCTTGGGAATTATTGGAAAGCACCAGGTGATCATGCCTTATATCCAAAAGCAACCACGATGTTCAATGAAGGAACAAGTATGTTTGCAAATTCCGATGGCAGGTATAGAACGGTTTCTTATGTCCGGCTGTCTAATCTGGCCCTTTCTTATACACTGAATCCAAATTGGGCAAAGAAATTAGGTGCAGAATCTTTGAGGGTTTATATGAATGCCCAGAATGTATTTGTGATCAGCAATGTCAAAGGTTTTGATCCTGATGTACAGCAATTTGGGGCGCTTCCACCCGCCAAAATCTATTTGTGTGGCCTTTCGTTAACTTTTTAATTCCTATGGAGATGACAATTAAAAGAAATTTAAATAGCTATACCTTGATGGTTGCCGTAATGCTGACGTGTGTTTCTTGTAAGGATATGATCGCCATTCCTGATCCCATCAATACGATTACTACGGATAAGGTTTTTGACAATGACAATCAGGCTAATTCTGCGATAACTGGCACCTATTCTCAATTAATTAATGCTGAAGGAGGTATTAGTTTTGGAAGTGGTTCAATTACTTTATTATGCAGTATGGGAGCTGATGAATTGAGTATATCTGCCATTAATCCGAGTCCATATTACATCAATAAAATACCAACAGAAGATGGTGACACGCGCCAATTATGGATTAGCGCTTATAGGAATGTTTACAATGCCAATGCCATTATTGAGGGAATTAGTGCTTCCACTTCTTCAAAACTCCATACTGAATTCAGAATAAAACTGACCGCTGAGGCTAAGTTTTTAAGGGCCTATAGCTATTTCTACCTGGTCAATCTTTTTGGAGATGTCCCTTTGGCACTTTCAGCTGATTTTAATCAGACGGCTAAAATGAGCCGTACACCCAAAGCTGAAGTATATGTGCAGATCATTAAAGATTTGCAGGATGCAAAAGCAAACCTGGCTGGTGATTTTTCGGGATCAAAACTCGGAGAGCGCATTCGTGCCAATAAATGGGCGGCAACAGCAATGCTGGCAAGAGTTTATCTTTTTACAGGAGATTATGCGAATGCCGTCGCAGCTGCAACGGAAGTAATTAATCAAACTGCTTTATTTGAACTGAGAGCTGATTTAACGGATGTTTTTTTAATGAATAATAAAGAAGCCATCTGGCAACTACAGCAGAGCAATCTGATTACCCCTCATGGAAATGCCACCCCCGAAGGTTATGCCTTCAAAGCTCATCCTTCGATTATACCAGGTGAGTATATCGGTTACCGTCTTACGGATGATCTGGTTGGGAAATTTGAAGACCAGGACAAGAGAAAAACTTCATGGCTGATGCCAGTTACCAATGCAGGTATTACCACTTATTACGTGGATAAGTACAAAATAGGTTTCGGGAACTCTTCTGTTAATGGTCCGGTTACAGAGTATTACACCATGTTAAGGTTGGCAGAACAGTACTTGATCAGAGCAGAAGCCTTAACGCTTGGTAATTCTCAACTGGATCTGGCCATTGCTGACCTGAACGTCATTCGTGCCCGTGCCGGGATTACTGCTCTCCCGTTGGGACTTTCCAAACCGGCTGTATTACTCGCTATTGAAAAAGAAAGAAGAACAGAGTTATTCGCAGAATGGGGACACCGCTGGTTAGACCTGAAAAGAACCGGAAGGGCACACGATGTACTCTCCACTATCCCTGTTAAACAACCCTGGGCGGGAGATTATCAGTTGCTGTATCCAATACCTGTTCCTGAGATCCAGGCAAATAATAAACTGACTCAAAACCCTGGTTACTAATCCTCTGAATTGAACAATATGAAAACGTATAAACTTAGCTATATCTTATTAATCAGCTTGTTGTCCTTTGCTTTTGTGTCCTGCAAAAAAACGGACCAAACACCTGTGATTACGCACCTCACACTATTCAATGCGATGCCTGGAGAAGAAAAGTTGTTACCTAGCTTTAGAGGAACAGTACCTTTAAATAATTATTATCTCGCCAGCCTGTTTTATTATGGTGTTTTTGATATAGGTGGCAGGTATGCGATTACCAAAGAAGATCAGCCTTTAGCGATTTACAGCTATCCGGATACACTGTCATCCATTAAGCCATTATTGGATCTCAATCTTAAATTAACTAAAGGGAGTATCAATAGCTTGTACTTTTTAGGTAGTGTTGCGCATCCCGATTATTTGCTGGACACCTATCTGCCACCTGCTCATCAGGCAGCAGACAGTACATTCGGCATCAGATTTATAAACCTGTCTCCCGGAAGCAAACCCATAAATGTTTATCTGGCATCAGCCGGGGAACGTAAAGAAGTAGAAGGTCTGGCATATAAAGGGGTTACTGGCTTTAAGAATTATAGCGCAACTTTAAAAACCGGCGATTATACTTTTGAAATCCGGGACCAGCAATCACAACAACTTATAACCAGCTATACTACAATAGGCTTAGGAAAGCCTTCTGAGAATGCATGGCGCTTCAGAAATTTTACCATTGCCTTGATCGGCTTGCCTGGTGAAAGCACTGAAAAGCTGAAACAAAAATCCTTTTTGTTCAATAACTATTAACACAAAGCAGGCTTTTTCAGGCCTGCTCTTCAATACATTTTCTAATCCAATATTTAACTATGGAACCAATCGTTCGTATTAGCGGTTTGTCGCATCGTTATAGTACCAGCTGGGCTATACGTGACATCAATATAGAAATCCCCAGGAGTGGGATTGTAGGTTTGTTAGGCTCCAACGGAGCAGGTAAATCTACGACCATGAATATTCTTTGTGGTGTGCTGTCGCAAACCGCAGGAGAAGTCATCATTAATGGGATTGATTTGAGCAAAGAGCCTGAACGTGCCAAACAAGAAATTGGATTTTTACCGCAGACTCCACCGTTATACATGGATTTAACAGTAGATGAGTACCTTAGACATTGTGGAATTCTGCGGTCTATCCAAAGTAAACAGCTGAAAGCTGCGATGGAAGAAGTGAAAGAACGCTGTGGATTAACCCACATCAATAAACGACTGATTAAGAACTTATCCGGTGGCTATAAACAAAGGGTAGGTATTGCTCAGGCCATTATTCATCATCCAAAACTGGTGGTCTTTGATGAGCCAACTAACGGATTGGACCCCAATCAAATTATCGAAGTCCGCGGACTGATCAAGGACATTGCTACAGAACGGGCCGTGATCCTTTCCACTCATGTACTTACCGAAGTTCAATATCTGTGTAAACAAATCGTAATGATCGAAAGCGGAAGGATTGTGTTTTCGGATACTATGGAAGCCTTCGACAATTATGTAGCTCCGCACAGCATGATGGTGCTGATGGAAAACGCGCCTGCCGCCGATACCTTGCTGTCTGTTGAAGGCATCACCAGAGTAGAATATCTGACTGAAAAGCAGCTAAGACTATATTTTAATGGTGATCGGAGCATCTCTGAAACGCTCGTGCTGGAGAGTGCAAAGCAAGGATGGCGGTTGCGTGAGCTCCATATGGAGAAAAGTTCATTAGATGAAACCTTTGCCCAATTGTCCAGATTCTCTAATTAAGTACGACCACACAGATGAAAAAAATAGTACAAATAGCCAGACTGGAACTTAGCCTGCTATTTTATTCCCCTATAGCCTGGTTGCTGATCATGATCTTGTTTTTGCAAATGAGTTTTGATCTGATTCCGGCTATAGATGAAATACAACATATACAAGATTTTATTCCCGCTTTTTCTTTTTTAACCGATAAGTTTTTTACGACCAGTATTAAATTAGGGAATCTTCCTTATGGAATCTTTTTTGGTATTCTTTCCAGCCTCTATCTGTATACTCCGCTGGTGACGATGGGAATGATCAGCCGGGAAACCAGCAGCGGGACGATTAAGTTGCTGTACTCTTCACCAGTAAAACTGAGCCAGATCATTTATGGGAAATTTCTCGCCATGCTGGTTTATAATTTAGTGATCATCGCTTTAATGGGACTTTTTCTAATTATCGGGATCTTATTTATTGATAATTTTGACTATCCGCACCCATTGGTGGCTTTGCTCGTTACTTTTTTACTGCTGAGTGCGTATGCCGCAATCGGGATTTTTATGTCCAGTCTGACCACTTATCAGGTGGTGGCAGCGATCTGTACTTTTGCCGTACTAGCTTTTATGAATTACATAGGTAATTTCGGGCAAAGTCTTGCTTTTGTGCGGGATCTTACTTACAGCCTCTCTATGCCAAGCAGGGCTGAACGTATGGTTGCCGGCCTTTTGAATAGTCGTGATGTAATCTATTACCTTGTTGTTTCAGGGATTTTTGTTGGTTTTACAATTGTTAAACTGCAACTCGGCCGGGTAAGCAAACCCTTCCTTTATCATGCAGCCAGGTATATGCTGGTGCTGATGGTTGGATTGTCAATTGCTTATCTAAGCTCCCGCCAGCCTGTAATTTTCTATTATGATGCGACCTATACAAAAGTTAATACAATTGTTAAAGCGACTCAGCAGATTTTAAAAGACATGGGGGAGGAACCTCTGGAGGTCACTGCTTATGTGAATGTCTTACATGGGTCATATAGCTTTGGTGCACCTGTAAATCGTATTCCAGCTACTGCCCGCTGGGAACCTTATCTGCGCTTTAAATCCAATATCAATCTCAAATGGGTCTATTACTATGATTATCGTGATCCTCAGTTTTATGTTATTAATCAAGGAAAAAGCTTAAAAACGTTGTTTTTAGAACGTGCGAAGGCTTTTGAAATCGACACTGGTGGATTTTTAGATCCTGAAAGGATTCGTAAACAGGCAGACCTGCGAGGTGAAAATGACAGACTGGTATTTCAGTTGAAATATAAAGGGAAAACTACTTTTCTAAGAACTTTTGACGATGCCAGTTTCTGGCCTGATGAGCCTGAAATTGCCGCAGCAATGAAACGCTTGATTGTGACTCCACCTAAAATAGTATTTGTAACAGACGGATATCAGCGGAGCATGGATAAGATCGGAGACAGGGATTATAAAATGCTGGCTAATAATAAATCCGGGAGGGCTTCGATGATCAATGTTGGCTTTGATATAGACAGTGTCTCTTTAGATAATGACCATATTCCAGCAGGTATTGCCGCATTGGTAATTGGAGATCCCAGAGTTCAGTTTAGTCCGGTTGCAAAAACTAAACTTCAGAAATATGTAGCAGATGGTGGCAATTTGCTGATTGCAGGAGAGCCAGGTAAGCAAGCTGTTATTAATCCTTTACTGGATTCTTTGGGAGTGAAAATGCGCAATGGCACACTTGTTCAAAGCAGCGCTGACTTTTCTTATGGGCTGGTTACGCCAAAATTGGCTGCCGGGGCCGTAGCAATGGCGCCTGACATGGAAAAGGCTTACAAAGAGAAAGCGAAAGTTTCTATGCCTGGTGCCGCAGCTTTAAGCGAAGAACATCAGGGGATTTTTACTATTCAGCCGCTATTAATGACGAATGAAAAAACAGCCTGGATAAAAATGGGACAATTTGTATTGGATTCCGCTGCATTAGTATTTGATGCAAAGAACGGTGATCAAAACGGGGCTTTTCCTGCTGCATTGATGCTAACCAGGAAATTGAAGAATAAGGAACAGCATATTATAGTAACCGGTGATGCCGATTTCTTCAGTAATAAAGAACTGTCAAGGAATAATATAGAAGTTATGAACGGGTCTGTTGGCATCAGTATTTTTAGCTGGTTTGCCAATCGGGAATTCCCGGTAAGTATGTCTCGTCCAGAATCCAGGGATAATAAATTAATGCTGACCAAAGGTGGTGTCAGCACTTTAGAAATATTGTATTATGGGCTGATTCCAGGTGCAATCTTCCTGTTTGGAATAGTGCTTTTGATTCGCAGAAAACGTAAATAATTATGAGCTTTATAACTGATAAACAAACGATCGATGATTTGAATATCTTCTCCAGATCGGGGAGTGATTCAATCTATCATATTTTTAATAAAACCTATACTCAGGGCGGGGCGGCACTACTGGAAGACCTGTTTCGGAATCCGCTTTCGGATGAAAAACTGATCAATGAAAGAGTGGCTGTTCTGCGGTATTTTCAAGAAAATAAAGCCGTTTTCCCTTTACAGGGAAACCGTTTTGAAGAAGCAGAAAGATACCTGGCTAATACCGATCCCCGCAGCCGGCTTTCTAATCAGGGCTTCAGCATGTCAGACTTTAAGGCTGCCGGAGAAAGTGTAACTGCATTAACGGAAATTCTACAGGGCTTAAAAAGCTTTATGCTGGAAGTTCAACCAAAGGTATCGCAAAATCCATATGGTAAAGAAGTAGAAAAAATCCTGGAATTATTGAATTCCAGGGCATTGGAAATCATCTTTACAGACTATGGTAAAGGAAAAATCTCATCCGGTAAAATTGTAGAATACGACAATATTTTACGCTTTCAGCAACGTCCGCTGCTAGAGAAAATCCTTCAGCAAATCTATCACCTGGATGTTTATATTTCCATCGCCAGGGTGGCCCAGGAACGGGATTATATATTTGCTACCGCGCTCAAGCGCGATGCCAACCGGTTAAAGTTGAAAGGTTTAGGCCATCCTCTGTTGAATAAACCAGTGACTAACGCTTTGGAGATGACGCCAGATAGCAATATTGTTTTCCTGACCGGGGCCAATATGGCGGGCAAGTCTACCTTTATGAAATCACTCAGCATTGCGATGTACCTCGCACATCTGGGTTTTCCGGTTGCTGCAAAGCAAATGGAGTTCTCGGTATGTGATGGCATGTACACTACTATTAATTTGCCGGATAACCTGGCCATGGGAGCAAGTCATTTCTATGCAGAAGTATTAAGGGTGAAAAAAGTAGCGGTTGAACTTGGGGCCGGAAAGAATTTGTTCGTCGTTTTTGATGAGTTGTTTCGTGGAACCAATGTAAAGGATGCTTATGAAGGCACCATTGCCATCATGGAAGCTTTTGCCAGTAAGCCACATTCATTATTTGTGATTTCTACACACATTATGGAAGCCGGAGTTGTATTACAGCAGAAATGCAGCAATATGATTTTCCGCTATTTGCCTACCCGGATGGAGAATGGCAAACCTGTTTATACCTATACACTAACCGAAGGGATTACCGACGACAGGCATGGAATGATCATTATTAATAACGAAGGTGTACTGGAACTGATCAGCGATAAAAAACAAGCAAAAAAAACACAGACAAATCTTACTGCAGATAGGCAAACTATTGAGGATCTGAATTTGCAGGGAAAGTTTAAACAGCAATCTATTTACAGTCTGTTCAATCGCCTGCAAACCAGAGGTGGAGAGAAGGCACTGGAAGCTATGTTCGCGCAACCTTTGAATCAACCAGAATTGATCAATGAACGCAGTGCTTTGTTCGCGTTTTTTCAGCAGCACCGAGTGATTTTCCCGGTGATCCGATCCCAGGTAGAGTCGATGGAAGACTACTTAGCTGGTGGAGCAGGTGCTGCATTGCCAAGAGTGGCATGGGGAATTTTTATTAAAAAAATCCAGCAAACGCTTTTCCATAGTGCTGAATTGCTTCAATTACAAGCCGGACAATCAGTTGCTATTGAAGTTTTACAGGCATTTCAGGTATTCTTTTCAGAACTGAAAGCCAAACCAGGAATAGAAGTTTACCAAAAAAACCTGAGTACAGCAGTAAATATCCTCCAGGATTCCAGACTTCAGGGCATTTTAAATAAAGAAGAAGAACAACCCTCTTTAATACAACTCATCAAAAATGACTATGTAATTCGTCATGCGATGATGAACCAGATGGAAATTTTGTTAAAACTCATTTATGAGCTTGATGTATTTGCAGGTGTCGCAGCAGTTGCCGCCGAGCATGATTTTGTATATGCAAAAGCTTTGCCTGCCGATAAAATGGTCTTGAATATGCAAGGTTTCCGCCATCCAGGATTGAGAAATGGCATAGCCAATAACCTGCATTTAACTAAAGACCGTAATGTCCTGTTTTTAACTGGTGCAAACATGGCGGGGAAATCTACCTTCATGAAATCAATGGGAATTGCAGTTTACCTTGCCCATATGGGCTTCCCGGTAGCGGCTAAAAATATGGAGTTTTCAGTGAAAGATGGTTTATTCTCTTCCATCAACGTTTCAGACAATCTGGATATGGGCTACAGTCATTTTTATGCAGAAGTATTGCGTACCAAAACCGTGGCCAAAGCAGTGAGCGAATCCCTGGATCTTTACGTCTTGTTTGATGAGTTGTTTAAAGGTACGAATGTAAAAGATGCGTACGATGCCACGTTGGCGGTCACTAAAGCTTTTGCAGAAAATAGAAATAGTTTCTTTGTCGTCTCTACACACATTATTGAAGTAGGCGAAGCTTTAGGGAAATTGTGTGATAACCTGCAGTTCTCCTTCCTGCCTACAGTAATGGAAGATGGCAAACCGACCTATCCATATACACTAGCTTCCGGTATTACAACCGACCGGCAGGGAATGATCATCATTGAAAATGAAAAGATCGTGGATATCATTAAAGCAAACAATCTGGTAACGACTAAATCCTTATAAATATATCATGTTCATCAAACAAAAATATTTAAGCTTTTTATTTCTTGTGGTGCTTTGTATTCCTTTTGCTTGTAAAACGAGTCAGGATGCACAGCCGTTGTTATTGGATCCCGAAGTAAGAATGGGTAAGCTGTCCAATGGTTTTACCTATTACATCCGCAAAAATAAAACACCGGAAAAACGAGTGACCATGTATCTGGCTAATAAAGTTGGTTCTATTCTGGAAACAGATCAGGAAAGGGGTATAGCTCATTTTGTAGAGCATATGAATTTTAATGGGACCAAACATTTTCCTAAAAAAGAACTCTCCAATTATCTGGAAAGGTCAGGGGTGCGTTTTGGAGCTGATATCAATGCGAACACTGGTTTTGATGAAACCGTATATCAGCTCCCTTTACCTTCGGATAATCCGGAATTATTGGCCAATGGTCTGCAGATCATGCGTGACTGGGCTCAGGATGCCAATATAGAAGCGGAAGACGTAGAACGTGAACGTCATGTAATCTTGGAAGAAAAACGGTTCCGGCAGGGAATTACACAACGTCTTCAGGAAAAAAGTGTTTCCTTTTATACCAATAATTCCCGTTATGGTTCGCGTTTGCCTATCGGAACTGAAGAGGTGTTACAAAAAGTTACACCAGAACAAATTCGCAGTTTCTATAAGAATTGGTACCGGCCTGATCTTCAGGCTATTTTAATAGTAGGAGATATTGATGTGAATCAGATGGAGAAGAGCGTTAAGGCGAAATTTTCAGACCTGCGTAACCCGGACAAAGAGAAAGAACGTCCTGTTTATCGTGTCAGCCTGACCGGGAAAAACCAGTATATGCAGTTCCTGGATTCAGAGTTTACTGGAATCTCCATAGAAATTATTAAGAAGCAACTGTCTGACACCATCCTTACGACAGCAGATTATCGTGCGAACCTCAAGAAAAAGTTGTTGGCAGAGCTGGTAAGTATCCGGTTTAGAAGACTCCCTATTGTCGGTTTTGCACCGTTGTCGGGTGGCTTAACTTCTTTTTCTGTGAACTTGACAACTAAACCAGCAGAGACAGAGCAAGCATTGAAAAGTATATGGCTGGAACTTCGCCGGATGGAGGAACAGGGTTTTACAAAAGGAGAACTGGAAAGGGTTAAGAAAGCTTACCAGTTTCAAATGGATGAAGCTTTGAGAGAAAAAGATAAGACTGCTTCAGAACTGCTGATCAAGCCTTATCTGCAACATTTCTTAACTGGCAATGCAGCCCCTGGTATTAATAAAGAGGCAGAACTGACTAAAGAATTACTTTCTGAGGTAACATTGAATGAAATTAATGAGCTGATGAAGGAATACATGAAAGTTGAGGATCGTGATATCATTGCGAAATCATCAGCGTACAATAAAGCATTTCTTCCGGATGAAGCGACCTTACAGAAATGGCTGGAAAATGTTTATACGCAAAGTCTGCCACCAATGGAAGCAGACGAACTGGAACTTCCTCTGCTTAAAAAAGAACCTATCCCAGGAAAGATCAGTACTGTAGAAGAGATAAAACAAGCCGGTATTCAAAAGATCAGTTTAAGCAATGGCATGACGGTGTTGTTGAAAAAAACAGATTTTCAGAACGATCAGATTCTATTTAAAGGCATTGCCGAGGGAGGAACTTCTTTAGCTGGGGATGCAGATTATGAAAGTGCGCTCAATGCGGCAAATATCGTTGCTGCTGCGGGTGCTGGTAATTATGATGCTTTACAGTTGGATAAATTTATGACCGGAAGAAAGGTTCAGCTGAGTCCTTTTATATCAGATCAGTACCAGGGGTTCAATGGCAGTACGACTAAAGAAGACCTGCCAGCTGCACTGGAATTGTTGTATGCTTATTTTACAGAACCGCGTAAAGATGAAGAATCCTATCAGACACTTTTAGGAAGGGCAAAAGAACAACTAATCAATAAAGAGGATAATCGCAACCAGGTATTTATGGACACAGTGAACCTGGTGTTAGGAAATTATCATTTGCGTAAAAAGCCACAAAACATCAGTCGTTTGGCAGCGATTAAGCTGGATAGGGCTTATGAGATTTATAAAGAACGGTTTGCTAATGCTGCTGCTTTCACCTTCCTTTTTGTAGGAAATATAGAGGCCGGAAAAGTTAAACCACTTTTGGAAAAATACCTGGGCTCCCTGCCTTCGAAAGGATCTGTTGAGCCGGCTAAGGATCTTGGAATTAATATTCCTGCGGGCCGGATTGCTAAGACTGTGTATAAAGGCACAGAACAGAAATCAAGTGTAATTTTAGCCTATTCAGGTGATTTCGATTACAATTTTGAGAATACAATTAAGATGAGTGCAATTGCTGATGCCCTGAAAATCAGTCTTATTCAGCGTCTTCGTGATCAAGAGGGAGGAACCTATACCCCAAATGTACAATTGAGTTTATCTAAATATCCGAAAAGACGATTTGCAATGATCGTTTCGTTTGATTGTGCTCCAAAGAATGCAGAGAAGCTGACTGCTTCCGTACAAGATGAACTGAATAAAATGAGAACATCTGGTCCTTCTCTGGAAAACCTCCAGAAGTTTAAGGCAGCGCGTAAAGCCGGACTGGAAACAGGTGCTAAAAACAATGAGTTCTGGGTAGATTACCTGGCATCGCAGCTGATGAATAAAGAACCTTTAACACAGCTTTATGACTATGATGCGGCTTTAAATGGTATCAGCACAAAATCAGTTCAGGAAGCGGCTGCAAAATACATTCAGGATAAAAATTATGTGAAACTGGTTTTAATGCCTGAAAAAACTAACCCTTGATTATAGACATATGAAGAAAATAATACAAATAGCCAGGCTGGAACTCAGCCTGCTATTTTATTCACCGATTGCCTGGCTGATGTTGCTCATCCTATTTGTACAAATGACTATGGGCTTTACCCCCAGGTTACCTGAATTGGCACGCGGACAAACACTCAACGCGCTTACAGATAAGCTATTTGTAAACATGGAATATGCGGGCGTCCTGAGTGCTGTTCTGGATAAGTTGTACCTCTATATTCCTTTGATTACGATGGGCATCATCAGCAGGGAAACCAGCAGTGGGAGTATAAAATTACTGTATTCTTCTCCGGTGAAATTAAGCCATGTGGTCTACGGGAAGTTTTTATCCATGATGTTGTATAACCTGATGATTATGGTAGTGATCTGTCTTTTTGTGGTGATTGGAGCTATTTATATCCCTCATTTCGATTACCCGCATATTTTAGTTGCACTACTGGCCATTTATTTAATGCTCAATACTTTTGCAGCCATAGGGATTTTTGTATCCAGCTTAACTACTTATCAGGCAGTAGCTGCGATCAGTACTTTTGTCGTGCTCGCTTTCATGAATTATATTGGTAGAGTTGGACAGGGGATTGATTTTATCCGAGACCTGACCCATAGCCTTTCTATGCCGGATCGTACCGCACGTATGATGTCGGGATTACTGAATAGCCGTGATGTCATTTATTACCTGGTGATTTCCGGGATTTTTCTTGCTTTAACAATTACTAAACTGGAATTGGAGCGGGTATCGAAAACAGCGTTGCAACAAGTGATGAGATATGGGCTAATTGTGTTGGTTGGTCTAACCATTACCTATGTAAGCTCCCGTCAGCAGATGATTGGTTATTACGATGCAACGGCGACTAAACAGAATACAATCAGTAAAAATACGCAGGAAATTCTAAAAAACATGGGTGATGAACCTGTGGAGATGACTGAATATGTGAATGGTCTGGAAGACTCTTATAACCAGGCGACGCCAAATAAGCGGATTGCAGATATTGCCCGTTGGGAACCTTACCTGCGGTTTAAACCCAATATTCAGATGAAATGGGTCTACTATTATGATAGCATACCTGGGATCACTGAACAATTGAAACAGCAGAATTTTACATTTAACCATTATGTGATGTTCATGTCTAACCTGATGAAACTTGACCTTCGTAAGTTTTTAACGCCCGCCGAAATCAAGCAGAAGATTAACCTGAAAGGGGAAAATGCACGTGTGGTGATGCAGCTAAAATATAAGGGCAAATCAACTTTTTTAAGGACATTTTCTCCTGATAGTTTTTTTTGGCCTAAAGAAGCAGAAACTGGCGCAGCACTAAAACGACTGCTTGTGAAGGCTTCTAAAGTTGTTTTTGTAACGGATGGATATCAGCGCAGCATTGATAAAATTGGAGATAGAGATTATAAAACCTTGGCGAATACAAAGCTGAGCAGAGGCTCAATGGTCAATCAGGGATTTGATGTAGATAACGTCTCTTTAGAAAATGGAGAAATACCTGCGGGAATCGCAGCATTGGTGATTGCTGATCCTAAAGTGGCATTTAGTCTGCGGGCGATTGCTAAACTCCGGAAATATATCGATCGGGGAGGAAATCTGATGGTTGCAGGAGAGCCAGGTAAGCAAGGCGTCATCAATCCATTGCTGGAGTCAATAGGGGTTAAAATGCTGGACGGAATGCTTGTTCAACAGAGCAAAGACTATTCAAATGACCTGCTGACACCAACTTTAGCTGCCGGTGCAGTGGCTATGACTCCAGAATTACAGCCTTACTATTTGAAGAAGTGGGTAGTGTCCATGCCAGGTGCCTCAACCTTAAGCTATGATTCCAATGGGCCTTTTGCTATTCATCCGCTATTGATGACAAATCCGGAAAATAGCTGGTTGAAAAAAGGTGCACTCGTTCTGGATTCGGCAGCAGCTGTATTTGATGCTAAAGCTGAAGATCAGAAGGGGAGCTTTCCTACTGCGTTGATGCTCAGTAGAAACCGGAACAATAGAGAACAACGGATCATGGTGTCTGGGGACGCCGACTTTTTAAGTAATGCAGAATTGTCCAGGATGAACATGACCACTATTAACGGAGGTTTTGCACAGGGTATTTTTAAATGGTTTGCTTATGGAGAATTCCCGATAGATACGAGCAGGCCAGAGCCTAAGGACAATGCAACAACTTTGACAAGAACCAGTGTAAAAGCGTTACAGATAATTTATAATGGTGTAATTCCAGGCGTAATTTTTCTAATGGGAATGGTGATCCTGATTCGCAGAAAACGTAAATAATATGACTAACCGTTTTAAAATATCGGTTGGTACTTGCTTTTTCCCAAAAGCTTGCTCCGAAATAAAATTCAGGGCAAGCTGGCGGGCAAAGCCGATTATTTCCTCTTCAGCGTAAAAAAGAACTCAGAACCCTCACCAACTACACTTTCCACCCAGATATTCCCCTCATTCGCATTAATAAACTCCTTACAAATAACCAAACCAAGACTTGTACCTTTTTCATTATTCGTACCCATCGTACTCACATTGTTCACACTAAATATAGATTTCAAACGTGAACTCTCTATTCCGATCCCACTGTCCTTAAAAGAGCAAATTACCTGGTTATCCTGATCAGCCTTTACCGCGATACGAATAGTTCCTCCAACAGGAGTAAACTTTATCGCATTGGACATAATATTACGAACTAGAAAATCAAGATGATCTGCATCACAAAAAACTCTTAAATCCGGTTCAATATCCTGTTCAATAGTAATTGATTTCTGGGCAGCCATTTCCTTCAGCAGCAAAACATTGCGTTTAATTTTCTTTTCCGGACTTACATCGCTCTGATTAATCATAACGCCTTTTAACTGCATTTGCCCCCAACGTAAAATAAGATTTAGCGTCTCTAATGTAGCATTACATTGTAATTCCAGCTTACCGAGCATAAGCGCCTTTTCCTCGTCAGATAACCAGCCTCTGTTTATCAGCACAAGAAGATTGAGAATTGAAGCCAGCGGAGCTTTCAAATCGTGCCCAAGAATTGAAAATAACTTGTCTTTTACATTATTCGACTGTACAAGATCTTCATTAGCCTTGTTCATCAGCCGGTTCAATTTCCTGATTTTAAAAAAGTAAAAGCCCAGGACAAGCATTAAAGCTGTAACACCTGATATTATCCAGAACATAATTCTTTGTTCCAGCAACTGTTCATTGTTCACAAACTTCAGCTGTGTAACTTTGGCCTGAGACTTCGTAAGTTCATATTGTGCCTGCAGATTAGATATTTTAAGTGATATATCCTTGTAGTAGAAACTATCAGCGATGCTATATTGCCTTGTCTTTACCCGATAAGCGGCTTTATAATCTCCTGATTTCTCATAAAGGGCAGCGATATGAGATAAGGCTTCAAGAATTTGCTTATTAGCTTTTTTAGTTTGTCCAACGTTCAGTGCTTGCTGAAGGTAATTTAGTGCAATTGCCCGGTTGGAAGTTTCATAGCTCTCTGCCAATGCCATTAAACTCTGAAACTCCCGGATGCTATTACTGATCTTTCTTGATTTTAACAAAGCTCCCTTCTGAAGTTCAATGGCTTTTGCCGTTTCTCCTGATTTTGCATATACCTGTGCCAGCCCATTCGTAAGAGAAATATTTAATCCCATCATCTCAGGATAATTGCTTTGACTGATACCTTTTTCAAAGTAATAAATGGCTTTGGATAGCTCACCGGTTTCCCTATAGGCAATTCCAAAGTTCAGGCAAGTATTTAACTTCAAACTTGAAAAAGGAAGTGTAGTGCCGATCGCTTCAGCTTTCTTGTAATAAGAGATTGCACGTTGATAGTCATGTCGAAAAGCATACACTTCACCAAGAGTAATGTATGATTCCATAATTCCGCTCTTATCCTTATTTTGCTCACTTATTTTTAATGCCTGAAGAAAATAGGGAATTGCCATTGCCGAATTACCTTTCCTGTTCTCCACAACACCCAGCCGGATGTTTTCTTTAATAATTCCCTTATAATTATTCAGGCGTTTGTAGATTTCGAGTGCTTCCAGATAGTGTTGTCTCGAAGACACAGCATTCCCTGAATTATCATCAATCATACCCATCTGGTTGAGCATTCTTGCTATACCTTCTTCGTCTTTAGTCTTTTTTGCAAGTTTCATCCCAAGATTTACAAAAAACAAAGCAGAATCGGGCTTGTCATAACGGTAATGAATAACTAACTTTTCGCAGGCACTGATATCCAGTACAGGAGGGCCTGACTTTACAGGTTTTTGAAAACCATAAAGTATCTGAAAACAACAGGATAGAAATAAACAGAGGAGGAACGTACGCAAAATTGACATAAGAATTACCAGGACAGGGCAGGCAGCAAAGATAATAGTTTGGTGTTAAAATAATGATACCAACTGCCTTTTGAAATCTTTGCCTTAAAAACTATTTTTGTGCAAATCTAAAAAACACATGAAGAAATTCTTATTAGCCTCACTTTTATTAATTGCTGGGATTTCAGGCTATGCCCAAACCTACCAACCTGTCACCAGTAAGAATAAAACCTATCTTGCGACAGTTAAAGGGCTCAGCTATACCTACAAAGACGGAGTTGTTACCTTGAAAAACAATGGCAACTATAATTTAGGTACCGTAAGTATTATTGCTTCTTCTAAAGTAGACAGCACTTTATTCGGGATTGCTTTATTTGAAGACGGACTGGAAAAAGGAAAAATAGTTAAGGCCTCTGTTTATTTTACTGCTGGTCCCGGGAAAAATACACGTGAAATTCCTTTAACAGAAATCGATCAGAAGAATCTTGTATTATCCTTTGACAAAGCAACAAGAGCACAACCCTAATTATAAAAAGGCCTGTTAACTAGCAATGCACAAAAAAAGTCAGACACTTTCTGGGGGCAGTTTAACTAACAGGCCTTTTTTATAAAACTTAAATACTATTCAGACTCTTTATAAAAGCGATAAGTCTGATTTTCTCTTTTTGATTCAACTGCAGAGGTGCTGAGTCCAGCGTTTGGTTTGGAACTCTGATGCCAGCCCCAATACCACCACCTTTGTTGTAAAAATCGATTACTTCTTCCATTGTGCGGAATACGCCATTGTGCATATAAGGCGCAGTCCGTGCACTATTGCGAACAGTTGTTGTTTTAAAAGCATGTTTATTAAAATCTAAAGATTGAACGTTATATAAACCCAGATCAGGATCTATACGTTTACCGCCTCTTTTTTGCGGTACCCCGAGCACTTCGGCTTCCATCTGCATATAGCGAGGTGGTTGTACCCCGTTAAACAGCGGTAAGTAATGACAGGTTCCACAGCGTGCTTTACCCATAAAAAGATTGAAACCAGCTATTTCTGCATTTTTCAAAGCGTATTTATTACCTCGCATATAAGCGTCAAAACGGCTGTTCAACGCTGTTAAATTACGTATATAACTCGCTAATGCATTCATTACTTCAGAGGTGTCAATTCCTTTACGCTCCTGTTGCGGATAAGTAAGACTAAACAATTTACGATAACTGCTATCGGCCCAGAGTTTACGGATAGCTATCTTCATATCGCCGTGCATCTCCTCCCGGTTCTGCACTACGGCCATAACCTGATCTTCAAGAGAAGGCGCTCGCATGTCATAAAACTGGGCAGGTTGTAAAGCTGCATTAATCAACGTTGGCGTATTACGCTGAATCGTCCTTTTACCACTTACATCCAGGTTTTTGACGAGCCCATCAGTAAAAGCCAGGTTGGGCTTATGGCAAGAAGAACAACTGCGTTTATTATTACCAGAAAGTATAGGATCGAAGAATAGTTTTTTTCCTAAAATTATCTTTTTTGTAGTGGCTGAATCTCCTGGCTCAGCTGTGTAGGCATTGCGGTTAAAAGCGTTAGTGTCAAAAAGAGTTGCCGCGTCCTGATTAAGCAAACGATTATAACGTACATCCGGCATTGTTATACTCGCTTTTAATAGCTTGAGCGATCTGGTCAGTGGGTTGGCATAATGGGTAATAAAATCGGCACGATCAAAAAGATCAAAAGTCACCGGATACTTTAAATAATTAATAGCTGGATTAAATTCAGTCACACGACCATAACGATCAGTAACTTCCTGTAAACTTTGCAATGCTGTGGCTGACTCAGTAAAGCATCCTTTTGAAAGCGGATCATCAAAATCATTGAGTCCGATTGTTTCTATGCGAAAGACCTCCAGCTTTGCTGCATCGAAAATCTGCCAGTTCTGTAAGTCTGCGTGTCGGAAATACTCCCGGAATTCAATCGCATTGATTGCCAGCTGACCCAGCAAATCTTTCAGTTCTGCTTTTTTATCCGGGTCGAAATGCGGAAAAATGAACTGCTCAATGACTTGTAACCCTTTGGGCTGGATAACCAGCCCGCTAAGTTCAGTTTCTGGTACAGGCGGACCATTTACTTGCCTTGCTATTAGTGGGGCGAAATATTCTGTAGCCCACTCCAGCCGCTTATAAGCTAGCCGTACCATACGGAAACGTTGTTGTAATATTTGACTTTGGCTAATATCCAGTTTTGTCGTTTGCAGCAATTGAATTGCATCCGATAAACTATCCGTCTGGCAAATTAATTGTTGTTTAATCTGTTCTGTACGCACATTCTCTTGCCGGAGCGAGAGAAGGGGCACGGCTAACAGTACAGAAAGACCAAGGGTAACAAGTTTAGAAATCGAACGCATGGCTCAAAGGATCAGCTTGTTTATCACGGTTATTCAATGGCTCCAGATCCCATCTCTTTTCAATAAAAGAAAGAATGCTCACAGTTTCATAACTAGTATGATCTACATAACCTTTTTTTGCAAAAGGCGAAATAATCAAGGCCGGTATGCGTGTCCCAGGTCCCCATTTATCAATTTGCGGAGGAGCGATATGATCCCAGAAGCCGCCATTCTCATCATAGGTCAGAATGATGACCGCATCTTTACCATTGGGACCGTTCAACACCGCATTGATCAGTTCCACTGCATGACTTTCTCCACCAGTAATAGTCGATTCACCGGGATGCTCATTCTCCAATCCAATAGGTTTAACAAATGAAACTGCAGGCAATGTCCCTTTTTTTGCAGCATCTAAAAATTCAGTTTCATCTTTCAGATGTTCTTTACGGCCTTGCGTTCCTTCAGCGTAACGGGTGAAATAAGCAAAAGGCTGGTGATGAAAAGTAAAGGAAGGATCAGGTTTGCCGGCGATGGTATTGTCCCAGCCACCTGAGTACCATGCCCATGAAACACCTTTATCCGACATTCTGTCGCCAATATTGGGACCGGTCTGTGTCGGTACCAGGAAAGCAGGGTTTGCACCTGCAGGATGCAGATTGACCGAATTGATTGTGTTCACTGCATAACCGTCCGGTGTTACCGTACCATCTTTGATTAGTTGACCATCAGCATCCACTTTTGCTGTGATACTTGCAGGCGAATTGGGAAACATGGGGGTGGCAGCTGCGACCAACCACTGGTGATTCAGAAATGAACCTCCGAAGACACTGTGAAAGAAATGATCACAAAGAGTGTATTTTTTTGCAAGCTCATAGAGCGGAAGATCTTTGGTACTGTAATAACCCATAGCGAAGCCTTTGGTAAAGTTATAGTGTGCATACTTATTCATTTTACCTCCGTTGATCTGCAACTGTTCCTGGTAAAAGCGGTGTGTAACATCCGGGCTCACCTGATCAGCAGCTATATATTGATCGATGTTAAAATAAGTATTAGGCAGATTCGTTGGGAAAGCGCTGCTGCGTGGAATCGGAGGTAGGCTATTGCAAGGTTGATCTGCCTGGTTTAGCTGAATAATATTTTCCTGTTTCGCCTGTGCCAGACCGTCTGCACCAGGGAATTGCCCGTACAAATTATCAAAGCTGTGGTTCTCCATGTAGATGACTACAACGTGTTTCACTTTACTTAATTGCGCAAATGCCGGTGCTGTTCCTAAACTGAAAACAGTCAGTAAAAGAAATGAGTTTTTGAGAATTGTTCTCATAAAATATCGAACGAATATAAATTGAATTTAAGATTGACTAGGTTATTGTGGACTTTGTTTCGGGAGTTTTATCTCCAGATAGATCTCATTCCTAACTAAATAGAAGATCATCACTAGCTGAATTGTTCCCGCTTACCTTAGCTAAAAAAATGTCATCTATGGTGCTCCTGGCTGGAAACAGTGATAGGAGATCAACTGATTCCATAGCGTGTAATATACAGCCGGAACCTGCGTAATATGATTAAATAGGTAACTAATCGGACAAGCGGCTATCTTTTCAGTAAGTATCCGGATCACAGCTATATCTGCCACTTGTTCGTGGTTATCGTCCTTTTTTTTAATCTGGCGCTGTAATAAACTTGAGGCACGTATTGGATCTGCTTTGTAGCTTTCAGCAGAAGTTGCCTGATAGATCAGAAAGGGCCGTAGCAGGAACAGAAACACCCCCAGGGTGAAAATGAAAATGCCGATTCTGTTTTTGCGATCCATTAGTGAATGGGTGAAACTACAGTTTATTGGTGTATTTTCCTAACGGGGTGAAATTTCAACTACTAAATTGTTACAGGAGCAGTAGAAACTAATGATGGATACTATTAATTTAGGATGGGGATTCTTCTGAAGAACGGTTAATATCCAAAAGTTGTTTTTTCTTTTTTTTAAATTCCTCTGATGTTATAATTCCATCATTCAAAAGAGACTTATACTGCTTTATCTCTTCAGCGGTAGTAAGTCTATTATGACCCTTTCTGTTTATTAGTTCGTCCTGAGTCAAAATTAATTTATTCTTCAACTCCACATCAATATTCTTGGATGATGCCAGGGCTACTATGATTCCAACAATCGGACTAAAGATTATCGCAATAAAAAATGCCCATCCTGCTCCAAGTTGTCTGTTGTCAGCGATAGCTGCAGCTATTATTGCACCAATAAACCAAGCTATAAATAATCCCATAATTTTGTTTTTGAATTTTAAACAAAGTACAAGTGTTTAATAAGTTAAAATTCAGGTTTTCCGTAACAAAGGTTTTTTTTAAGCTTAATGGGAAAAAGAAGCGTATTTCTATCTCTAATTAATCGCGATTTAAAGCGAATTGGAATAGAAGTATAGTATGATAAATGGGAAATAGGTGTTGAAGACTCTATAATATGGAAGATAGAAAATGGAATCAGGGAAAGGAATACCTAGCAATAATTATGTCACCTTAAGCCTTGCAATCTGAATGGGTAAGAAGTGAAATCGGTGCTGCCTGGGTAAAGTAAATGCAATCTAAAAAAGTATTGATATTTTCGATATCATACCGGGAATGCGAGATCCCACTATTCCTTGCATATAAAAAATATGCGGATTTCAATTCCAGTTATGATGATGGCTTTCAAACATTAGCCAAAGTGTTTGGTATTAAAGATACTGAGACATTATCTATAGCAAACTGGAGAACATGTTCAAACAGGAGAGACATTGATTGGAAACTCTATAAAAATGCAGAATTCGAAAATTTGGTTAATGTGCTGGTAAACAGGGTTATAGTGTAAAATTGATCTTCCTGTGTAGGCGGAATTCTTTTGACACATAATGGAAGATTTAAAAAGTCAATATGGAACATCTACAGAAAAACCTATCCATTTTACGAATAAGTTTATGACAAATGATGATTTAGTAGAAGCCTTCCGGAAACTTACGAAAAGTTTTCATTGGTATAAAGGGGATAAGTCGTTTTAAATTAGTGCAAGGCCTATTCACCTGAACTAAGTTTGTTTTTATAAACGATGTTTTAGAAATGCTGTTACTGCCAGTATTACCTTACACAGCACGTTTCTTCTTGATTTAATTTGTCTCTTTTATTTTCTTACTTAATATAAATGGTAAGACCTCAAGACCGATCCCTATTCCGAAAAGTATTCCTGCTAACGAGTCAGGTAAATTCATCGTTTTTATTGCAATAATTGTAGTAGAAATTAAAAGAAGTCCAACGGGGATTAAAACAAATAGTTTTCCGAATTTCTGTTTCATTTTTCAATTTAAAATATTAACCAGTAACGATACCACTTGTGTTAATCAATAATGATACTACCTGCTGTTACAAGTTCGCAGCGAGTATTCATTAAATTTAAGGATTAATAAAGAATTATCAAACATCATAATAATGATATTTTGTATCTGATACTAAATGATAAGCCGCCTGTTGGCTAACTTAATGAGCCATTCTTTTTTTTCAAATTAATGAATAACACTCTTGTGGTGAGTTTTATTAGTAAAATGCATTGTTAGTAAATTATTGTTCTAAAAATAGTTTTATAATGTATTTATTCTTTGTTTATTGTATTAATAATTAATATTTGGAAGCGCATCTTACCTCTGTCTGATAATGGATTTGGATTAGAATTTATTTTGTTGGATTATGTAATTTCTTACGAAATTAATTGAAATTAAAATTCTATAAGATAAAATAATTATATACATTGCGATATGAACTTGATTCATAATGATAACTGTTTTCATTATTATGTTTTTCTATTCAGACTAATTTTATAGTTGTTATCAGGTAATTAATGCTTTTTTGTGACTTACGGCAGCGATAGCTTTAACATTTTTAGATTATTTATTATTTATTTGTTAATGTTATAACTTAATAGTTATTTATATTTCATTTTTATCATTTGCTTATGAAGCACTTTAATGATGGTTGGTATGTTATTTATACAAGACCACGTCACGAGAAAAAAATATGTGACCAGCTTAGAGATAAAGAGATTGAATTCTTTTTCCCTTTGACCCGAAAGCTTAAAGCATGGAGTGATCGAAAAAAATATATAGATGTGCCACTTTTTCCTTCTTATATTTTCATTTACTTAAATGATATAAATACTTTTTTAAAAGTATTAGAAATAGATGGAGTTGTGTCTTATATAAGAATGGGGAAGGAAATTGTGCGGGTAAACGATAAAGTAATTGATGATCTGAAATTGGTTTTAAATAATGACGAAGATATTTTGGTTTCCGAAAGACAGTTTCAGCCGGGCCAGAAAATGATTATTCAACATGGGCCATTAATTGGACTGAATTGTGAAATAGTGAAATACCTTGGGGAAAACAGAGCCCTTGTTAGAGTAAGCATTCTTGAAAGGAGCATTATTCTTTCTTTATTGCCTGACTATCTGATCTGTGAAAATATGACTACCGGGTTAGCCAGTCTCGTTTACAACTGAGAATTGGTGGGCGTAGCTCATAGATACTAAACTTAATTTTTTTTGATGAAAAATTTTGATCTGTTTTGTTTCCCTTTTGCAGGTGGAAATAAGTATTCGTACCGCGATTTTGAAGAATTTATCTTTCCAGGTGTTAATATGATTACTATGGAGTACCCTGGAAGGGGGTTGCGGACTAAAGAAGAATTCATGACAAATATTGATGATCTGATCGATGATTTGTATATCGATATTATTAAAAATATCGGGAAAAATGAATATGCATTTTATGGACACAGTATGGGAGGTATTATGGCTTTCTTTTTATGTAAGAAGTTAATTGCAGGCAATCATAAACCCCCGAAACATCTTTTTATAACTGGAACTACTGGTCCTACTTCCAATTCCAGAAGAGAAAAGCAGCGTCATTTAATGAGTAAAGAAGCATTTATTCAGGAAATAAGAGATCTCGACGGATGCCCTGAAGAAGTATTGAATAACGATGAACTGCTAGACTATTTCGAACCTATTCTGCGTGCTGATTTTAGGATTTCAGAAACTTTTATGTATACCACTACTGAACTTCTTGAAATACCGGTTACAGTTATTACCGGGACTGATGAAGATTTGAAAATGGAAGACATAAAATTATGGCAAAAAGAAACAACCCATAATATTGATTTTCAACAGATGCCTGGAAAGCATTTTTTTATTTTGGACTATCCTGCAGAAATAATGGAGATCGTAACCAATAAAATTTATAGGAATAATATCGTTCCATCAATCTAAAAAATAAATAAGCTGTAGCCTGTCCTCATAATTAAATTTAAGAAATGAAAAAAATATCAATTTGTACTGTCTGCATGAATAGACTTACCTATTTGCGAGAAACACTTCCTGTAAACATCAAAGAGAATATGGGATATCCAAATATTGAATTTGTTTTACTTGATTATAATTCTCAGGATGGATTGGAAGAGTGGGTAAAAGAAAACATGTCTGAATACATAGAATCGAATATTCTGAAATATTATAAGACAGATAAACCGCAGTATTTTGATTTATCTCATTCTAAAAACATGGCTTTAAAGTTAGCTACCGGTGATATCGTTTGTATGGTTGATGCGGATAATTATGCCGGACCAAAATATGCGGAGTGGATAAACTCGGTGTTTTTTAGAAATGGAAAAAATACAATTATGACTACCATTCGTAAAACATATATTCCTTTACGGGATCAGGGTGGTAAACTTTGTTTTTCAAGAGAGTTATTACATCTGACAAGGGGGTTTGATGAATCTCTTGTTGGTTACGGCATTGATGATGTCGACCTGGTAAGTAGAATGGAAAAGGCCAATGGTAAAAGATATTTCATAGATGACGAAAAGTATCTGAAGTTTATTGGGCATACCATGAAGGAACGTTTGGAGAATCACTTCTTATTAAATAATCTGAAAAATGTATATGTGGTGCATTCTGAACTTACTAATGAGGCTGAAGTATTGTATCTGCTGCACGGCGATGCTTTTTTCTCGGTAGATTATAGGTTGGTTACAAAAGACGAAAAGGAATGGGTGAATACGTATGGTGGATGGGGTATAAAAAAAGATGGTCACAAGCAAGGCAATTATAAGGAAACAGCCAAAGATTTAACGTTAGAACTGGAAGATGGCAGAATTATCACTTATGTGAAAGATGATTCTGGAATCGTATTCTCAAAAACAGAAGAGCAAACAATACATTGGGTAAGGATCGAAGAAGGAACTGAAGTTTATTACGATGTGGTAATGGGATATGGAGAGTGTATTAACCGTAAAATATACGTAGATAATGATTTAGAAGACCGTATTTCTGTAAATAGTGCTGGATGGGGAGAAGGAGAGGTCTTTCTTAATCATGATAGAAGTAAAATGATTGTAGTTGAATAAATCTAAGCATTAGTGATGCTGTTGTTCTCTGAAATATAAGTGATCTGAACATAAACCGTGAATATTCTGTCGGTTAATATTTCGTGTTCAATTGGTATCTGTTAAAATATCTCCATTAATGAAAAATATATCCGCAGTACAAGAAACTATATGGTTAAGTCAGAATATACACACACAATCATTACTTTATAACGTTGGAGGATATGGATTTTTAGATGGAAAACTAAATGAACCTTTATTAGTAAGATCAATCAGGGAGGTACTTTCAACAACTGATGTGATAGCAATTGGATATTACGCTTTTAATGATATACCTCTTTCTGATAATAAAGATTTTATCAGTTATGATGTAGTTACGATTGATTTTTCTACGGAAAAAGATGCTGATGGCTGTTGTCTTGACTGGATTCACAAGGATATGCACATTCCATTTGAAGTGGATAAGAATCTTTTAAAAATCAGCTTGGTTAAGGCTGCCAATGACAAATGCTATTGGTACGTTAAAGTTCACCATCTGATTTTTGATGGATATTCCATGTCGCTTTTTTTTAATAAAGTAATTACACTTTATACAGCATATATAACACATGCTAGTCTGCCTTCAGTAACTGATATATATCCGTACGCTGATTTTATTAATGATGATAAAGCTTATAGGCTATCTGATGAATTCGAAGCTGATGCAACGTTTTGGAAGAACAGATTAAAATCGGGGCCGGTATCTAAAGCTTTTGAATCATGTACTATAACTGAAAATTCAAAATCTCTTACTTCTAAACGTCGAAACCTTATTATTCCACGACGTTTATATAATGAAATTGAGGCTTTTTCTAAGCTTCACAATTGCACCCCCTTTCATTATTTCATTTCCATATTATTTATCCTGAACAAGTTTTATAATAATGATAGCGGCATTATTGGTATTCCTGTTTTTAATCGCAGAACGAAGAAGTTTAAAAACACAATCGGAACATTTGTAAATGTTTTACCTTTTTCTGTTGATCTTGATGAACACGCTACCTTTGCTGAAGTACTCATTCTCATTAAAAATGAGTTAAAGAATTGCTATAAGCATCAGCGTTATTCATTATATGATATTTTACAAGATCTGGATATCAGGGGAAATATTTATCATGTTAATTTTTCTTATCAAAAGAATAGTTATAAAAATGAGCTTGATGATTTAAATGCTTCAATTGAATATATCAATAGCGGGGAACAACTGGAAAATCTTGTATTTCATTTGTTAGAATACTCCTCAAGTGAAGATCTGATATTATCAGTAGATTATCTGGAAGATCTGTTTACTCCTGCTGTTGTTGAACGATTACTAAAACATTTCAATAATTTATTAAATACGTGCTATAATACTGCTGACTTATTGATCCGCGATCTGTCATATTTGGATACAAGCGAAAAAGCAGCGCTGTTAGCTACCGGAGAAGAAGTAGGTTATCCGAAAGACAAGACGATTACTGAGCTTTTCGAGTTTCAGGCAACAGCACATGGAAGTCGTACAGCAGTGGTGTTTGAAGAGAAACAACTAAGTTACCAGGAGTTAAACGGGCTGGCCAACCAGCTTGGCCATTATCTTCGTTTAAATTACCAGGTACAGGCCGGTGATCTGGTGGGGATCTGCCTGGAGCGGAGCGAATGGATGCTTGTGGCAATCCTGGGTATCCTGAA
>NZ_JBEPPL010000021.1:0-72051 GCF_040547305.1 Pedobacter sp. UYP1 | reverse complement strand
TCTACCCCCTTTGCCTTTATTCGGCTTTTCGTCTTTTATACTCATTTTTCTGTTTTGAAAAACTTTCTTATGTAAACTCTTTTCAGGAACGGACACCATGATCTTGCCATAATCCATGATTCTTTTATCTATCAAAAAGAGATCAAAAAACTTTATTTAATACCTACTCTGTTTGTGGTTTTCGGTTTTCCCATCATTATATTAATTAGCAATTTTTTCCATAAACGTAGTTTTTTGTTCCTACGGGTTCTGTGGGTTGCGATATAGGTGACGCCATCAGGTTAATAATATATAGCCGTATATTATTTGATAAAACTGATGGTGTTGGTCCACCGTTTGGTGCATATATTGCACAGACTTTACATCCGTTGACGCAAGTAGGTTTATTACCTATGAAATTATAACTGCTGATTAGAAATGGACTTCCCATCCCATCGTAAACGTACCATGCTTTTGCCATAATATATGATGCTTTTGTGAATCAAAAAGAGATCAAAAAACTTTATTTTATGCTTACTCTATTTTAGGTTTTCAACTTCCCCATAAGACCATTTGGCATTGAGCCAAATGGTCTAGAAACAGTATTGAATTAGTTTTTACCGTAAACGTATTTTTTAAGGCCCGGATTTGCATCAGGCTGTGCTACCAGTGTTGATAATGTATTGGCGATATAATGCCTGATATTAGTAGATAATACCGATGGATTTGGTCCACCATTTGGAGTATAAATCGAACAAATGTTAACACCATTCAAACATGCTGGCTTAATAGGTGCGAAAATATAACTTGCAATTAATAAAGGGTCACCAATTCCATTATATGAATACCATGCTCTTGCCATAATAAATGATTCTTTTATCTATCAAAAAGAGATCAAAAAACTTTAATTAGTGCTTACTCTATTTAAGGTTTTCAGCTTCCCCATAAACCATTTGGCATTACGCCAAATGGTTTGAAACAGCATTAAATTAGTTTTTACCGTAAACGTATTTTTTAAGGCCCGGATTTGCATCAGGCTGTGCTACCAGTGTTGATAATGTATTGGCGATATAATTCCTGATATTAGCAGATAATACCGATGGATTTGGTCCACCATTTGGAGTATAAATCGAACAAATGTTAACACCATTCAAACATGCTGGCTTAATAGGTGCGAAAATATAACTTGCAATTAATAAAGGGTCACCAATTCCATTATATGAATACCATGCTCTTGCCATAATAAATGATTCTTTTGTCTATCAAAAAGAGATCAAAAAACTTTAATTAGTGCCTACTCTATTTAAGGTTTTCGGCTTCCCCAGGATTAATCATTATATAAGTTAGCTTGTACAATTAATTGAATCAGTGCTTTATTGCTGCAGACAATTGAAAGCTTTCTCTGAATTTAATTTATACTTACTTTACCTTCCGGATGATAAAGCAAGTAACTTATCAATGATTTCATAGTACTAATTTACGAAGACGAGTTCTGCTTTGCTAGGGTCAGTAGTCCCCAACTGTAATCACCTTTATTTTTTTAAAAAAAAAAAACCTCAATCAAGAGGGTTTAAATTTTGTTATTTAAACAGGCTACTTTAAAGTACCTTTTGCAGGTTCAGCGGACATTCTTACTTCTAATGGAACAGGGGGAAAACTTGAAGATGGCTGACCCTTGCCCTTAGCCAATGCACGAATAATATAGATGAGCAATCCAGGAGTTCCTTCAATATCAGGCCTGCGATCTGGATCATCAGGTAATTCATCTGCAAAAATAGCGGATAAGTAAGGGCCATCTGCTGTGTCTGGTGCTTTATCCAGAATTTTGTAGCTTTCTGGGTCACAAATGTCCATTTCATTGTTAATAAATTGATACCAGGGCATAGAAATTTTTTTAATGATAATACCTACTCTTTTTAGGGTTTTCGGTTTTCCCCTCAAAACTAACATCCATCCAGTTACTGGCATATTCTCTTTTATGTCTTGGGTCTTCAAAAGGTTTTAAAGTTGTATTTGAATTATGTAATGTTGCAATAAAACCGTCCGAATAATCATGGGCGTAAATTGTGGCACCAGTATTCCATGCATAATCATAATCTTCTCCAATTTGTAAATCTTTAAATGGATGACTTTGCCAGAATGATTTTTTATAAGCCATTGTGGCTCCGGCCAACCATGGATGCTCTGAATGGTCTCCAGCGTATCTCCAAAATTTACCAGCTCTTGGAGAAAAAAAAATAATCTGGCTCAATCCCACTATATCCGCTCTAGATTCACTTAAAAAATTAACTGATTTGGTGATCCAATTATACGCATACCAATCATCATCATCCCAATGCATAATAATTTCTCCCTGTGCCTTCTTACAGGCAAAATTTCTCTTAAGTCCGATACTACCTAAAGGTTCAGTATAAAAGTATTTAATACGATGATGGTCAGGTAATAAAGATCTGACTGAATTTTTTCCATCATCTATGATAATAAGTTCTGCATTTCTAAAATCCTGGTTCAGAAAATGTTCAACTGCCAATACAACAAAATTGGGGCGATTACCAGTAGGCATAATGCAGGAAACCAAAGGCGCGCTCATGATTCTTTTTCTTCATCTGGTTCATCCCAACCTGTAGCATGTTTTTTATGCTTAGGATTTTCAACAGGTTTAATACTTGTGTTATGTGCATGTAAGATAGCTACAAAGCCCTGCAAATAGTCGAGTGCAACTATTTTGGCACCAGAATTCCATACAAAATCATAATCTTCACCAACTTGCAGATCAATAAAAGGATGTTCTTGCCAAAAAGATTTTCTATAAGTCATTGTAGCACCGCATAACCAAGGCTTATCTGAATCCCGATCTTCATACATCCAGCGTTTATCTACAGATGGAGAATAAAAAACTACGCGGTTAAGGCCTGCTATATCCGCTTCTGAATTCAGCAATGCGTCTGTTAGTCTGCTAATCCAATCAGGTGCATAATAATCATCATCATCCCAATGCATGATGATTTCTCCTGAAGCTTTCTCACAAGCATAATTCCGCTTAATACCAATGGTTCCCAAAGGTTCAGTGTAAAAATATTTGATTTTTGGGTGATCTGGTATTAAAGAAGCGACAGAATTGATGCCATCATCTACAATAACGAGCTCCGCATTGAGATAATCCTGTTTCAAAAAATAATCAATAGCAAAAGGAATGAATTTTTGTCTGTTTGCCGTAGGCATAATACAGGAGATAAGAGGTAGGTCTATCATAAAATTGTTTTTTAAGAATTAAGCTTGATTGGTCAATTATTTATTGTTTTAATTATGCTATCTGTTAGTTCTTCATCCAATAGCAAACTATTATCTATGAAATATTTAAAATGTTTATAGTTCCATGAGTTTGTTCCATGATAGATATAAACATATAAGAATGGAGCATCTTCTATTCGGTATAAAAGCTTTCTTCCTGATAAAAATGTTATAACATGTGTGTCTTCACCAAGATTAGCATTGGCATACTGATTCTGTAATAATATTTCCTTACGACATAATATAGTTCCATCCCATGTATAAGAAAAAGATTGGTAAGCTTTTTTTGTGGTTGCATCATAGAGTAAAATGCGTGAGAGTATGCTTGCCTGGTAACGCTGTCCAACAATTTGCATGCTGTTGAATTGATAAGTTAATCTACTGGGATGGTACCAATCATCATCATCCCATATACAAACGTAATCTCCTAAGCATTTGGCAATCATATTGTTTCTGGCATTTCCTAAAGATTCATCTACTGGACGTTCTATTAGCATTATTTTCAAACTTTCATCTTGTCGTATACTTTCAATCATCGCTTTAGTAGAAAGGTCATTCTTTGGGAAAGAAATTACTAACTCTTTGTTTGGATAATTCTGTGTTGCGAAGCAAGATATAGCTGTTTTGAGCTGTTCAGGTCTGTTATTCGTTGCACAGATACAGGAAATCAAAGGATAAGATTGAGTCATAAGAAAATATTTAAGCCAGAATTTAAATAAACTTCAGATACACGTATTTTTTACTATCTATGGGAGTTTCTGGCTGCAATTGACCAGTTATAAGTGCATTCTTAATATATTTATACATATTCGGAGAAAGAGGAATGTCTGGATTAACCCCTAAACCTTTTGCATAAATTGCACAAATTTGATTTCCACATAAACAGGAATGTTTAACTGTTACCTTCCAATATCTCTCAATGTCAGTTGGGTCACCACCCGGAATAAAAGCATACCATGATCTAGCCATAATGAAATTTTTAATGTTTAGGCTAAAATTACGTGAATCAACGTGGCAGTAATAGGGTCAAATGTCCCAAAAGTTTAAGCCATTACCCGGCATTTTGATTTCTTTGTAACTTGTCGAAAATAGATTTAAACAATGAAAGATAAAGTAGAAATTGATATCATTATTTTAAGTTATGCACAAACAGATGAATTAAAAGCAGTCACTGTAGATTGCGTCAAATCATTGATGTTATCTGAAAATCCTGAAGAAATTAAATTCAATGTAATTGTCGTTGAATCAGAGAAATCAATAAAGCCTTTCCAATATGAAAAAACAAGAACGATTTATCCAGATCAGGAATTTGGCTATCACGATTATATGAATATTGGAATTAAAATGACATCAGCTCCATACATCTGTCTTTGCAACAATGATTTGGTTTTTCATCCTCAGTGGGCAACAGAAATCCTTAAAACCTTTGATCATTTTATAGATCTTTCCAGCGCGTCTCCACTTTGTACTTTACACCATCCTAAAATGGGATTTAAAAAGAACGATGGACCTAAATTAGGCCATCGTATCAGAAATGAAGTTGCAGGATGGTGTCTCTTTCTTAAACGTGATGTATTACGTTTAACAGGGCAATTAGATAGAAACTATAAATTCTGGTGTGCAGACAATGATTACTCCAACACCCTTTGGATGCTAAAATTAAACCATATGTTAGTTACCTCTTCCTTTGTAGATCACCTGGAAAATAAAACGCTGAATAATCAGACACCAGAAAGACAGGAACAACTTACAGAAGGTGAGTCCATTTATTTCGATAAAAAGTGGAAGTACAGAACAGGCCAGGACTGGGTTTTATTATGACCCAGTCCTGGCTTTATGTTTAGGATTTTCAAAATATTTAACCGTTGTATTCCGTGGATGTAAAACAGCTACAAACCCATCAATGTAATCATGTGCAAAAATTATTGCTCCTGGTTTTGAAATGAAATTATCATCCTCTCCGGTTTGTAAATCTTTGAACGGATTATCTGCCCAGAAAGCTTTCTTATAAGCTAAAGTTGCTCCATTTAGCCATTGGTTTGGATTTGACGGATTATTCCTGTTCATCGCGGTTCCCATCCATAAAGTGTCAGTTACAGGGGAGAAAAAATGAGTATGTTCTATGCCACAAACATCAGCTCCAGATGTTTTCAGATGATCAAACTGTTTACTAATCCAGTCCGGAGCATAAAAATCATCATCATCCCAATGCATGATTACTTCTCCTTTTGCAAGATTACACGCATAATTTCTTTTTGCTCCAACTGTTCCTATAGGATCTGTATAAAAATACCTGATCCGGCAATCATCTGGTAGCAGAGGAGCTATTGATTCCGTTCCATCATCCACAATAATCAGTTCTGAATTGCTATAATCTTGCTTTAAAAAATGATTTAATGCAAGTGGTATATATTTCTGTCTGTTTGCCGTAGGCATAATGCAGGATACGAGGGGTTGATTCATAATGCTAATGAGTTGTATATGCCTAATTTAGTTAGGTTTGAGGGGGGGCGATAGGGTCAAAAGTCCCAAAATGTTTTAATACTATACTGACATTCTTACTTATTGTAACTTGTTGAAAATATAGAATATGAAAATATATCTAATGAGCTATGGTGATTCTAAATATGATACACAAAAAGAATTTTTTAAAAGAACGGCGCAGGCTTCTTCTTTTTTCGACGAAGTTGTTATTTTTAGTCCGGAGGATCTTGAACCCACATTCAATAAACACTTTCGTGAAATCATCCTCAATCAACCAAGAGGAGCTGGATATTGGATTTGGAAGCCATATTTGATACAAAGGGTACTTGGATCTCTCGATGACGATGATATTTTAATTTATTGCGATGCAGGCTGTATGATTAATAGCAATGGCAGTAAGCGGTTTAAAGAATACATTAAACTACTAACCCAATCAGAAACTGGTTGTATAAGCTTTGAGTTACCACACAAGGAAATAGAATATACAAAACAAGAAGTCTTTGATCACTTTAGTCCATCACAAAATGTGATCCATTCTAATCAGTTGATGGCTACAGTGATCATGTTAAAGAAATGTCAGCATGCTGCTCACCTTGTTAACAAATGGTATGCAGCCTTATGTGAAAATCCATCGCTATTTACAGATGACAAAGATGATACGGCACAGTATCCTGAGTTTATTGACCATCGGCATGATCAAAGTATATTCAGTATATTGAGGAAAACATATCAATCGGAAATTATTCCTGATGAAACCTATTTTCTTGACTTTATCAGAGAAGGCCAGCCTTATCCATTCTGGGCAGCGCGGTTGAAATGATAAAGCTGGCATCATAAATCAGGAGGGTAATACCTCAACCTTGACATCCAAAAGACTACGCATCCAATTTGTGCTCTCTTGATCCAGTTGCTCACTTTTATTTAAATAATAAGAGAAATGAAAATAGCTCAAAGCATTGTTCCCATGGTAAACATAAAGATAAAGAAAGGCGCTGTCCGAAATATAATCCAGTAGTTTTTTTGATTCCAGATATTTGATTACCTGTGTATCTTCAGCTACATTACTATGTGCAAATGGATGTTGCGTAATAATATTCTTTTTGCATAAAAGACTTCCACACCATAGATAAGGAAAAGAAAGATATCCTTTTTGTGAGGCCGCATCAAATAACATGACACGTGTTAACATACTTGCCTCATGAAATTGCCCTTTAGTCCGCATGGTGTTGTACTGATGGGCTAATCTCCTGGCATGGTACCAGTCGTCATCATCCCATAAACAAATATAATCTCCATTGCAATTGGCAATGGCATGATTCCTTGCTTCCCCCAATGACTCGTTTCCTTTACGCTGTAGCCGGACAATTCTCAAATCTGATACCTCTAATATGCTATCGATCAGATTTTTCGTCTCTTTATCCTCTTTCGGATAAGAAATAACCAACTCTCTGTTTGGATAATTCTGGGTATCAAAACTAACTATTGCCTTAAGCAATAGCCCAGGTCTGTGCGCTGTAATACATATACAGGAAATTAGCGGGTGTGATAATTTAATTTTCATGATTTCCTCTCTTTTATCTCACAATTTAAAAAGGATTCACACCTAATGATAGGGCCAAAAGTCCCATAATCTGGCTGCCAACACTATTCAGTCCGCTAATTTTTAACTTAGGAATAAGCAAAATTATAAACGATGAAGATTAGATTTTTTTCCGACTATGAGGTTTCTGAGAACCTGATCACAAGATTCAAAGCAAACTATAAAATAAATGATGCCTCATTAACTTTTACAGCCGCCGATGATTACGACTATGCTATTGTTTTTAACAGAGCCAATGCCCCCCTGAAAACCGGAGCTAAAATTATTACAGTAATTCAGGAACCTTCCTGGAGTGAGGCACATCAAAATAAATTCTTTTTGACCAACAGTGACCATATCATTGTCCATGACCAGGAATTGTTTGAAAGAACCAACAAGGTGAAACTAGGAGGAAAGATCATTGAGTCTCCCACTTATATGTTTTACCATGATCGTGTAGACCATGCCTTTTATAATCAGACCTGGCAAATTAAAAAAGAAAAAAAACTCTCTATGATTGTATCGGGGTTATACTCCAGTAAGGCCAATTACCAGAAAAGGATAGAGGTATTAATGAATATGCTGGAATCTGATCTGGATATTGATGTCTACGGCCGTGGCCTGAATATACACGATTCAAGATATAAAGGGGATCTGAAATACAAACACACTGGTTTATTACCCTATGAATATTCTATAGGTATAGAAAACTGCAATGAGAAGAATTATATTACTGAAAAATTTGTAGACTGTGTGCTATGCAACACCACACCTATTTATAACGGTGCACCAAACATTTCAGAAGTATATGATCAGCGTTACTATAGAACAATAGAGCTGGACAGCCCTTATATCGTTCAGGATATTAGAGAGATCATTGCTCATCCAGCGCCTGGTTCATCCATAAATAAAGATATTTACTTCAATGAGTACAATCTGTATACCAAATTGAAAGAAATTATATATGGTTAATAGCCCGCATATATCGATGGTGGATTTGTTTTTTGATGAGGTTCCGGTTTTGTGCCCACCCGATACAAACACACACATAGATATACGATTATTGCCAGCAGCAATACAAATAAGATGATTTTGATGAACCTTGACATAACTTTTGTTTTGACCTGAAGATAAATAACAACTGTTCAGTTTAAATGGGTCAAATGTCCCCAAATACAAGACTGAGGATAACCCTCTGATTTTGTTTGTAACTTGTGATAACAAATACAGGTACCTATGAAAAGCAAGACCGAAATTGACGTTATTATTTTAAGCTTCGCGCAGAGCGAAGAATTGCAATTGATTACCCAGCACTGCATTAATTCTTTGATGGCCTCAGAAGATCAGGAAACTATCAAGTTTAACGTAGTTGTAATGGAATCACAGCAAGAAATGAAACCCTTCCAATACGAAAATACCACTACCATATACCCTGAAGAAGCATTTGGTTACCATAGATACATGAATATCGGAGTTGATATAACTTCTTCCAAATACGTTTGCCTGTGCAACAACGACCTCCATTTCCACCCAGGCTGGGCTACTGAAATATTAAAATCCTTCCATAAATACTATGACCTGTCAAGCGCATCTCCTTTCTGTTCTTTTCATCATCCAAAAATGGGATTTGAGCAGGATAATGGTATTTATCCAGGCTACCGCAGCAGGTATGAAGTTGCAGGATGGTGTCTCTTTTTGAAACGTGATGTTTTCAGGCTTACTGGAAAATTGGATGAAAACTATCAATTCTGGTGTGCTGATAATGACTATGCAAATACACTGGCTGCATTAAAACTCAGACATGCACTGATTTCATCTTCTATAGTAGATCATCTGGATAGCTGTACGTTAGATCAACAGGCAGAAGAAGCTGCAATTGCTGCCAGCGAATTCTTTTATCTGGAGAAAAAATGGAACCACAGAAAAATGGCGGGCTGGACCTGTGTGTAATTCCAGGCTTAGTGTCCGGAATTTTTTGAGAATAAGTTAATAACAATTACACCGATTATAACAAGTACAATGCCAATAACAGCTGGCATATCTGGCTTTTGCTTGTAAAAAATGGCTCCCAATGCTGTAACCAACACTATACCCACACCAGACCAGACCGCGTAAGCAATACCAAGATCCATTTTCCTTAAAGTCAGGCTGAGAAAATAAAAAGCAATGGCATAACCAAAAATCACAATAACAGAGGGCCATAGCCTGGTAAATTCCTCTGATGCCTTTAAAGCGGTAGTTGCTATAATCTCTGAAATGATAGCAAGGAATAAGAATATATATGTTTTCATAAGGAGGTAGTTACCTGCGAATATCCTGAATATATTCAGGATTGGTTAACGGTTCTTTTTGTGATTGCGGTTTTCGAATGATTTAATAGTTGTATTATCAGGATGCAGCATAGCTATAAACCCATCAATATAATCATGAGCAAATATTTTAGCTCCAGGAGTTTGTACAAACCCCTCATCTTCTCCTTTCTGTAAATCCTCAAAAGGATGCTGTTCCCAAAAAGACTTTCGGTATACCATAGTGGCACCTGCAAGAAAAGGCTTTGAATTTGGGTTATTCCTATTCTCTGCATCACCCTGCCAAAATGCTTGCATGATCGCAGAATAATGGTGAATATGTTTGATTCCGCAGATGTCTGCCCCGGAGCTCAGCAGAAAATTAACCTGCTGGCTAATCCAGTCATACGCATACCAATCATCATCATCCCAATGTACAATGATCTCACCTTTTGCCTTTTCACAAGCATAATTGCGTTTTGCTCCTATTGTACCTGGTGGAGAGGTGTGAAAATACCGGATGTTCGGAATATTGGGCAATAAAGGAGCAATAGACTCCTTGCCATCATCAATAATGACTAATTCAGCATGGTGATAATCCTGTTGTAAGAAATAATCTATTGCAAAAGGAATGTATTTATGCCTGTTGGCAGTCGGCATAATACAGCTAACTAATGGTTGTTCCATAATGATTTATTTGATCTCAATTTAAAAATGATTGCCCCCTGTTTTTAGGGTCAAAAGTCCCAAAAACCCAATCACCTGATTACGCTTTCGATTTCTTTGTAACTTGGAACTGACCGTGAAATCCAACACTAAATTAACAGCAGTTTATGAGTAGTATGACATCCTTTTTAGCCTATGCAGAAGCCAGAAACCGTATTTTAAAGCCTATTGATGGAGTAATTATGTATCCTTTTGAAGAAACTGCCATTCCACAGTATGTGTATTTTATGCCTAAAACACTGGCCGAAGGAGAACGCCTTAGTGAATTTTTCAGACACCAGTTCCTTTATCTTCCTGCCCTGTTTTATGTATTGTATTTTAACCCCATCAGATGGATACTTCCTGATCTTGCAGAAAGGATTCAATCTCTGCAATGCATACCCGCAGGTTATGGCAAAGACCGGAAACTATTTCAGTTAAGTTATGGAAGGATCGCCTTCGATGTTACACCAATAAGTGAAGAACCAGACTTTGAAGAGCAGACTGTATTCAGGGTACCACTATACATTGCTGAAACAAATTTCTTTATCAATGTAGTGGAATTGCCCAACAACATGGGAACCCCCAAATTATTCGAAAGGATAGACTTTACCTGGCAATAGCGCCTTTTTCTCTTTCAGTATCAAATAGCCCATTAAATCAATCAGATGAAATTAATAGAAAAAATTGACCGGCATGAAGTCCTCAGAAGATGGGCAATAGGGGAGGTATATTCAGAATTCTATAATCCACTTTACGAATCAGGAAGAGAAGAGACTATGAAAATGCTCTTTTCAGGCAACCGCTATCTGGAAAGGGAGGGAATAGGTACAGTATTGGAGTTTAAGCAGAGCTTGGTAGACTCGATTTCCTTATATGTTAAATGGTATAAAGCAATATTGGAAATTAACAGATCAGATCTGGATATGGTTTATACCCTGCAGCTGCCGGGCTGGGAACGGAATACAGATGGGTCTTATCTGGTTGCAGATGCAGCTAAAAACATTAACGAAATGCCATTTCTGGACCCTCGGGTTACCGGTATCTACAATGCATTGAAAGACAGAGAAGTTAAACTACAAGGAATTACTCTTTTGGCCGTAGATAAGATCGGGCCATATGTAGCGGTTGAAGGAACAGGAAGATTAACTAGTATATATATGGCACAACAACTCAATAACCTGGATTTGATTAAGGACAATCAGGTAGAAATCGCTTTAGGACTATATTAATGGGATACATCAACAGATTTAATTACGGAAGATACTACAAGTACCGCCATTACCATAAAAATTCAGGCGCAAAATATAATTTAAAGAATTATTGTATAAAGCTATATCGATTATTCAGAAAAACTAAAACATATTAGTTTTTTTTTATTTGGTAAATAATTGATAATCTATTGTTTAAGTGTTTGTTTGATGGTTCGTGTTTCTTTTGTACTTTCAGCTATTTAATCAATTGTTTATCAAAATTAATCAATAATGATACTCAGGAAGTTGCGGATAAATTCATTCAATTCTGGCGGGAAGGTAGAAATGATGACGCTATTAAAGCGTTCTATTCAGACAAAACTATTCACCAAACCCCGGGCTTTCTGTATGCCAGGAAGATGGAACAAACCAGTGCTGCAGAGATCTCTGAACTATTGGTAGTTGGAGAATATTTTTGTTTGAGACTAAAAATGGATGTAATCAATAAAGATATTGGCAGGAGCACTTTGAACGGATCATGGGTATTTGAAGTGAAAGAGGGTAAAATTGTGTATGAGCGCTTTTTTAACTATAACACTACGGCCGTTTTAGCCTGCTGAGAAAAATATTATTCGTTTTTTTAATAGTATATAAAAATATATAATTACATTTGTGAATATTTATAATAATAATACAATGCAAGAAGGAGTAGTAAAATTTTTTAATGAAACTAAAGGTTTCGGATTTATCGTACCAGCAAATGGCGACAGTGAAATCTTTGTTCATTCAACAGGCCTTATGGCTAGCATCCGTGAGAACGATAAAGTTACTTATGATGTAGAAGAAGGCCGTAAAGGTCTTAACGCAATTAATGTTCAGTTAGTTTAAGTTTATTAACTATATAATTGACCTTGACCGGTCCGATTCATCGGACCGGTTTTTTTATGCCCGACAGGGTCATATGTCCCAAAATAAGCAGATACTATGCGCTGCTTTTCTCATTCTTTATCTTAGTTATCTATAAAAAAACAGATACCTATGACGAAGATCAAATTCCTCTCCAATTATGATGATTCAGAGAATCTCTTGAAAAGATTTAAAGCAAATTATCTTATTTACGACAATGATTTATCCTTTACTATCGCAAACGACTATGATTATGCTGTAGTATTCAACCGGACTGATGAGCCCATCAATCCGAAAACTAAGGTAATTACCGTCATTCAGGAACCGTCATTTAGTAAGGCACACGAATATATAGACTTTCTCTTGCACAGTGACTATGTGCTTGTTCATGATCCTGAATTATTTGAAAAAACACATAAGCTCCATATAGGAGGGGATGTGATTACATCTCCCTCTTACATGTTTTATCATGATCTGGTCCCTTATCAATTTTTTGATGCAGCTACAGTTATTAAAAAAGAGAAAAAGCTATCCATGATTGTCTCTTATTTAAACAAACCAGTAGGGATTTATAATAAACGTATCGGTCTTTTGAACAAGATACTGGATTCAGATCTGGACATTGATATTTATGGAAAGCGGCTGGAAATTGAAGACCGGAGGTTTAGGGGGTGGCTGGAACACAAATTTACCGGCTTATTACCCTATGAGTATTCTATTGCAATCGAAAACTCAAACGAGTGGAATTACGTGACCGAAAAGTTTGTAGATTGTGCTTTATGCCGTACAATTCCTATTTATAATGGTGCGCCAAACATCGCTGATATTTACGATGAGCGTTATATCAGGATAATAGATCTCGATAGTCCTGATATTATAGGAGATATTAAGAAGATCATTAAAGAGCCTGCTCCGCTATCAACAAGAAATAAAGATATTTATTTCAATCATTATAATCTGTATACAAAGCTAAAGGAGATTATCCTGGAGAAACGTTATGGATAAAAAACAAAGGGGGCTTTCAAAAAGCCCCCTCTAAATTTAATAAATTTCCAGTGCTCCTTCGATCTCTCCGTAAATACGATCAAGATCCTGATCATTGATACAATAAGGAGGTAAAATGTAAATCACGTTTCCCAGCGGACGCATTAAAATCCCCTTATTCAAAAAGTAATCATATAATAAATTCCTCAGGTCATCAAAATAAGAAGTACCGGTCTCTGTACGCCATTCAATGGCCAGAATTGTTCCCGTTTGTCTTGCTGATTCTACCCGCATGTGCTTCCCGATCCTTTGAATAAAACCAGCATGTTTGCGGCAAATCCGATCTATATGTTGCTGAGTTTCGTCCATTAGTAACAAGTCAATACTCGCTGAAGCTGCAGCACAAGCCAGAGGATTCGCTGTAAAAGAATGACCATGGAACAAAGTCTTCATCTTATCTTTAGATAGAAAAGCATTATAAATCTCTTTAGAACAAGTTGTTACTCCTAAAGGCATTGTCCCTCCCGTTAAACCTTTAGAAAAGCACATAACATCAGGTTTTTCCACCAAATAATCAGCAGCAAAATGTTTTCCCGTGCGCCCAAAGCCTGTAAAAACCTCATCTTGTATCATTAATACTTGCTCCGACCTGCAATGTCTCATTAACTCATCCAATTCAGCAGCCCCGTACATTAGCATTCCTGCAGAGCCTTGAACCAAAGGCTCGTAAACAAAACACGCCAGCTGATTACTTATCGCAGAAATCAGTTTCTTCAGCTCAGGCAAATTTTCTGCTGTTGGAAGATCAATGTAAAACACTTCAAATAAATAAGCATCGAATGGAGCTGTCCAGGCGCTGCGGCCACTAACCGACATCGCGCCAAAAGTATCGCCATGATACCCATTGTGAAAAGCCATTACCTTGGTTTTTGGCTTATCCTGATTATGCCAGTACTGCATGCACATTTTTAAGGCCACCTCTACGGACGTAGAGCCGTTATCTGTATAAAACACTTTCTCCTGATTTTGAGGCAGGAGGCTTAAAAGCTTTTCAGCGAGTTCAACCGCAGGCTCATGAGTGAAACCTGCAAAAATCACCTGATCAAGTTTTTTGATTTGTGCGGATACCCGTTCTGCGATATAAGGGTGGGAGTGACCATGGAGAATTACCCACCACGAAGAGATCGCGTCTATGTAGCATTTGCCTTCCTCGTCAAACAAATAACAGCCTTCAGCACGCACAATCGCTGTGGGGATAATTGCATTTAACATTTGGGTATAGGGATGCCAGATAACCTTTAGATCTCTTTCAGTTAAACTTAAGGTTTCTTCTTCTATTATACTCATATTGTATTAGTTGTGTTTAATTTTTTTTCTTTTTGCATAGGCTTCAAGCCTAACAAATCAAACATTTTACGGTCGTCATCTAATCTTGGATTTGGTGTAACCAGCAACTCTTCACTTTCGCTGGTAAAGATCGAATTGGCACCAGCCATGAAGCACCAGGATTGCTCTTCTGTCGTCATTTCTGCACGTCCGGCACTTAACCTGACCATAGATTTTGGCATCAGGATTCTTGCAGTAGCAATCATTCTGACCATTTCCCAGGAGTCAACTTTTGGTAAATCAGCTAACGGCGTACCCTTCACCCTTGCTAATGCATTTACCGGAACTGACTCAGGATGTTGTGCCAGTGTTGATAAAGTATGGAGCATATTAATCCGGTCTGCATGCGTTTCTCCCAATCCGATGATTCCACCTGAACACACAGAAATCCCTGCTTTTCTGACATTGTTCAAGGTGGATAACCGGTCGTCATAGGTACGCGTATTGATAATTTCCTGATAGTAATCTTTAGAAGTGTCCAGGTTATGGTTATAGGCATATAACCCGGCTTCTTGTAGCCTTGCAGCTTGTGTTTCGGTAATCATACCGAGTGTACAACAAACCTCTAAGCCAATCTCATTTACCCCCTGTACCATTTCGAGGATATTTTCAAAGTCCCGGTTATCACGTACTTCGCGCCAGGCTGCGGCCATACAAAAGCGAGAAGAACCAGAATCCTTAGCTCTTTGTGCAATCGCCACTACGTCATCTTTTGACATTAATGCTTTTACGGTAATTCCTGTATGATAACGGGCTGCTTGCCCGCAATAAGAACAATCTTCAGGACAGCCTCCTGTTTTTACAGAAAGCAAGGTGCAAACTTGTACTTCGCTGGCCTTATGCCATTGGCGATGCACCGTTGCGGCTTGGTAAACAAGTTCCAGCAGCGGCTGGTGATAAATGTTTTCGATTTCCTGGATAGACCAGTCATTGCGTATAGTAGTATTACTGTTCATGCTAAATAAATTTAATTGATAATTGGAATTGGATTAAACTGAAAAGGTGCATTTGCAATTGCTTCTCTGTTGATCGTTGTGAATTCAGGTAATTTGCTCCATGTACTATTTTTTGGCAGGTGATGAAGCAGGACATTCAGGGTGTCAAAATCGAAATCCCCATTGAGCACCAGATGTTTCAAAGGGATGTTTTTACTTGTTAATGCATGGATACTCAAAAGGGTGTGATTAATACAGCCCAGGTAATTTCTCGCCACCAATACAGCCTCAGCACCTAAAAGCCTGATCAGGTCAATCATCAGAAAATGATTAGAGAGTGGGACGAATAAGCCCCCTGCGCCTTCAATCAATAACTGATTGTTCGTTTCGGGAAGATGGAAATCCTGAAGGCGTATTTCAATTCCTTCACTTTTTGCGGCACGATGAGGCGATGCAGCCATCTCGAATTGAAAAGTCTCGGAATGAAAAACAGTTCTTGTATTGCTAATCAGCTGTTTTACCTTGTCGGTATCCGTGTTGTGCAGGTCTCCGGCTTGTACAGGTTTCCAGTAATCAGCTTTCAATTGTTCAGTAATCACGGCAGAAACAATGGTTTTTCCGACTTCGGTACCAATTCCAGTGATGAATAAAGGCTTATTGTGCATATAATTTATTGACTCAGTTATTTGTATTTATTGACTCAGTTGTTTGATATGATAGCATAATTCTAGTATCTCGCTGTCAGTATTGTGGGTGTGTATGCAAATCCGCAGCCGCTCGCTTCCTTTGGGAACAGTAGGGCTTAGAATTGGGCGTACGTCAAATCCTTTGCTTTGTAAGGCGCGGCTGAATTCAATAGCTTCCGCATTACCAGAAATGACTATGCAATTTATCGCGCCTATATTGTTGTGGCATCCTGCTTGACACTGAGGAGGTAAATTAGCTCTCAGGAGCGACGATTTATACTGCAAGGTACTCTGAAGTCCAGAATGAGCTAAAAGATATCTGTAGGCAGTTTTTAACGCTAAAAGCTGATAGAAGGGGAGGGCAGTAGTATATATAAAGGGGCGCGCGAAGTTAATCAGGTAATCTCTCAGTAAATCAGTGCCTAATACAATAGAGCCATGTAAGCCTAGTGCTTTTCCAAACGTCACTATGCGCGCAAATACCTTTTGTTGTATTCCTAGTGAGTCGACTAATCCTGTTCCGGTCACGCCAAAAGCATGTGCCTCATCAACGATTAAATGCGCTTGATACTTTGCGCATAAATCAGCAATTCCAATTAGATCGGCACTATCTCCATCCATTGAATAGATACTTTCAACTGCAACATAACAGACCCCAGTACTTCTTTTTAGTTTCTTTTCCAGGTCTTCCAGGTCATTGTGGCTGAACTTGTATCGTGTAGCAAAACTCAATCTTGCCCCGTCAATCACCGAAGCATGGATGAACTCATCATAAAGAATGGTATCGTTTTTCTGTGGGAGGCAAGAAAAAAATGCTGAATTTGCAGCATAACCAGAATTAAATATCAATCCATTTGTGGTCTGGTGATAACCCGCAATCTCTTTTTCCAGTTCTTCTGCAAAGACAGAATTTCCACTAAGTAACCTTGAACCTGTTGCGCCATTTGATGCCCGTGGATGCTTTTTAAAAGCCTCATCGATTGCCTGACGCAGCTCTGCTGAGCGTGAAAAACCTAAATAATCATTTGAACTGAAGTCATATAAGTTATTCTCTTTCTTTAAACTACGAAAAGTAGCGTCAGCCTTTCTTAACTTTAATTTATCCAGCATCATCTCATTGGCGCCAAGTTTCATGTTATACAGCTTTGGCTAAATCATTGATCCAATCCTGATAGAGTACCGCTTCTATAGTAGTAATCTTTTCTGCATGCTTCTCCCATGTTGTGGAAAAGTTTTTGAGCTGAACCGTCATTTCTTCCAGGTGGCCCTGCTCTTCCAGAATTATAGAACGTACGCTAACCTTGCTCTTATATTGGGTTAGTACCGCCTGATAAATTGGATAAATCAGGTCTGCACGAACCTCAATCGCATAAGTTACCAGCAAATAAGCTGCAAATTTTAATGCTGAGCCAGTTAACTGGAGATTGTCCCTTAAATAACGGCTGGTCATCAGATCCAGCTTATTCAGGTAATACTTGCTGCTATAAGGTGCTAGCAGGTAGTCCGGTTCATAAGTGGGGCAGGCTGCTGCATTTAGTCTGGCTATTTGTTTCTTCAGATAGAAGGCATGCCGGTGTTCTTCGGCTGCATGTTTTAAAACCATATAGGTTGATGTTTCCGGTCTTTCATTCGCTGATATCTTCCTGGCCCCGATATTCTCCTGTAAAGAGAGTGTATTCAGGAAGCGTGCATGTAGGTGGTCATTACTGACTATATGTTGAAGAAGCTCCTCTAATTCCATTGATTTCATTTGTTTGTGCCAAAAGTATTACCTTGCCGGATAGTTAATAGGTACCAGTTTTAAGTTTATGAGTAGTCCGGTTCAAATTTCTTTTCCAAGTGTTATCCGTATCGATAGGTTATTAGACCGTCCGGTGTACCTTCAGATTGCCCATCAAATGATTAATGCGATACAAAGGGGCGTGCTTTTAGCTGGAGTTCAGCTGCCTGGAACGCGCAGCCTGGCAGAAGACCTGAAAGTTCACCGAAAAACAATTATTGCTGCATATGATGAGTTGGATGCTCAGGGATGGACTGAAATAAAACCTAATAAAGGCACTTTTGTAAGGAATAAAGGACCGCAGGAAAATATTGCTCTGCAAACCTATGATGAAAAGTTCCTGACTAGTTATCCTGCGGAAACCGGTTATCGCTTCAAACAAAGCATTTTGCTGGACGTTTTAACGGTTAGCTCCACAGCGGGGCTGGAATTTAATGACGGTCTGCCGGATATCAGGTTGCTTCCATTAGATAGGTTATCCAAAGTTTATGGTGGAATTCTAAAAAGTAAAACTAACTATAAGCACTTTGGTTATTCACACGTGGAAGGGAACGAATACTTCAGAGAAACACTGGCATCTTATCTGAACAATACCAGGGGGCTTCATATTAATAAGAATAATATACTGACTACCAGGGGAATTCATATGAGCATTTATATGGCGTCCAGTATGCTGATAGAACCCGGAGACCTGGTTATCGTTGGCGATTTGAGTTATTATCTCGCCAATATGTGTTTTCAGCAGTGCGGAGGCAAAATTATTTCCGTTCCAGTAGATGCAGATGGGATATCTGTAGATGCCATCCGGGAATTGTGCAAGACGAAAAAAATAAGGATGTTATATCTTACTCCACATCATCATTACCCAACCACAGTTACCCTAAGTGCTGAACGCAGGGTAGAATTGTTGCAGCTTGCGCTCACTTATGGCTTTATCATTCTTGAAGATGATTATGACTACGACTTCCATTATAATGGAAATTCAGTACTTCCATTGGCCAGTGCAGACACCAATGGCATGGTTGTTTATATTGGCTCATTTTGCAAATCACTGGCACCCGGTTTCCGTTCCGGATATTTGATTGCTCCTGAAAATCTGATCCGGGAAATGGCGAAATTCCGAAGGCTTGTAGATCGGCAAGGGGATATGTTAATGGAGCAGGCACTAGCCGAATTATTGGAAGAAAAGGAGATTCAGCGCCATCTTAAAAAGGCGGTGAAAATCTATCAGGAACGCCGGGATACTTTTGTGGATTTATTACAAAAACGGCTTGGCGAAGAGCTGAGTTTTTCTTCGCCACCCGGCGGATTATCAGTCTGGACAAAATGGAATCCCCAGCTAAATCTGATGCGGATCAGTAAAAATTGTTTAAAGAGAAACCTGCATCTCCCACAAGAACTATTATACCAGACAGATAGCTTTACAGCGATGAGATTGGGCTTTGGGAACTTGACAGCCAGCGAACTTGAAGAGGCTGTTGAGATCTTAACTCAAGCTGTAAGAGAAAGTTAAAATAATAAACATTGAAGTTATCATTTGATAATATTATTTTTATAAACATCTGTTATTCAGATTTATTTTTTAATTTATATTGTTTTTATGTTTATGTAATATGATAGGTGTTTTTGTTGATGCTTTTCCTTCTGGTTTGTATGTAAAAAATGTGCATACTTGTAGTATCTATTTAAAACATATATCTGATTACCATGAAAAACAAAACACTCAGTATGCTTTCGCGTATGGCGATCGCAGTGCTATGCACTTCCCTGTTCTTTACATCTTGTAAGAAAGACAAGGTCAATCCTGCTACTGAAACTCCGGCTGGTGAAATTAGTAAAGTAGCTAAAATGCAGCTCGATTCTGCTTTTGCAAACTGGAATAAAACATTCAGTCAGGCAGACGTCAAACCGGTATCCTATGCCTACAAAGGACAGCTCATCAACGATGCCGGCCGTCAGGAAATTATCAAACAAATTATTGCTGGTACCAGTTACGTATCTCAGTATAACGGGATAGAAAAACAGTCTTTGCAAGTGAAATAATTGAGTGCGGTTAAGGACGAGAAAGTAACCACTGGAATGGGAGATGATGCCACTACACAAACAGTAGCTTTAAGTTTAAACTCTGCATTAGATACCCTGGTGAAAGTTGGGCAGGCTTATGCAGAGATACACTGGAAAGGTAACGGTAAAGAGTTTACTAGTATCTGTGTATTTAATGCACAGGGAATTATTTATGACAACATGCTTTCCAATATTATTCTTATCGAAGATAATTCCAAAGGTGCTGATTTAAGTGATCAGCCTGAAGCTAAAGAAACTATGGCTGCAGCAAGTGCTTCTGCGACCAGAACCTATACCGTGGTTGATTTAACTATTAAAGGTTTGTGGCCTTTAACACATCGCGGGTGGATCAAGGTCACACATGCTATCCATTATAAAGATGGTAAGATATTCGCAAACAGCTGTACAGCAAATGGCTCTATGACTTTAGGTTCGGCAGATGCTAAGGCACAGAATTTTAAAAGGACTAACGGTTATTCGCAAATTACCTGGGCCTATGGATGGGCAACCCCAACTGCCAGCTTTAAGATTGGTTTTAACAAAGGTTCAGGGAAATTTGAAGCTTCGGTAAGCGGAATAGGGTCTAAAGGCTCTGGGGCTGGAGTTGATACCCGGTATTTATAATTTTTTAATTATTCGTTTAAGCACAGAAAGCCCTGCAGCAATGCGGGGCTTCTATGTTTAAACGAAATAAGTCATCCGGATTTTGGGACATATGACCCATTTGAGGATTGAAAAAGTGTGTAAATTGTTCAAAATAGAGTAGCACATGATAGCTTCATCACCATTAAAAAACAATAATAACCCGATGAAACCATCATGTGCAGCAGTACATCAACCGAAATGAACAAAATAGAGTAGCACATGATAGCTTCATCACCATTAAAAAACAATAATAACCCGATGAAACCATCATGTGCAGCAGTACATCAACCGAAATGAACAAAATAGAGTAGCAAATGATAGCTTCATCACCATTAAAAAATAATTATAACCCGATGAAAAAGATAAGAATTATTGAAGCCGGCAATGAATTAGGCTTAGGAGGTACTGAGTACACCATTCAGTTAATCAGTAAATATCTGAATAAAGATAATTTCGAAGTTACAGTTGTTGGAGTAAAAGAAGGAGGGGCCAGGGTAAAACTGATTCAGGAATTAGGTATTAATGTTGTTGTTTTAAATGGGGATCTGAATAAACTAGCCAAACTGCTTCAAGAAGCTGATGTGTTTCATTGGCATGGAGACGGTTCTTTGAATCCAGAACTCTTTGCGGTGGTAAAAGCAAACAAACCAAAGCTAGTGCTGATGACCAATATCTTTGGATTATATAATCATTCCAGGTTCTATGAACTTATAGATTATGATTTATTTGTATCAAAAATGATTCTGGTCCGCCGGATGCTTACCGATCGTGATCTGGAAGATGATTTCGCCTCCAAAAGAAAAGTATTATCAAATCCGGTTGATGTTAACCATATTAACAGCCTTCTGCCAACAAATAGCGAGTTGAAAGCATTTAAACAGCAAAACAACTTGCAGAACTCCTTCATTGTTGGAAGGGTGGGGCGCTCAGATAACGCCAAGTTTGACCTGATTACGTTGGACGGATTCGCAGAATTTGTAAAAAGAGCAGCGCATGCAAAGTTTCTGTTAGTTGGAGCTACACCAGAAATCCTTGGACATGCAAAAGGCCTGAATATATTGGACAAAATAATTGTTTTTGATACGACATTGGATTTAAAGCAGCTATTGATGTATTACAGCGCTATGGATATATTTCTTGCTGCAAGCAAAATTGGAGAAAGCTTTGGGATGGTCATCGCAGAAGCAATGGCTGTTGGTATTCCAGTTGTGACTATCAGTACTTTAGATAGGGATAATGCACAAATTGAGTTGGTCGATAATGGGCAGACGGGGTTTGTGGTATCGCGCGACAAAGAAAAAATTGCAGATGTTCTTTTCTTCTTATATGAAGATGAAAAAATAAGGGAAATACTATCTGAGTCTGCAAAACGTAAGGTGTCAAAAGAATATAAAGCCGACAAAATTGTCAAGAGCCTTGAAAATCTGATATATAGTCATCTTTATAGTTCTATCGATATTAATAATAAATCACTGGTGAAGAATTATACACAAGAAACTGTAAATGACTATATAAACAGATGTTCTGATCTATGGGAGCCAGAGATCAAACGCAATCTCTGACAGGTTGTTAATCTTTAGATTTATCCGGCTTGATGTTCAATAGCTGACTTCCTCCATTCCAGATCAACTTTAAAACAAAAGGCACATTGGAATGAATCTTGATTTTTGGTTTATCGGTAGAATGCTTTCTTGCAGCACACCAAAAATCAAGCAGGCCATTCTTTTTAAACGGGTATTTTTTTATACCAAATTCATCCGTCAACCTTACATCCCAGACAATCGTGTTTTCTGGTACGTCAGGCCTGAGGCCAAATACGTATTCAAAAAGCACTGAAATAGGGACTAAACCTGTCCACCCAACCAGGTTTTCATGGTCATTACCTTTAACTTTATCAGGTGCATAGTTTTCCCAAAGGATTCCAGTCTGGTTGAATACCTTTACTACATTGTCTAAATGGTTCATTGCTATCACATAGGCAAGCGAATCCTGTTTGTATCTCGTGAGCCCACGCAACACCATGTATGACGTAGGTGCCCAGACTCCACCGCGCCAATATCCCCCATCAGGATTAAAGGCAGGATTATCTGCCGAAAGCGTAGGTACACGATGTAAACGTGCAAATTCTTCAGGATTTTCAAGGTGATTTATAAATGCCCCTATTTTGGCCTTTGGCACTACTTCTGCCAGTAAAGCCCAATAAGCAGCTATACTTTTTACATTAGAAAGCTTACCGTCCCGGTAGCGGTCATAAAAAAAATTGGTCTGATCAGACCACATCTGATGCTGGACATAGGCTGTTAATTGTTCAACTTCGGTTACAATATCTTTCACTTCCTCCTGGCGATTTAATTTTTCGGCCATTGCAATCAGTGTTTTACCAGCGAATATCTCTTGAAGGGTTGTATCTATCCATGACATGAAAGCAGGGCTGAACTGGTTGGAAAATCCATTTGGTATTCTTGGTTGGTTATCCATCCCGCAACCCCAACCAGTAGAAAAATAAGAGCCATCAGGCCATGACCTATTAATTCTAAACCACTGATAATAGGCAAGAAGCGGACTGAAGACGTTTTTTAGCCGTTCTTCGTCATTAAAATTTAGAAAATATTCCCACTCTGCCCAAGGCAGAATATTGGGGCCAGTACTGGAAGCATCAAATTTTTCAAAAAGTTTATCTCCATTTAATTCAGATATCTGACGACAGATATAACCATCCTTTTCCTGTCTGTTATAAAAATTATCTGTACTGGATTGAAAATTAAAGGCATTATGTCCATAGCGACCAAACAAGACCATAAAACTAGTATCCCACATGAAAATGTGATGGTTAAACGCAGGATCAATGTAAGGGGATATAAAATGATTCTCTGACGTGACTCCATGCAGATTTGAAAATGCTATTTTCCAGGTTTTCCAGTAGCAACGGATTACATCCTGTCTTTTAGGCCACAATGGTTCTGGTAACTTTGTTTTGCTGCTTTCAAATTGTGGCGGTAACCTTTGATCAGCTTTTTTTTTCAGGAAGACGTTTTGCGTTACTAATGGATTTGAGACAGCAGTATTTACGTAATTCTGAGCATTAGTTATTTCAGAGAGTAATAATAAGCTTAAAGTAAACAACAATGTATTTACAGATTTCATAAGAATAAGAGTTAGCTGAGTTTTTTCAAAGTAACTAAACTGAACCTTATGAACTGTCCTTAGCAGTCTTACAAACGCCTACTTATAAAATCTCAATTCCTTTTTCTTCTAATTCATCAAAAATTATCGAATTGATGGTGCTCTTCGTGTTTTCAGCCATGGAGATATCTTTACACCAGAAATAAACCTTAATCGTACTGCTAACCTTATTTTTAGGGACAATGATCACCTTAGGTTCTTTACCCGTAAAAATATTATCACTCGAAGCGACTACATCTTTAATCAGGTCAATTACTTCCTCTCTTTGGAAAGGATTACTCACTGAGAACTCGATCACCACACGCATCTGATTATTAGTCAGCGTCCAGTTGATAATATTATTAGATAAAATAGCCCCGTTCGGAATGATAATTTCCGCACCATCGTCAGTCAATAAAGTACTTGCACGTATCCCTATCTCTTTAACTCTGCCTTTTTTATCGCTGATTTCTACCACATCACCAATACGAACCGTTTTATCAAAAATCAGGATAATACCAGAAACGAAATTACTGACAATATTCTGAAGTCCTAAACCAATACCTACGCCCAAAGCACCCAGTACAACGGTAATCTTATCAATCGGCAACCCGGAGGCCGCTACAGCGATTAAAAAGCCGCCTATAAGCAAGACTAGTTTGGTTACTATCAATTTAGAACGCTCTCCTTTGTTATCATCCAGGGAATCATCACCAGTATCTCCAAAAAAGTAAGCAATGTATTTCTGCAGGAAGTTGGCGACCCAAATGATCATCATGAACAAGACGATACCCCAAAAGGTGAATACAAGGGTTCCAATTTTGCGTTTTTCGGTTAATACAGCCACTAAAGTGGTATATAAACCATCAAATACATTCAGGTTGACCAATAATAAAATCAACCAGATCAAAAATACGCCGATACCTAATAAACCACGCAAACTTTTTACTACAGGCTCCCAATCAAAATGCTCCGGATAATTCTTCTTGATTCTGCTCGTTTTGATCTGTAATAGAAAAGCCTCAGTAATCACTCCTGCAAGGATAATCAAGGAGATTGCGTGTAGTAATGAACTTACAGCACTACTGTAAAAAATCTGGGTTAAAGTAAAGCGGCCAAACAAATTACAGATAATGGCCAGGAAATTAAAGATGATGTAAATGATACCAACACTCTTCAATAGCCTGTATTTTATAGCTTTCTCTTTTAAAATTTTATAGCTATACAACCCAAAAACAAGGGAGGCAATACCGAATATCAATAATAGCCAGCGTTGATAACGCGCAGGCATTCCCAAAGAACGCAGGATAATCGGGAAAATAAGTAACAGTACAAAAATACACCACTTGTAGAAAATTTCTCTAGGTAGTCTTTTAAAAAGCAGCGCAGTAATGCTCAATGCTAATAAAACATGAATTGACTCTATATAAAGCGCAGGAGCCAGTAAGTCAAAAACAGGCGCCAGCGTTAAGATGAAGATCAGCGTGATCAGGTAAGGTTTTTGCCTGATGAAAGTGAAGTTCAAATCTTTAACCGACTCTAATCTACCTCTCTGCTTCAGGCTCTTAAAATTGAAATATACCCAGAAGAAAAAAGCAACTCCAAGTACCAGTAACAAAAATCTGCTGCCCCGCGTATACTCGAAATAATAACCTGAAATTTGCTGTTCGCTTTTTATAAATCTCTGGAAGTCGGTTCTTTTGTTCGCTTTTTGATCTACCGATTCCCATAAATACCTTCTTTCCTTACTAAAAGCTTTAATACTTACAGAATTTAGTTGGTTATCAGCTGTGTACTTTAATTCTCTGACCGTAATGATATTAGCAGAGGTACGTGCCTGAAGGTTGTTGATCAAACTGGTATTGGATTTAATCAGGCTATCCATCACAATACGTTTCTTGCCCAACTCTACAAATTCAGCCTTAAACATCCGCTTTAAGGAATCTGTTTTGAAGATTTTCATCAGTACAGAATCCTTGCGCAAGGTTAGAATCTGGGTTTTAAGCCCATTTAATTCTTTCTCATAACGCTGAAGGTCATCCATGCAGCCTAAATTGTTGGTCTCCAACTCATCCAGCAAGGTCTGATACATTTGCAGATTCTGCACATTCAGTGTCCGGTCACTTTGTGACAAACGTTTTTTCAATAGGCCGATTGCTGCCTCGTCCTTCGTTAAATGCATCGCAATAGGCTTCAGCAAATAAAAAGAAGAAGTAGTGACCTGTACCTGGTTGATCGTTTCAAACACTTTACCTAACCTGAGCAGATAATCACTCTTGTTGAGTACCGTCGAATCATTCAGATAAGAAAGATCATTACTTGCTTTAACAGCTTTCTTTTGCTGCGCCAAAAGCCCCGTACTATTTAAAAGTAATACGATAAACAGGATCAGCAATGCCGGGCGCTGAGCAATTGAAAAATGACTGTTGAACTTCATGTACCTCTCGGGCCTTAAATTGTTTTTTCGTAAATTCTGTATTTTTTATAAGGATCTCCCTTAATTGCTTTGATCGCATTGTTCACTAAATCATTGTGTTCTAGTGTCCATGATGCCTCTGCGTACTTTAATCCTTTAGCTTTATAAGCTTTAATGATATTTCCATATAAACAAGCTTCGATTCCCATTTTACGGTAACCCTCTACCACGCCCAGCAATAAAATCCTGATTCCAGAAACCTTTTTCTTATTCAGCAGCAGTTTAAAAATACCTGTAGGGAATAATCTTCCTCTTTTAATTTTGATCAGGATTTCATTGATATCTGGTATAGCTACACCAAAACCAACAATCTTTCCTTCCTGTTCAGCAACAAGACAAAAATCAGGATCTAAAATCATCTTAAGATCTTTGGCCTGGTAATCATATTCTTCATCATTCAACGGCACAAAACCCATGTTTTTGTCCCATGCTTTGTTGTATACTTCGCGAAGGTTTTCTGCTTCCTCCTTGAATTTTTTCATGTTGATTTTACGGATAGTAATATTGCTTCGTAATAATCTTGACTGCAATTTATCCATTAATTGTACAGAACGATCATCATAAGCATCACCGTCCCACTTCCAGGCAATCAGATCTACCTGTTTTGCAAGGCCATTTTGTTCCAGTAACGCAGGATAGTAAGACGCATTATAAGGCATCATCACTACTGGGCGGGAATCAAAACCTTGTATCAGTAAACCGCAAGGTTCATTGGTAGAGAAATTAACAGGGCCGATCATTTTAGTCAAACCTTTCGCTTTTAACCATTTTTCAGCTTCCTGAAACAATAAAGACGCACTCTCCGCATCATTGATACAATCGAAAAAACCAAAGAAACCATCATTGGAATTGTTTGCAATATTGTGGTTGTTATTTTGAATTGCGGCAATACGACCAATTACCTGATCTCCATCATACAGCAAAAAAGTCTGCAGCGAAGAATGCTTATGAAAAGGGTGGGTCGTTAATAAGTCTTTTTGAGCAATAAATAATTCCGGAACATAGTACGGATCATTTTTGTAGAGCTCATGAGGAAAATCAATAAATGTTTTAAGTTCTTTTTTTGATTTTACCGCAATTATTTTTTTCATATGAATAATTTGATTGGAGAGGTTGATACCTGTTTGTAAGCCGATTTTATATTTCGGTCTTCAAATATATTCAAATGCATAATAGATTGTATGATTCGTTGGCATTTTGCCGCCATCATTCTCCCCAGGCTGTTAACAGGATTGCTCTGGATCCCCCATAATTCCGGTGTTCACAAAGATAAATTCCTTGCCATGTACCCAGTGCTAAACGCCCATTACGAATCGGAATCATCAAAGATGTATCCAGTAAAGCAGTTTTTAGGTGGGCAGGCATATCATCAGAGCCTTCCTCATCATGCAGATAATCCGGATCATTTTCTGGAACAGCTTTATTGAAAAATATTTCGAAATCATGGCGTACTGTCGGGTCAGCATTCTCATTAATCGTTAGCGACGCAGACGTATGTTGAATAAAAACCTGGCAAATACCGGTTTTTAGCGTACTGATTTCTGGAAACGCCTGAAGAATATCAGAAGTAATCAAGTGAAAACCTCTTTTTCTTTCTCTGAGAAGGATCGAATGCTGATAGAATTTCATTTTTTTTATTTAGAGTTCTTTCATCATCAACGATATTTCTGCTGTAATCATATAATCAGGTTAACAAAAAAAGGGGCAACCATTTGGATGCCCCTTTTTTTAATTGAATATTAGCTATTAGTAGTTAATCGTATAACTTACATTGTAAGTACGACCTCTGCCTAAGTAATAATAAGTTTGAGGAACCCCCAATGTGCTGTAAAGAACCTGGGCACGTTTGCTCCAGATAGTTTGATACGCTTTGTTTAATAAGTTTTGTACACCAAATGATAGCGTTCCAAGAGGTAACTTAACGTGACCTAACAGATCTATTGTTGTATATCCTTTCAATTCGTTGTTCACATTGTCTTTCAAATCGAAAGAACGGAAACCTTGCGCTTTAAATCCTATTGACTTATTGCTCCATCCAATAAATGCAGTTGCTTTTGATGGACTTGCATTGCTGATATCCTGTAATTTCCACGAGTCATCTGCTTTGAACTGAGATTTGATATATAAACCATTTCCACCAATTTCAAAACCACTTGGTAAGGTCGCTGAAATAGACGCTTCAGCACCGAAATTACGTTGCTTACGATCAATTACTTCAACAGCGAAGTTGGCTGTATTTGTTTTCATGTCTTTATCAGACCACGAATAAAAAGCAGCAACCTGTGCATTCAGTACTTTACCACGGTGACGCCATCCTGTTTCTAACTGGTTAGTTTTTAATCCCGTAAGCGGAGAAGTAGTTACACTGCTTCCTTTCACTAAATCCCAGTTTGCACCATTCAGCGCATAAGTACCCTGGCCATAATATTTAGCTGGGTCAGCCAGGTTAAAACCTTGTGCAAAGTTAACCCAAACCTGCTCAGGTGCAGAGATTTTGTAAACCAAACCACCATTTAACAAGTTCACGTCATAGTTACTTTTACCGCCAGGAATAGTAGCCGCAGTTTTACCCAGGCCAAAAATAATAGGCACTTGTGCATTAATTCCAACGAAATCAGCAACTTTCACGTACATTCTTTGCTGTCTCACACCACCTGATAAACTCAGTTTGCTTGTCAGATTCCATTGTGCCTGCATAAAACCAGAAAGACTATTGATGTCAACACCAGGATAACGACGTACTGTTGCAATTCCATTGTTGATCATTCCGCCGCTTGAAGCAGCAAGTGCTCTGTCAAATACAGTTTGATTACCAATGAAGTTTTCATTATCACCATCCACACCATAAGTTAAATTAAAAGCTGACCATTGTTTAGCCAGTACTAATTTCACCGCACTGTACCTGGTCGTTTGAACTGTAGACCCTGAATAAATAAGACGGCCCCCTGGTATTGCCGGGTTAATCACCTGACCAGGGAAAGGGTGGAAGCTGAATTTTTCATTTCTGCTTGATCCCTGGATATATAAATCCTGACCACCTAAAATATCAGCTGCATGGTAATCAGCATTAATCGATGCGCGGGATGTTTGTGGCTTTACAGAAGATGAAAAACCATTTCTCATTTCTAAAAGTTCTGGTTTAGCTAATAAACCTGCATAATTGGCACCTAGAAAAAGATCTTTATTACCTACATAACCAGAATTGTAATATTGTGCATTTACTTTCAAAGTTTGTTTAGCAGTCAACTTAAATTCTGTATTTGCGAAAATATCAAAAGATTGGTTGTACTGTAGATCTGTTTGTGTGATATCTGTAAAGATCTGTTTGTTATTTGCATCAAAAGCAGCATTGTTTTTCTGATAAGCAATACCAATTCTGCCTTTAAAGTTCTCACTGCCACCAGAAATAGACTGTGCAAAACGCACATCATGATCAGCATTTTGTTTTAAACCGCTGCGGATACCAGCTTCAGTCGTGAAAGCAGGAGGTCCGGCCTGTCCTTTTTTAGTGATAATATTGATAATTCCACCCGTCGCACCGCCACCATAAATTGAGCTTGCACCAGAAAGTACTTCAATGCGTTCAATGTTGAAAGGATCAACCGAATCAAACTGTCTGCTCACCGATCTGGTACTGTTTAAAGAAACCCCGTCAATCATCACCAGGACATTTCTGCCTCTTAAGTTCTGACCGAAGTTTGTACGGCCTTCAGGACCAGCATCCAAACCAGGTATCAATCTGGCTAAGGCTTCTTTTAAGCTAACACCACCTTTAATTTGCTCCTGTAACCGCTGATTGTCAATGATCCAGACTGTTCCAGGGATCTCACTAACCTTACTCGGTTTACGGGAAGAAACTACCACAACTTCATCCATAGTATTGCTTGGATCAAGTGCCAGTTCCAGGTTCAACTGCTGATCTTTAACTAAAGTTACTTTTCTAACTGTTTGGTTGTAACCAATATAACTCACAATCAGATTATAAGTACCTGGCTCAAGTTTTAATTCAAAATGTCCTTCCTTGTCAGTACTGGTTTCCAGCTTTTTGCCCTCAATTTTGACATTTGCACCGCTAAGCGGTTCGGTATTGTTACTGATAATTCCGCTTACCGTTTGCGCATTTGCGCCCGCAGTAAAAGCAATCATCAATATTAAAATTAAGTATAGATTTTTTCTCATGTGTTTGGTTTTTTGATTTTTACACCGCAAAGCAATGATTTATTTGGATTAATTCCAAATAATGCGTTATTTTTATATTTTTGATCAAATATTAAGAATGAACTTGAAGAAGATTGCGCGTCTCGCACACAGATGGCTGGGTTTAACCTCTGGATTAGTAGTGTTTATTGTGAGTGTAACAGGTTGTCTGTACGCTTTTCAAGATGAAATAAGAGATGCTACAGAACCCTGGCGTAAAGTCGAAGTGCAAAATAGGGCAGTGCTCTTACCATCCAAACTAAGTGCAATCGCAAAAAAAGTTCATCCTGAGCTTCAGGTCGGCAGAATTGTGTACGTCAGTAAAGACAGGGCGGCAGTAATTTTCTTAACAGGTAAAGGGCAATTCTACACCGTTCACATTAACCCGTATTCTGGTATGGTTCTCCATGATCAGAATCTGCGCAAAGACTTCTTTACAATTGTCCAGTTTATCCATATCTACCTCTTGTTGCCCGGACCAATCGGGAAAATGGTTGTTGGCGTATCCGTGTTTATATTTTTAGGGATGCTCATTACCGGAGTTTTCATCTGGTGGCCTAAACGAAAAACACAAGTTAAGCGGTCTTTAACCATTAAATTTAATGGAAAATGGCGCCGTGTAAATTACGATCTGCATAGCGTTTTAGGAATTTATACTTGCTTAATAGCTTTTGTTCTGGCTTTTACAGGGCTTTCAATCAGTTACGACTGGCTGAAAAAAGGGGTGAAGAACACAATTAACCTGGGCAATGCCTATGCGCTGGAAGAAAAAATTCCGGTGGTGAAAGTAACCAAACTACTGGATTCAAATAAATTACTTGATGTTACCTTTCTGGAAAGCGTAAAACGATCTCCCCAGTCAGACATGTTCCTGATTGCCCCTCTTGCAAAAGGTTCGGCAACGCTTGACATCACTGTTTATGAAAAAGCACTATTCTATTACAAAAGTGACCGCTATTACTTCAATGCCAATACTGGTGCTTTAGTTAAAGAACTGGCCCACCGGGATAAAAGTAATGGGCTAAAGTTAAATGAAATGTCTTACGACCTGCACACCGGACAAATACTAGGCACAACAGGTAAAATCATTGCCTTTATGTCCAGCTTTATCTGCGCCAGCTTACCCTTAACCGGTTTTCTCTTCTGGAGAGGGAAGCGCAAAGACAAACGAAAAGCACGCACTAACCAAGCTTAAAAAATCTAATTTTCATTTTATCGTTTTAGTGGAGAAATTACCGCATGGAACTCCTGTGTTAAAAAATTATTAACTCAACTATTAAAATTTAATATTAAAATTCAGCTGATATACAGCTTTTTAAGCCATTATTGGTAATTAGTCTAAATATAATTTGTAATTGTTCTAAATAAAATCTTACTTAGCGAAGAAATTTAAACCGTAATGAAGAAGAGGATTTTACACCTTGTTTTCGCTCTTGTTGGTTCCACTTCCGCTAATTTAAATACGCACCGGACTTCACGTTTGTGCACCATAACAAACACGCTTATTATTAACCCCTATTATATATAAAACCGTGAATAACTAAGACCGATATGCTATCAATCAACCTACAAGAAGAACAGTTAACTACACTATTTGAAAATAATCCTCAAAGGGACATTTTCCATCACGACAATCAAGAAGAATATCTGGATGCCATAGGTAAAGTAACCCTTGCCGTAAAGCGTTTCCTGGATAACAATAAAAAGCCATTCAGCGGAGTGACTCCAGCAGAATTACGTCCATTATTTGCAAAAGTGAATTTTGACACTCCCTTAGCAGATTACGATACACTTTTGGATGAAGTTGAGAGTTTGTATACCAACCACGCTGTCGCCTTTCACCATCCCGAATATATTGCACATTTAAACTGTCCGCTGGTAATCCCTGCGATTGCAGCAGAAGTTATGATCTCTTCTATCAATTCATCTTTAGACACCTGGGATCAAAGCGCTGGCGGAACATTAATGGAACAAAAGCTAATTGAATGGACTTGTAAAGAAATCGGTTTCGGTGACCTGTCAGATGGAATCTTTACCAGTGGTGGTACCCAAAGTAACCTGATGGGTTTACTGCTTGCCAGAGATCATTATGCCTTTAAACTCTTGAATCACAATATTAAACAAGATGGTTTGCCAGCTGAAGCCTCACGCTTCAGGATCTTTGTTTCAGAGATGGCCCACTTCAGCATTCAGAAAAATGCTTCTTTATTGGGACTGGGTGAAAAAGCCGTGGTGAAAATTAAAACCGACCGTAGCTTCAGAATGAACTCTGTACTGCTTGAAGACGCAATTAAACAAGAGATTGCCCTTGGAAATATCCCAATTGCGATTGTAGGAACAGCAGGCACAACCGATTTCGGAAATATCGACCCTTTGCAAGAAATAGGCCGTTTAAGTACTAAATATGACTTATGGTTTCATGTAGACGCAGCTTATGGCTGTGGTTTGCTGTTGACCAATAAATCGCGCAGGCTGATTAATGGAATCGAACTAGCACATTCAGTAACGGTAGATTATCATAAATCATTCTTTCAGCCAGTAAGCAGCGGAGCTTTCCTGATTAAAGACAAAAAGTTTTTCGGTCTGATCACGCACCATGCTGATTATCTGAACCCTAAAGATCACGACCATGACGGTTTACCTAATCAAGTTAATAAATCTATTCAAACTACCCGTCGTTTCGACGCCTTAAAACTCTGGTTTACCCTGAGAATGATGGGGAAAGAGAAATTGGGCGGATACTTTGAGACGATTATTCATACCGCTGCCCAAATTGCTGCTATGCTGCAAGCAGATCCAGCATTTGAATTGATGAATGAATCTGATATCAGTGCGCTTGTTTTCCGCTACAACCCGAGAGATGGAAAAGCAGACCTGTGTGCAATGAACCAATTCATCAAAAAAAGTATGTTCAATGGGGGAGAAGCACTCGTTGCAGGCACTAAAATCAACAAACAATTCTACCTCAAATTTACATTGCTTAACCCGCTAACTACAATTGACCACGTTAAAAACATCTTCAACATCATCAAACAACATGGAAACGAATACCTACAGTTTAATAAAACTACAACAGAATTCTGGAGAAATTAACTTCAATTCTCTCTTAAACAGCTATTGCAGGGAGTTTAGTAATTGGAGCCGCTACCAGGGAATTCCCAAATATGACCAGCCACTGGCTGACTATTTGAAACTGAAAGAACATCAATTACACTTACGTTTCGATTTTTCTGAGTTTGGATTTGAAGTATTCGCGCCCTTAAAATACTATGCAGAAAGTGGAAGACATGTATTTCACTTCCCTGTAATTTCACGCGAACTGGTTACTGATGAAATCAAACCAATAGATGCCTTGCGCTTTATGGAGCTGATTATCCTATTTGCAAGTGCAGAATTCCCGGAAATTAATGCAGAACTGGTGAAATCGCGTTTATTGAACAGTATTGATAACCTAACAAAGTACCAGGAATATTTCAACCGTACCGGGAAACTAGTTAACCGGGTGAAAATGAACTTCATTGAAACAGAACAATCTTTAGCATTAGGACATAATTCGCATCCGCTGACTAAAGGGAGAATGGGTTTCAAAAGCGAGGAAGAACTATTGCAATATTCTCCAGAAACTGCCGGCCAGTTCCAATTAGCTTATTTCTTGATCGCACCTGATCAGGTAATAGAGAAAAACGCAGAAGGATTTGATATTACTGATACTTTCAAAGCAGAATTGCTGCAAGCAATTCCGGCAGATCATCAGATAAAATCATTAATAGCTCAACATGCAACCTGGAAAGTACTGCCAATGCATCCTTGGGAGGCAGAATATCTGCTGGACCAACCTGAGGTAAAAGCGATGGAAAAAGAAGGTTTGTTATATAGCCTGGGTAACTGGGGTGCTGTATATACCCCAACTTCTTCTGTACGCACTGTATATAACCGCGAAAGTGACTGGATGTATAAATTCTCACTGCATGTAAAAATTACCAACTCCGAACGCGTAAACTTAACCAGAGAATTGCACAGAGGATATGATGTAAGCCGTTTATTAAAAACAGAGCTGGGTAAAGCATTGAAAAAAGAATTTCCAGAGCTTGAATTTATCACTGACCCTGCTTTTTTCTCTGTAACGTATCAGGGGAAATTTATCGATGGCTTTAACACCAGTATCCGCCATAATGTGTTTAAAGATGAAGCTGCAGATAAAAATGTGACCTTATTGGCCGCGCTATGTCAGGATAGCTTATTGGGTGAAAAACCAAGAATGGTCAATGTCATCCAGCACGCTGCAAAACTTAAGAATAAACCCGTCGATCAGGTGGCCATCAATTGGTTCAAACAATACCTGCATATCTGTGTCGGGCCTATTGTTGGGATACTGAACAAATATGGAATGGCTTTTGAATTTCATCAGCAAAATGTACTGGTGGAGCTGGATAGTCAGAATTTTCCGGCCAAACTTTATTTCAGAGATAACCAGGGCTTCTTTTTCAGAGCAGGGAAAACAGAAGAATTATTAAGCTACCTGCCAGATTTAGCCCAGGAAAGCGGATCTATAGTTCCAGAAGCTTTAATCTTTCCAAAATTAACCTATTACCTGCTAATCAATAACCTGCTGGGTATTGTAAATGCTTTAGGCTGCAATGGCCTGGCAGACGAAAGAACGCTGATCGATCTGATTTATCTTGAATTTAAGCAATTTGAAGAATCAGATACTACTGGTTTTGTTGATTATGTAATTAACAGCAGAAGCTGGGAAGTGAAGGGAAACTTGCTGACCAACCTATATAATATAGATGAAGCGAGTGCGCCCATTGATAATCCGGCAATCTACAGGGCCTACCCAAATCCACTAAATAAGTATTTCTTTTGCGATAACCTGATCAAACCAAAAATTGATGAGGTTATTTATAGCAGATATTTTCCTAAAGAAGACATCACAATTTCGCTCCGTTCATTTGACGTAGACCGAGATCTGGAAATGGCACACGATTGGTTTAACCAGGAACATGCCAAGCCAATCTGGAAAATGGATGGGCCAATCAAAGACCTGGAAACTTTTTACCGCACACTCATACCAAGTGATCATTCCCATAGTATTATTGGTGAAATTAATGGTGAACCTACTTTTACCATCGAGCCCTACTGGCCAATGCGTGATACCGTAGGTGCTTATTATGAAGCTTTAGCCACAGATTACGGAGCACATTTGTTAATTGCGCCGACTGATAAGAATAAAAAATACAGTTTCTGTATCGGACAGATGATTATGGACCTGGTATTTATGAATCCGGTTGTGGGGAAATGTATTGGTGAAGCGGCTGTAGAGTCCAGAGCGATGCACATTTTCGTAACCAGGTTAGGTTTCAAATTCCAGCGTGTTATAAAAATGCCAACTAAAGATGCAAACTTAACTTTTTGCTATCGTGAGTGGTATTGGGAAAAATTCCCCGAAAGTAAAGATGTAGCATTAATGGGCCAGGTGGCCGGAGTATAAATTCTGAGAATAAATGAAAACACAAAAGATTTACGACATCATAGGTATTGGTATCGGTCCCTTTAATTTGGGAATGGCCGCGCTGGCAGCACCTTTAGAAGATTTGTCGGTTATATTTTTCGACCAGGCTGCAGTTTTTAACTGGCATCCTGGAATGATGTTGAACGATGCTACCCTTCAGGTCCCATTTATGGCCGATCTGGTAACTTTAGCAGATCCAACAAGTCCCTATAGCTTCCTTAATTTTATCAAACAAACCGATCGGTTGTATAAATTTTATATCCGGGAAGATTTTTATATCCTGCGTAAGGAATACAATGCCTATTGCAAATGGGTAATCGCACAATTGCCTTCCTGTCAGTTTAATCAGAAAGTATTAAGCACTGACTATGACGAAACACAGCAGCTTTATAAACTGATCGTTGAAGATCAGCATAGTTTAGAAAAACAGGTTTATTATACGCGTAAATTAGTTTTAGGTACCGGAACCATTCCGAAAATGCCTGACTTTGTAAAACCAGGCAAACTTGCTCATGTAATCCACACTTCTGCTTATCTGAATACCAAAAGTGAACTGCTGAAGCAGCAAAACGTAACTATTATTGGTTCAGGACAGAGTGCTGCAGAGATTTTCTATGATCTTTTGCCGGAAACAGAAAATGGATTAAAACTGAAATGGTTTACCCGTCCAGATCGTTTTTTTCCAATGGAATATTCAAAACTTACCTTGGAGCTGACTTCACCAGAATATGTAGACCACTTCTATAATCTACCTGATGGAAAACGTAAGCAGGTATTGAGTAAGCAAAACTCATTGTTTAAAGGCATAAATTATAGTTTAATTAATCAGATTTTTGATAAACTATATGAATTAAGCGTGGACGGTGAAGAGCCCAATGTGAAATTAAGCCCTAACTGCCAGCTGAATAATATTACTGCCGCCGAAGATGGCAGTGCCAATCTACATTTTTACCATACAGAGGTAGAAAAAGAATTTGTAGAGCAAACTGATTTTGTCGTACTGGCTACCGGTTATAAATATAAAGAGCCTGCATTCTTGCAAGGCATTCACCACCGGATTTCAAGGAATGAAGATAATTTGTATGGAGTCGGACGCAATTATGCTATAGATACCAATGGCGATGAAATTTTTGTACAGAATGCAGAATTGCATACGCATGGTTTTGTAACCCCGGATTTAGGGATGGGTGCTTACCGGAATTCCTCAATCATTAATACCGTGTTAGGCAGAGAAGCTTACAAAGTTGAAAAGAAAATTGCCTTCCAGACTTTTGGTGTGGCAAAGGCCGATGAATCAGAAAACCCACTTAAAGATATTCTTGCAACAGAAAACCTGGCAGTTTAAGTCACTGTCCACAGTTAAATAAAGACCATGAATTACAATCATTTTGACAATATTAAGCCGCTTAAGAAAGCAGTTTGGGATAAGGTGAATTTAAATTATATCGCCAAGGCCATTGTAGAACTCATGCACGAAAAACTTGCAGCGCCTGAAATTACAGGAACAGATGTTGCTGGTTTGACGCATTTCCGTTTAAATACGGATCACGAAAATATCTATTATACTTTTGTGGCAAGTCTTCGTGCTTTAGATTACTGGCATATCCAGAAAGAATCGCTTCATAAATTTGTGGATGAAACAGCTGTACCTTTGGATAATGCGCCTGCATTTTTCACAGAAACACAGCACACTTTTGGCGTAAAATCCTTTACGCTTGCACATTTTGTAGAAGAAACACTGAATACCCTGTATGCTGATGCATTTATCCATGAAAAAGGACGCCTAACCGCAAATCAGCTTGCTGATGCAGATTATCAGACAATTGAAAGCCAGATGGACGGACATCCCTGGGCAACAATTAATAAAGGCAGGATTGGATTTAACCATAGCGACCAAGGCAAATATGCACCAGAAGCAGGACAGTCAACACAATTAGCCTGGTTAGCAGTTCATAAAAAGCGAGCTGATTTTAAATCTCTGGCATCCATTGATATGGCTGTCTTTTATGAAGATGAGTTAGGTTTTGAACAGATTAACCAGTTTAATGAAATACTCAGCGATAAGAACTTAAATCCCGCCGACTACTTATTTATTCCTGTTCATGAATGGCAATGGAATAACAAGATCGTTTTACAGCTTGCCCATGATATTGCCAGTCAATATGTTGTACCCCTGGCTTTAGGGAATGACCTTTATAAATGTCAGCAAAGTATCCGTACTTTCTTCAATATTAGTAACCCACGTAAGCATTACGTTAAAACAGCGATTTCGATCCTGAATACTTCTATATTCAGAGGTTTGTCACCTAAAAAACTAGCTATTGCGCCAAGAGTTACCCAATGGGCAAAAGATATGCTGGATGGTGATGCTTATCTGAAAGAAACTAAGGTTGTTTTATTAGGAGAAGTGGCGACCGCAGCTTATACCCATCCTCAATATAGCGCAATTCCTCAATCTCCTTATCAATATCAGGAGTTTCTAGGGGTGATCTGGAGAGAAAGTGCAGAAAATTATTTAGAAGAAGGAGAGAAGATTATGACGATGGCAAGTTTGCTGTATGTCGATGATCAGGGGAAAAGTTTGGTTGGGGCAATGATTGAAAAATCTGAAATTAGTCCACAAGAATGGCTTCAGGCTTACTTAAAGGCCTACCTTAAACCTATCTTAAGAATTTTTTATAAACATGCTTTCTTCTTTAGTCCGCATGGGGAAAATACAATTATGGTCATGAAGGATTATATCCCTCAGCGAATCATCATTAAGGATTTTGTAGAAGAAATCGTATTGACAGAAGAATCAAAAGCGAAGTTACCTGAAGATTTGGTTAATGTTTTGAGAGAAATTGATGATGAATTAGCACCATTATTCATTTTATCAGGAATTTTTGATGCTGTATTCAGATATTTAAGTAATATTTTCCACTCTTATGTCGGTTTGAATGAAGCTGAATTCTGGAAAAATGTAGCAGATACTATTTTAGAATTTCAGGAAGAAAACCCTGAACTAGCTGCTAAGTTCTCGAAATTTGACTTGTTTGTCCCTGAATTTGCAAGAGTTTGTATCAATAGAGTTCGCTTATTGACACATGGTTATAGTGAAAGTACAGATGTACCAACTCCAGAAGTGATTGGAACTTTGGCTAATCCTGTAGCTTTTGCTATGCAAGCTAAAGAGCAGGCTGTTTAAGTTGCTAACTCTTAAAAAGGGGTATAGCGGTTGTTTCATCGCTATACCCCTTTTATATTTAGAGTTTCAGCGAGCTAACAGGCATCCGGCAGACAGATTTTTATCATATTTACCAGCTTAAACTGAATAAGATGCAGAATACAATAAAATGGGGGATGATAGGATGCGGGGATGTCACAGAAGTAAAAAGCGGACCTGCTTTCAATAAAGTTGCTGATTCCAGCCTGGTAGCTGTCATGAGCAGAAATGCAGAGAAAGCTGAAGATTATGCAAAAAGGCATCAAATTCCAAAATGGTATAGCAATACACAAGAATTAATTGACGATCCGGAAATTAATGCCATATACATTGCAACGCCACCATTGTCGCACGAAGAACTGACTATCGCAGCTTTAAAAGCAGGGAAATCAGTTTATGTAGAAAAACCAATGGCCGTAAATGCTGTTGCAGGTGAAAAAATGGTGGAAGCCGCTTCCTTATATGGAGCAAAGCTAACTGTTGCACATTACCGTAGAGAACAGCCAGTATTTAAAAAAATTAAAGCACTGCTGGAAGAACAAACAATTGGAACTGTCAAATTCATTAAACTGGATTACCTGCAACCATCCCTGACTGCAAAGGAATTGGCTGATCCGAAAATTCAGTGGCGTTTAGATCCTGCAATTGCTGGAGGAGGGCTGTTTCATGACATTGCACCCCATCAATTAGATTTAATGTTATATTTTTTCGGGCCAATTGAAAAAGCATTTGGAGTTTCAGGTAATCAAGGTGCCTTATATCAGGCAGATGACCTGGTAACTGGAGTCTTGAAGTTCAAAAATAATGTATTTTTTAATGGAACCTGGTGTTTTGATATGCCATTGACTACTCAAAAAGACCTTTGTACCATCACAGGTTCAAAAGGTACCATTTCTTTTGCTGTTTTTGGACTAGGTAACATAGAATTAACAGTAGACGGAAAAACAGAGATCTTTAATTTCCAGGCACTGCAGCATGTGCAGCAACCGATGATTGAGGCGACAGTACGCTATTTCTTAAATAAATCGGCCAATCCTTGTTTCGCTGAAGAAGGACTGACAGTGATGGAAATTATTGACCGGTTTTCAAACCATAGCACTTAGTGCAAAACCAGTATAAGATTGTCTGATTCTGCTTTTTTTTATTAAAATTGCAAAAAGCATTACACTGATCCGAATAATTACAAAAAATATGAATTTTCAAAATACATTATCATTTGCCAGGACAATGGATGAACAGGATCCGTTGCGTAAATTCCGTGATGAATTTTTATTTCCACAGCAAAATGGTAAACCTTTTATATATCTGTGTGGTAATTCACTGGGGCTTCAACCCAAATCGGCACGTGAAGTGCTTGGAAAAGAATTGGACAACTGGCAGAATCTTGCAGTAGAGGGCTGGTTTGAGGGAGATAGTCCATGGATGTTCTATCATAAGGAGCTTAAAAAACTAATGGCGCCGATTGTTGGTGCAACGCCTGCCGAAGTTTGTCCGATGAACACGCTGACAGTTAATCTTCATTTGCTGCTGGTTAGTTTTTATCGCCCGGAGCAGAAAAGATTTAAGATCATTATGGAGGCCGGTGCTTTTCCTTCTGATCAGTACGCACTGGAAAGTCAGGTGCGTTTTCATGGTTATGACCCCGCAGAAGCTATTATAGAAGTTGCGCCAAGAGCTGGCGAGTATACTTTGCGGACAGAAGATATTATTGCCCGTATTGCTGAAAACGCAGATGAGCTGGCCCTGGTTTTATTTGGTGGGATCAACTATTTTACCGGCCAATGGTTTGATATGAAGGCTATCACTGAAGCTGGTCATGCTGCTGGTGCAATTGTAGGATTTGACCTTGCACATGCGGCCGGAAATGTTCCAGTGCAATTACATGAATGGGATATAGATTTTGCCTGCTGGTGCTCTTATAAATACCAAAACAGTGGCCCCGGTGGAATAGGAGGCATATTTGTCCATGAAAAACATTTTAAGGATGATACCTTAAACCGCTTTGCAGGGTGGTGGGGATACCAGGAATCTACCCGTTTTAAGATGGAGAAGGGGTTTGTGCCTGAACCTGGAGCAGATGGCTGGCAGATTAGCTGTTCGCAGGTGATGCCAATGGCTTTATATTATGCTTCACTACAAATTTTTGAAGCTGCAGGTTTTATGGGGCCGATCAGGGAAAAAAGTAAACTTTTAACAGCTTATCTGATTTATATGATAGAACAGGTAAATTTGGCTATTGGTCATCAGCAATATCAGGTGATTACGCCCGGAAATGAAAGTGACAGGGGTACACAGGTTTCTATCATTGCCTCTGGAAATGCGAAAGGGGTTTTTGAAAAATTAGTTGCACATCATGTATTAGGAGATTGGAGAGAGCCAAATGTGATTCGTTTAAGCCCTGTACCTTTATATAATTCTTTTGAGGATGTTTTCCTGACAGGTGAGTTATTGTTGAAAATAAGTAAAGAGATAGCTATATGATAAATTACAATCCTAAAGATTGGTTCACGTTTATTTTTCATATCCATAAGGCAGATACATTCCGGAAGTTATGGCCGCTAATGTTTAGCGTGGCTGTGTTTTCTGGTATCATCGCTTATACAGAGCTTCATTTCTTAAAGTTAGCACAAACCGCAACGGTCAAGAATATAGGTATGATGCATAGTTTGCTGGGGTTTGTGATTTCCATGTTATTGGTTTTCCGGACAAATACTTCTTATGACCGTTGGTGGGAGGGCAGAAGATTATTGGGAGAGCTGACGAATATCAGCCGGAACCTGGCAATCAAGATCAAATCACTGAAGTTGGGAGCGCAGGAATATGAGTATTTCAGTTATGCAATTCCAAAATATGCTTTTGCATTGAAAGAGCATCTTCGGGAGAAACAGTATTTTGGTAAGAACAGCTTCTTGGTAGAAGTTGATGGTGGGAAGCATATTCCTAATCAGGTTGCAGCGAGTCTTTCTGCGCGGATTTTTGATTTGGAGGCTGCGGGCAAGATTTCAGGCGAGCAACTGATCGTATTAAGTGGGGATCTGAACCGTTTTACAGATATATGCGGGGGATGCGAGCGGATTAAGAAAACGCCCATCCCTTTTTCTTATAGTGCTTTTATAAAAAAATTCTTATTTATCTATGTGATTACTTTGCCATTCGGCTGGGTATTTAGTCTGGGTTATTTCGTGATTCCGATTGTACCTTTTATCTTATATGTACTGGCAAGTTTGGAGCTCATTGCCGAAGAAATAGAAAACCCGTTTGGCGAGGATGCAAATGATTTACCTGTGGACGAAATTTGCAATAATATTGAAAAGCATGTGGGGGAAATTCTGAACTAAATGATAAAAATAGCTTATCATCCTTTGTATGCACATCCTTTACCAGAAGGACATCGTTTCCCCATGTTAAAGTATGAACTTATACCTGAGCAGCTGTTACATGAAGGTGTGATTAGTGCTGATCAGCTTTTTGCGCCTGAACTGGTGAGTGAAGAGGTTATATTGTTGTCGCATGATTTGGGATATTGGTCGCAGCTGAGAGATTTTACTTTACCACCCAGGGAGCAGCGCAGAATAGGTTTTCCTCTTAATGCACAGCTACTGGAACGGGAGTTAAGAATTACCCAGGGAACGATTGATGGAGCACTGTTCGCGAAAGAGTCTGGCCTTGCTTTTAATGTGGCAGGTGGTACACATCATGCAGGTTCTGATTGGGGGGAAGGGTTTTGTTTGCTGAACGATCAGGCTATTGCTGCAAATTATCTGTTGAACAGGGGCATTTATAAACGGATTCTGATTATAGATCTGGATGTGCATCAGGGAAATGGGACTGCCCAGATTTTAGAAAATGTACCGGGTGTATTTACCTTCTCTATGCACGGGGAGAAGAATTTCCCTTTCCGCAAAGAGGTTTCTGATTGGGATATTGGATTGGATGTTGGAACAGGTGACGACGTTTATCTCTCACTGCTTGGACATGTACTGCCTGAATTACTGGAGAAACACAAACCGGAGTTTGTATTTTATTTGTCTGGAGTAGATGTTTTGACAACTGATAAGTTGGGGAAGCTGGGGATGAGTAAACAAGGATGCAGAGAAAGAGACAGAATAGTTTTTCAATTTTGTAAAGAAAAAGGGTTGCCCGTACAGGTTAGTATGGGTGGCGGGTATTCACCTGCTATTAAAGATATTGTAGAGGCGCATTGTAATACTTTTAAAGTTGGTTTAGATTTGCTGTCTCCAATATAAAAAAGACAGCGATATCTAAGCTGCGCATTCATTCCTGGTGCCAGAAATAAAATTCTGCTTCATCTGGATTTCACCTTTTTTTCAACATCCTTCTCGTTCTGGACAGGTATCGCTTGTGATGCCAGATCTCACTGATAATGAGTGTTAAAAAGCCAGCAACCTGTTTGCTGACATCATATTCTTTAAGTGTTTTGGAGAGGTTAATGCAGTTTGGAAAGGAGTTAATGGTTTTTTAATGTGAAGTATTTTGATGAAATTTAGGGATTCTAAAAAAGGAGAATAGATGAAGATTGTAATTGCAGAGAAACCATCCGTTGCACGTGAATTAGCTAAAGTATTTGGCGCAACGGGTAGAAAAGACGGATACATTGAGGGGAAAGGTTATACTTTTACCTGGGCATTCGGACATCTGCTTCAATTGGCACCTCCGCAGGAATATGGCTTTATTGGCTGGAGAAGGCAACATCTGCCCATGCTCCCGGCTAAATTTAAACTGGCGATCCGGAAAATTAAAACTAAAGATGGTTTTGTTGAAGATCCAGGAGTAAGGAAACAGCTCGATATTATCAAGAAACTTTTTGATGAGGCTACAGAGATTATTGTCGCAACGGATGCCGGGAGGGAAGGCGAACTCATTTTCCGCTATATCTATTATTTCCTGAAATGTAAAAAACCATTTAAAAGACTTTGGATCTCTTCGCAGACTGACGAAGCTATTAAAGAAGGATTTCGGAATCTGAAACCCGGTACTGATTATGACACTTTATTTAATTCCGCACATTGCAGGTCAGAATCCGACTGGCTGGTCGGAATGAATGCTACTCAGGCCCTGAGTATATCTGCTGGTGCAAGATCAGTACTTTCGCTGGGCAGGGTACAAACACCCACTTTGGCAATGATCTGCTCCAGGTTTATTGAAACCAGGAATTTTGTACCCCAATTATATTATCAGCTGGGAATACAGCTGGATAAGGACGGACAGCTTTTTAAGGCAGTTTCTACAGTCAACTTTAATGTAAAAGAAGAAGCTCAGGTTTTATTTGATAAGATTGAAGATGTAGGCTCTGGATTCCCAACCGGAGGAAAAATCCTGGATGTGGAAGCTAAGCCGCGCAAAGAACCACCTCCGCTATTGCATGATTTAAGTAGCTTGCAACAAGAGGCCAATAAACGTAAAGGTTATACCGCAGATCAGACGCTTAATTTGCTGCAGAATTTATATGAAAGTAAATTGGTTTCTTATCCGCGTACAGGTAGCAGGTATATTGGAGATGATGTTTTTGCCGGCGTTCCTCAACTGATTACACAGCTCACAACACACCCTGATTTTGGAAAACAGGCAGAATTCTTAATGACCGTACCTTTAAATAAAAGGAGTGTAAATGCGAAAAAGGTTACCGATCACCACGCTATTTTACCCACAGGAGAAACTCCTGCTCATTTAAGCGCTGACAAACAGGCTGTATATGATATGGTTGTAGGTCGTATGCTGGAAGCTTTCCATCAGGAATGTATAAAAGAAGTAACTAAAATAACTATTGAATCCGGTTCGCTGTTTATTGCAAATGGAACAGTAATACGTTCTGCAGGATGGCGGTCGGTATTAAATGATAAAGAAGAAGATAAGAAAGATGAGGACAACCCCTCTCTTCCAAAAGTTAAAAAGGGGGAAATGTTGCCTATTATAGCAAAAGCTTTGTTAGAGAAACAGACTAAACCTAAGCCCTTGTATAATGAGGCATCTTTATTAAAAGCACTGGAAACTTCTGGTAAAGAGATTGAAGATGAGGAACTTCGTTATGCGATGAAAGATAGTGGGCTGGGGACTCCGGCAACCAGAGCATCAATTATCGAAACACTGATTACCAGAGAATACATTATGCGGGAGAAAAGAAATCTTGTCCCAACTTTTAAAGGTCTGGCGGTTTATGACGTGGTGAAAGATCAGAAAATTGCACAAGCAGAATTGACAGGCTCGTGGGAAAAAAGACTGGAAGAGATCCGGTCTGGTGCGTCTGTTGCAGACTTTAAAGCAGAGATCTCAGAATATACAAGGTCAATTACCAATGAATTACTCGCTGCCGGAGCAGGCCTGGCAGAAAAATTAGTTCCAAAGAAAGAAGATCCCGCAGTCGTATAGCCATAGCTTTTTTGAACTGGCCTTTCAGAAAATAGGGTAATATTTCTTCAAAAGAATATTACCCTATTTTCTTTAGCAGCAAAGCAGATAATTGCGTGGTAATCTTTCCCACTTTACCGCCACCAATTTCTTTATCATCTACTTTTAGCACCGGAAGGATATTTTTCGTTGTACTGGTAATAAAGGCTTCACTTGCATTATATAGTTCTTCGAGATTAAACTCACGTTCAGTTAGTTGAAAACCTGTGTCCTCTAGATTCAAGATGTTTTTGCGAATGACTCCGGCCAGAATATTGTTTTTAGCAGTAACAACTTCACCCTCAGTAGTCACTATGAAAAAGTTGGCCCTTGGCGTTTCTCTGACAAAGCCATTATACTGATACAATACATCATTCGCATTCTTCTCTTTAATGAATGGTTGTAACCAGATTGCCATAGAATAATCCAGCGTCTTCATTTCTGACAATTGTCTTTGATAGGGATAAGTAACCAAAGTAGTTCCTTCAGCCTGAAGCCCCTGGGGGATCGTTAAGGCCGTCTGGCTGATGACCAGGTTCTGTGCAGCCGGAAGGGTATAAGCATCATCAGAATAACCACCAGTTAAAGTCATCTTGATTCCTGAATCCGGCAAATTATTTCTTTGCATCAATTCAGCAATAATATCTTTTAATTCTGCAGGAGTCTGACTGATCTGCAGATGCATTTTTTTTGCAGAATTATAAAATCGGGCTATATGGTCATCTAAAAAAACAGGCCTGCCATTTATTGTTTTAAAGAAATCAAATATTCCATAACCTCTTTGTATGGAAAGATCTGTAACTAATAAGGAAGCTTGTGTTTCCGCTATAAAACTATGGTTTAGAAAAACAGTATTAATGCCCATCATTCGCGCTGTTTAGGGTATGGTAAGTGTTTAAAATTAAAAAGGTGCTGTTAATTAACAGGCTCGTGCAATATTAATAAATTTCCCGGGCTTGATACTTCATCCAATTGTTATATTCGTTCCAGAATTCCTATGCATAGCATTTTAAGTTGATGTTATCGTATAGTTTTATGATTAGCCATTCTAAACCTATGTATATCACTTTATTTATTCTCTGCGCATTATCCTTATTGGTTTATGCCATTTTAACCTTACCAGTTTTTGGTCGTTTACCGGAAGGTGCAAGGCTGGAACGTATCAGGCGGTTGCCTAATGCGCAAGGCGATGAACTCCAAAATCAATCTTCAACGCCTATGGTGCCCGAAGATGGTTATTTTGCAATCGTCAAAGCCATGCTGAAGGGTAATCCCAACAGCAGGCCAGCAGCTATTTTACCACATGTTTCACCAGAACTTGATTCCGTATCGGGTTCAAAAGTTACCTGGTTTGGACACTCTTCTTATTTATTGCAGCTGGATACTTTAAAAATACTAGTAGATCCAGTATTCAGTAAAACACCTTCCCCGTTTTCTTTTATTGGTAAAAAGCAATACGCGGGTACTGATTTTATCAGAGCGGAAGATTTTCCTGCAATTGATGTGCTTTTGATTACCCATGATCATTATGATCATATGGATTATCAAAGTATATTAAAGCTAAAGGGGAACGTAAAACACTTTTTAACCTCGGCAGGCGCAGGATCTCATTTAATCCGCTGGGGAATTCCGGCAGAGAAAATTACTGAACTTGCATGGGAGGAAGAAGCTGTTTTATGTGGTCTTAAATTTACAGCAAAACCAGCAAGACATTTTACTGGAAGATTATTTAAACGCAACCGCACCTTATGGTCTTCATTTATTTTGGAAACTCCCGAACATAAATTGTTTTTGGGCGGAGACTCTGGCTATGACAGCCATTTTAAGGTTATTGGTGACGAACACGGCCCGTTTGATCTGGCAATTCTAGAATGCGGGCAGTATAACGAATTATGGCCTTTGATCCATATGTTTCCTGAACAAACGGTGATGGCAGCAAAGGATCTGAAAGCAAAAGTACTTTTACCAGTGCATTGGGGAAAGTTCACGCTGGCATTACACGACTGGAATGATTCTATTTTGCGGGTTTCTAAAAGTGCTGAAGAATCAGCGCAGCCGATAACAACTCCTTTAATGGGAGAAACCTTTGTGCTCGGTGGAATTTATCCGGATACGAAATGGTGGCTAAATGTAGAGAATGGTAAACAATAGTTTTTAATGCTTGTTATACTTATGAATTCAAAATATGAAAGCTATGAAAACGGATCTTATAGAAATTTTTCAAACAATCAGGGCAACTTTACAACCTTATACTACTTTAGGCTTCAATGATGGGGTAAATAGTGATCAGAAATACGATCTTTGGGCTGCTTCGCCTGCACAGAAAGATGGGGAGGAAAAATCCGGTGTATTTTTTCTCAGTATAGAGATTAAGGATGATCATGTTGCTTTTGAGGTATTGCCAGATTCTATTCCTCAGCATGAGCGCGTTATGTTTATTAAAGAGCTGGATGACGTAACTTTGAATTTAATAGAGGATAAAGTTGCTGCAGGCTACAAGATATTCAAAGAGCATGGATGGGTGTAAGGCAACTTGAAATTCAATGGAGATAAAAAGAGCAGGTATTGCTATAACAAAAAACAAGAGTGAGTGTACAAAAAATAAGCTGGCAACAAGAGCTTAAACAAGCGTTACTGGATATTGGCATTGAGTCAGAACTTTATACTTCTGACTCTTTTCTTTTATTAAAGTTCCTGGATAATGATGAATTGTATCTTAATTTATTAAGTATAGCCATCCATCCTGATTCAGCAGAAACGTTACGATTACAACAGGAATATACGGTTTCAGGCAAACAGTTGATTCAACTTTGGGAAGATATCTGGGCTGATAAACCGAAACAGATTCTGAGCCGTATTAGTGCTTTACTAGGAAAGAACCAGCGGATTCATGGTAGGAAAACCGCTGTGATAGGTATAACCCAGCCAGAGGCAGATACTTTCCTGAAAGAGAACCACCTTCAGGGATCAGCTAAAGCGAGACATAGATATGCCTTGATTTTTGATGGTCAGTTTGTTGCAGTAGCTACTTTTAGTGGCAAAAGAAAAATGACCAGAAGACACGAAGATCACACCTCTGTTGAACTGATCAGATTCGCCACTGCCGATGGATTTACAATACAGGGTGGGCTAAGCAAGCTGATCAAACATTTAATCAAAACTATTCTCCCCAGTGATGTGATGACCTATGCCGATCTGGACTGGTCTTATGGAAAAGGTTATACCAAGTTAGGTTTTGAACTGGTTGGGCAAATCCCTCCCGCAGAAATATGGCTGGATACGGTGAATAATATCCGCTATTTTCCGCATCGCTTGCCAGAAGAAATCAGTACTGTTATTGCTGAACTGACAGCAACAGAGAAAGCAACCTATTTAAAATCTTTAAACTATAGCCGTGTTTTTAATATGGGGAACCTGAAATATATCATACCATGCAAATAAAGAAAAACCCACTTTTAATTATACTTGGTCCAACGGCCTCGGGAAAAACTAAACTTGCGGTTAGTGTTGCAGCCGCATTGGATGGGGAAGTTATCAGTGCAGACAGCAGGCAGGTATTTAAGGATATGGATATTGGGACCGGAAAGGATTTGCACGAATATAAGATTGGTGAAAAACTTATTCCCTATCATTTGATTAATATCAGAGAGGCAGGTGAGAATTATAATGTGAATTCATTTAAAGAAGATTTCTATCAAATATTTGAAAATCTTAATCAGCAGCATAAAGTACCGGTGCTGTGCGGCGGCACGGGCATGTATATTCATAGTATCCTGCAAAATCATGAGTTTACAGCAGTGCCAGTCAATGAAGAATTGCGGACAAGTCTTCCATCACATGATATTGAAGCATTACGTAAAGTGTTGGCAGAATATCCGGCTGCATTAACGGCCCATGCAGATCTTTCTTCTGCTAAGAGATTAGTCAGAGCTATTGAGATTGCGGCATATTTACAACATCATACATTAATAGAAGAAAACCGTCCCTTGCTGAATCCTTTAGTGATCGGGCTTGGTGGAGAGGTTGATTCCCGTAGAGAAAGAATTTATAAAAGGCTGAATGAGCGTTTTGACAATGGTCTTATTGAAGAGGTCGAAGGGCTTTTAAAGCGGGGAGTAGGTGCTGAAATGCTGCTCTTCTATGGTTTGGAATATAAATTTATCACTGAATATCTTCAAAATAAGCTCAGTTTACCAGACTTAAAAGAGAAATTGTACATCGCAATCCGCCAATTTGCAAAGAGGCAGATGACTTTTTTCAGAAAAATGGAAAAAGACGGTATTATGATAAACTGGCTTGATTCTGCAATGGATCCTGTCCAATTAAAGAAGGAAGTTATCAAATTATATACGGAGTCATTCGGTCAGTAAGCGGCTGTTACATAAGCTGATCAAGTATTCCTTACCAAATGTTGCAGGAGATGACGTTCCTGATTATTGCTGAAAAACTTCCTGTTTTGAAAAAAGCCATCTATACCATTTTAAGGCTTGTTTGATCAGGAAAAAGAGCAGTTGATTATCGTAGTGGCATGCATTTTGTATTTACCCCATGAAAGATTGATAATAATTGTCAATCGTCAAAACACATGAATAAATATAAACAAATGAAAAATTCTACTAAATATCTTGCTTCGGCAGCAGCTGTTGTGGCAATGTTCTTTACAACTAATGTTAGTGCTCAAAAAATAGGTGTTGGTGCAAATATAGGTATCCCTACAAATAATAATTATAGCGTTGCCGCCGGTATTGATGTACGTGCACAGTTTGATGTAACTAAACAATTATCGGTGCCAATCGCAACTGGTTATAATCACTATTTTGCAAAAGACCGTGTATATAATGTAGGTGCTGTCAATAACATTGAAGTTCCGGACTATGCTTACATTCCTGTAAAAACTGGCTTAAAGTATTTCTTTGATCCAACAGGTTCAGGTATCTATGCAATGGGTGAAGTAGGTGCTGCTTTTGGCGTATCTAAAGATTCAAAAACAACTTTCCTTTATGCGCCAACTCTTGGTTACTCATGGAGTAATGGTTTAGACTTAGGTATTAAATATGAAAATACTGGTAAAGGTGATGCATTACGTTATGCAAACAACTATGATAACAAAAGTGTAGGACAGATCGCTTTGCGTATCGCTTACGGTTTCAAATTATAGTCAGAAAAGATAAGTTAAATTTAAAAAGGGTGGGTGTCTTTAAGACATCCACCCTTTTTTGTTAAAAGAAATAGGCTTACCGGTGCTTAACTAAGTCCATTAAAACCACTTGTATCAATAGGATGAAATCTGAATTACCGGATCGCCTTATTAAACAATAGTTTAACCCTTATAATTCACCAGACCCATAAAAACCATTTGTTCTTCAACAGTATAGTTCTAAACTTATTTAAGCATTCTTAACATCTGGTCCTGCATAATAGAAACCTTCGCTTCCAGGTCATTGAATCTGTTGTAGAGTTCTCCTGGCTCAGGGAATTCAAATATAAAACCTGCTCTTAATTTCCAGACCTCTATTACATCCGAAACGTCTAAAATTATATTTGGATATTCCCTCTTATTTTGATTATCAGAGAGTAAGATGAGTTTTCCTGTTTCATGAATTCTGTTTAATACCCTTTTCATCACGATACCCTCTGATCTTGTGATCACTATGTAAACATATCTGTCCCGGATATCATCGAAGCTCTCTACCCAACGGCCTATCGCTATAGAAGAGTTATGCATTGTTGGTGACATAGAATGCCCCCTGATTTCAAACGCCCGGTGTGAACCACCTTTGATCCCTGGCATGCGGATAGTAGGTAAACGTTCAATGTATTCCGGATCTGCGTAACCGTTCAGATAACCAGCCGCCGCTTTTACATTGACAAGACTGATCAGTTCTTCATTATTCTCATTCACGGACACTACTTTTGGTACGCCGAAATTGAGATTTGGAGTGTCAGCTGGAGCGTCATGTTTTCGCAGCGCTGGGGTGTCATTTTTGGATACTGTTGTTTGTGGATAAACAACTGCTGATTCATTTACCAGATGTGCCTTTTGTTCTGCTGCAATATTAAGTTGCTGAAGCAAAATATCGGAAGATGTACCAAAAATATAATTTGGATTTATACCGAATTTAATAAAGAATATCTGTAGAAAATCCCCGCTTATCTTAATTCTATTATTCAGAATCTCTGAAAGATAAGATTGGCTGATACCAAGTTGCAGCGCAATATCCTTCTTGCTTTTCACGAGTTTATTCCCTGTCAGGAAGTCAACCACCTCTTTAAACCGCTGATTAATTGTTTTCTCCAATTGAGTATGTGCTTATTACAGATATTCTGTACGATTTGAAAAAATATTTTCTTTTAATACAGAATATCTGTATAATTGTAAACTTAATCGAACAATAATCGAAGGTAAGAAAAATAAAAACGAGATGTGCCAGAAAAACAAAAGACAGCAGGATGGAATATATAACTAATAACAAAATAGGTCTTACCTATAGTGAATATGTTGACCTGTTTGGACTGGACTCTTATAAGAATGATAAGCGGCGTAATAACATCACTGTCCATGGACTGGGAGGGAATGGCCGTAAAGTATATATCGAGTATGAAACCCTCAAAGAAAACCGTAAAGAAGTAATCAGGGCGAAATATGGAAACCCATATGAATACCTGGCTAAAACTCCTGTCCTGAACTTAATCAACTGGGATTATGAGGCACAAAAATTCTATGAACATTACGTATTGCCTAATGGATTAAAACTGCCAGCTTGTGATAAAGATATCAATGGTAAAAGACAGATCAATTATGTAGACCGGTATACCAGAGCTGCCAGCTGGCTTAATATGCTCGCCAGTTTTACAAATGATAAAAAGGCAATCAAACGAGAGTTAAAAATCAGCTTGACTGTATTTTGGGATATCGTTACAGAACTGATCCGTAAAGAGGAGATTGGGATACCAGGCAATGCAAAAAGATTAAGAGAAAAGCTCAGGCAATATCAGGAGTTAACAGATCCCGCACATCAATATGAACTCTTGATAGAAAAGTTCAGGTTTGGGAATGAAAATGCGAAAAAGATTAAAGGAGAAGCTGCGGAAGCTGTTTTATTGAAGCTATTGTCCGATCCCAGAAAGCATGATTATACTGTGGTCGCAGCGGCCTATAATAAATTTGCGGAATCAAACGGTCAGCATCAGGTTACACCGGGAGCAATTGGCTATTTCAAAAACAGAAATGAACATATTCTGTCCGCATCCAGAGAAGGAAAGAAAAATGCTTACAGCAAATACAGTAAACATATACAAAGGGACAGGGCTTCAGCACCACTTCTGTTTGTCAACGCAGATGATAATTGTTTAGATCTGTTTTTTGAGACAGAGACATGGACAGAAACCGGAGGTACAAAGAAAAGTAAATACTATCGCCCGATGCTTTATGTGATTACTGATACTTATAACGATTATATACTAGGTTATGCTTTTGGAGATCGGGTAACGCATGAATTAATTTATGAGGCTTTTCGTAATGCAATGAACCATATCCAGGTATTGACGGGTAACTATTATTTGCCACATCAACTGCAAACCGATCGCTGGGGACTTGACGTTAAGCTCAAAAACAAACTGGCTGAATTTTATAGCAAGGTAGCCATATTCACTCCACAGGCCCATGGTGTACCGCAGGGAAAATATATTGAAAGGAGTTTTGGTGTAGAGTGGCATCAGGTGCTCAAAGCAATGCCTTCTAATAATTATGCAGGTAAAAATATCACTGCTAAGGAGCGCCTGAGTGCTGAATATGTAGTACAGGCTTCAAAAGATTACCCTAAAATAGAGGAGATGCCGGCTATCGTGGAAACATTTATCAATGTGATGCGCATGAAGCCCAATCCTAAATCTGGCGTAAGCAGACAAAAAGAATGGCTGGAGGCATTTAATGCTTCTGAAAAAAGTAAAGTCAAGCTTATTGATACCGCTTTGAAACTTCAGTTAATGGGTAAAAAAAGGGCGGGTGAACCACTCACGCTCACCGCAAGCGGATTAAGGCCAGTATTAGAAGGGAAAAAGATCAGTTTGGATATTCCTGACCAGATAATTTATGAACATCATGGTAAAAAAGTAGAGGTAATTTATGATCCTCAAAATCTCAGTGAAGTCTTAATTACGGATGGCAAGGGACTGAGGTTTGTTGCCAGTCCTTATCAAAAAGTCCCTGCTGCTATCGCCGATTACCAAACAGGCGACCGGGAAAGAATCGGAAGTTTATTTGAAGCTAAAAAGCAAATAGGTGCACTTTTAACGCAAACACTGGAACAACGCGTAAAGATTTTAGATGAAATCCTTATAGATCCCCAAAGTCTTTTACAAGCAGGTGTGCTGATTAAGGATTTAAAACAGGGAGCAGAAACACTTTATCTGGAAAGTCAATATCAGGCCGTACTGCTCAGACCAAAGCATAAGATCTCAGCTAAACAAGTAACAGCAGGAAAGGTGGTAACACAAGAACAAGTGGTAGCACAAGAACTAGTAACAGCACAACGAGTAACAACACAAGAGCCGGAAGCCGAAGAGGAATTAAATCCTTACGACTTCTATTAACAAAAAAAGCCGCCTTTGCAGAGGCGGCCATTATAAACATTTTAAAACGACAAAATGAATATGCAAACAAAGCAACGAATTAAAAATGACTTATCCCAGAGCTGGATCGTGTCCAGGGATACGCGCAGAATGAAATTAATAGAAAAAATTTATAAGGACGCTAAGAATTACAGTGAAGTTTTTTGTATTGTAGCAGCCGAAGGAAGTGGCAAATCAGAACCAGCCAGACTTTTTGCCGATCAGCAGAATGTATTTCTGATCAAATGTAAAGAGCATCTGAACCGTAAAACATTTTTGGCTGATTTATTAACGGCAATGGGTAAAAATAGTGGTGGTTATAGTGTTTATGAAATGATGTCTGCCATTCTTGAAACCATTTTAAGTGTAGAAAATCCGATAATCATCATCGATGAAGCGGATAAGATCAGTGATCCGCTGCTTTATTTCTTTATCACGATCTACAATGAAACCGAAGATAAGTGCGGGATTGTTTTACAGGCTACAGATCATTTGAAGAAGAGAATTCTTAAAGGCGTGTCCATGAATAAAAAAGGGTATAAGGAGATGTACAGCCGTATCGGCAGAAAGTTCGTTGAGCTTCCTGCCAATAACCAGGGTGAGTTAAAAAAGATTGCGCAGCTTAACGGGGTTTCTGATGATTTTGAATTAAACCGCATTGTCAATGAGAGTGAAGGAGATATCAGGAGGGTAAAACGATTGGTTCATGCTTATAACAGGAAAGGAGGGCAGGCGATATGAAACCAGTACAGATAATGGAAATGGTCGCAGAAGTTTGCGGAGTCACTATTGCTGATATGCAAGGCGCAAGCCGGTTACCTGATATTTTGTTTGCAAAATATATTACCGTGATGATCTTAACAGAAGATCAGACAGCCGATAGTGAGATTATTGCTTTGTTCCCTAAGCACAACCGGATCGGTATTTTATACCACTGCAGAGACGCTTTTAATGACCTGATTTTATACAACAGGCTTTTTAAAAACTGGTATCTGGAAAGTATCAAAAGATTAGGTGATGATTAACGGTAATGAAGAAAAGCTCCGGAGGGAGTTTTTCTTCATTTAATAACTTTTCTTTAATTTATACTATCCAGTAAAGACATTTGTACTACAATGATCAGAGGCAGCCAGACACTTACTTCAATTTTTCCACCAGCCTTCGAGGCTGATGCCACCCGGAAAGGGAAACGCAATATCTATGCAACAGAACGCAATGATTGTATGGCCCACCGTTTTTACTATTATTACCATATCCTGAAAAAAAGGTTTGATGTGGCGGTTGCAGATATGGAAAAGGAATTCTTTATCAGTGGCAGTACCATTATCAGCTGTTTGACCGAAGGGGATGCAAATTTAAAAGAAATTGTGGCCCTGTCACCCGACAAGACCACATTGAGAAAAAAATATCCGCACCTGAACTGGCAGTAATTACTGTGGGCTTTTCTGATAACCTGTCTTGAACAGGAACCTGAATACGACAAGCCCGTCCAGCCTTGGTTCTTTCACCAGGGACTTACATTCCCAGCGGTTCATTTCCTGATCACCCCATCCCTGAAATTTCGCTTCCAGGGCTTCCTGGATATCATAAGGCGAAATACTAATATCCTTCCCATAATCCAGTGCCAGGCGCAAACTAATCTCACAGTCGCAAACCTGCTTTGTGGCCGTTAGATTTTTGCGGACGGGCTCTGAAATAGAGAAGGCCACAAAGGGGAATTTAAGTAACGCAGTTTTGTCGCTTTGTTCCAGCTGTCCATAGTCTTCTTCGAGCTGTTTGATTGAAGGCAATTCTTTGAAGCGCTCCAACATTTTTAAATAAACTTTCTTCATTTTTCTGATTTTAAGTAAGCTCTCCGGGGTTGGTCCAGCCAACCCGTTTAAGCGTAATAACAGTTCAAAAATCGCTACTATAAACAGGGCAAAAAAACCGGGTAATTCTATCATGGTAATTACTGCTATATAAACTAAAATCTGTGCTATGATGGTTTTGCGGCGTTTTTTTAGGGTTTTTTTCTGCTGTACGTTTGTATCATAATCGAACAGCAAATGAGAAAACAACGACTAAATACCCTCCTTATAACAAGACTTCAAATTGTACAGGCTAATGCAGTTTTTAACCAGAATGCTTAGCTCTTTTGATTACCACAGCTGGTTAGAATTAGGTCAGAGTTTATGGCCGACGACTAAATACCGCTTAACCATTGCCAGTATGATGTTTAGTGTCATGTTTCCTTTGATAGACCGTGTTTTTGGCCTGGATACTTATGCTTTTGCCCTGTTGATGCTGGTGTTCATGGCCGAGGTTACCAGCGGGGTAGTCGCAGCACATATCCGCAAAGAGGGGATCAGCAGCATGAAGCTTAGCCGCTTTAGTTTCAAGGTCTTTTATTACCTGGTTTTGATTGCGCTTCCCTATGTGATGTCTCAAAGTTTTAAGGCGCACCAAAGGGCAGCGGCAGGGCTGATGTTCGATTGGCTGCACCTGTTTCTGCTCTCGCAGATTCTGCTTGAAAATGTGGTGAGCGTACTTGAAAACCTTGCCGTGATCAGTGGGAAAGAGAAGACCCATTGGATTAGTAAAATACAGGATAAACTTAACAATCTGATATCATGAGCGGTGTAAATAGAATAATTGAAATAGCAGGAAGCTATTTAGGGAAATTGGAACTAAAAGGTAACTCAGGCTTTGGAGACGCTGTTTTTGAACAGCAAATGAAGAACGTGGGCTGGTATAAAGGTGCACCCTGGTGTGCGTTCTTTACGAAGCTAGTCTACAAGGAAGCTTATAGTGGACATCAAAGCTTTAAGTCAATCGTGAACAGCTGCTGTAGTGGCGGAGCGCTGCAGACCTTACGGAATCATGAAAATAACGGGACTTTTCCTGTCGGGGAAACACCCAAACCCGGGGCCATTGTAATCTGGCGGATGGGAAGGAGTAAAAGTGGTCATGCAGGAATTGTCATCAGCGTTGATCACGCCAGAAATACAATGACAACTATTGAAGGAAATACCAACGCCAGTGGAAGCAGGGAAGGGGACCGCGTGGCGCAGAAGCTACGGACTATCACCAGGAATTTTAATGAAAGCGGGCTGAACGTAGAGGGCTATATCTATGCGGCAGAGGTGTGGTGAGGCAGAATGATAAAAGAAAGAGCAAATAAATAAACGTGTATTTAAAAACCAAAAATGAGAAAAGCAATGTATTGAATGTAACCTGAAACTTGACTGAAGTTGTCGGCAGATCACTTTAGCAACAAACAAAAATGTCCATTAAAAAAGAGCTGAACAGATGTGTCAGCAATTAAAAACACACAGGGGTAAGACGAAAGTCTGATCCTTTATTAAAAATTAAACCCTTAAAAACCAATATTATGTCACAATTTAGTTTAGATATTAAATCATTAAAAGTAGGAAATTTAGAATTAGATGGTGATGCAGCCAAAATTTTAACTTCTCCAGGAGAAATCAAAGAAAACACGGTAAAAGTTACCCAGGCTGATGCAACGCAGACAAAAATTAAAGCTGCGGGTAAATCTCAGCCTGTTATCGTGATCAACGAAGATGGAGACATCACCGTTGAGTACGACATCATGACTTTTGATGTAGAAGTAATGCAGAATTATATGGGCGGTTACCTTACAGGGACTGCGCCTAATAAGATCTGGAATAAACCTTCTAAGTCTCCAATTATTGAAAAAACTCATGAAATTGTAGATTCTCAGGGTGCGACCTGGTTATTCCCACGTGTTCACATTTCAGCAACGCTTGTTGGTGTTTTCAGTCCTACAGATGTTAACGTTATCCGTGTAAAAGGTACGGTGTTGGAGCCTGCTAAAGTTGGAGTGACTTCTGTAAGTTATGGTAATCCAGCATAAAAATGAATACGGTAGAGTTTAGAGCTGCCGAAACATTGCTGGACAGAGGTGTGGCGGTTCATTTCCCCGCACCTCTGTTGCTTCGGCTCTTTGGTAAAAAGAGAATAACAGTAAAAATACAAAGCCCTATGGGTGGGACGCTTGTACAGATTAGCAGTTATTATTTACAGCTGGGTCTTGATGTGGCCAAAGTAAACGAAATTCCATTTAATGAACTCGTAAGCAAGCAGCTCAGACACACCAAAACAATTGCTAAGCTGGTTGCCTGCGTTTTATTAAACGATCGTCTGCTTAGCCTGCTATTTACACCTGTACTCGCTTTTTATCTGATGAATAAGCTCACGCTGCGTGCCATGTGTACGGTCATGGAGATTGTTGTACTGCAAGGTGGAATTGAGGATTTTACACACATTATCAGCTTGGGGCAGACATTGAATATGATGAAGCCGAAGGTGAGCCAACAGATCAGTCATACGAGTTAAAAGCCTGTGGCTTAGATAGCGTATGGGGTGTAATATTTTCCATAGCAGAACGTACCGGCTGGACCTTTAAGGATATTTTATGGGGAACCAGCTGGATCAATATCAGGCTGATGTTAGCCGATGCCCCGACAATGAAACGTATTAAAAAGAAACCTAAAAAAGTTAGCGGTGATACACTGGCTGAACGATTGGGATTAAAATAACAAAGCAAATGAACGACTCAAATTTAGACATAACTTTCACTCTCAATTCTGCTCAGGTTGAACAGGAATTGAGAGCAACCCGTGAACGGATCAAAGGTGTTGGCGATGAGGCAAAAACTCAGGAAGGCATTTTACAACGCCTTGAACGTGCTGCTGCTATCTTCCAAAAAGGAATGATAGAAGCCACGGTTCCTGAAAATATTGATCGCTATAACCGTCGTTTGCAAGAAACACAAGCCGAAATACAGCGGCTAACCACACTTACTGAGGAGAGTGGCAGGGCAGGGCAATTAAGCTTTAGCGGTGTTCAAAATTCACTAACTGGGATGCTGGGTGAATTGCCTGCTTTTGCTAACTCGGCAGAAAAAGGATTTATAGCGGTTTCCAACCATATTCCGTCGCTGATTGGTGAGATCGGGAAATTAAAAAGCGCGAATGCAGAACTCTCTGCTGGCGGCCAGGATACTGTTCCTGTCTGGAAGCAGATGGCCGGCAGTTTATTTTCCTGGGGTGGGCTCTTATCTGTAGGGCAAACACTCTTAACCGCTTTTGGTACACAGCTTATTTCCTTTGGAATGCGGGTTTATGAGGGAAGTCAGGCATTAGATACTATTGCTGAATCCCAGAAAGTAAATAATGATATACAGGAGAAGGCAGTAAATGGCTATGCAAAAGAGTTTGCACATCTTGACATTTTAAAGAATGTGATCACTGATAAAACCTTGTCAATGAAACGCAGAAATACAGCACTGAAAGAATATAACAGTCTTGCAGATGCTGGAAATCAAATAGATATCATAAATATTAATAATTCCACATTAATTGAAGATTCTATCAACAGGCAAATCGAACTCATTCAAAAAAGGGCATTGGCCAAAGCGGCAGAAGGTGTGATTGAAGAAAAAGCACAGGCCTATTATAAAAAGAAAAGGGAATTCGAGGAAGACTATCCTGAATATTCTGATTCAGCTATTAAGGCTATACAGGGAAAGGCTTTTACCGCAATCAAAGCTCAGGGTAAGAAATTAGGTCTTAAAGATAAAGATTTTGATCCTCAGCAACTGTATTGGCAATCATCTTTACCCGAAGAGAATCTCAAGGAAATGGCTACCCAAAGGAAGAAATTTGCGATTCTTTTGGATCGTGGTACTATGCAAATTGTCAAAGAGGCGCATAATAAAGAGAATGCTATCCTTGCATCCAGAAATAATGAGAATGGAGGACATTTCTTTGCCAAATTAAACTTTAATGAACTTGGAAAGAGTAAGCAGGAAATGGATGTCGCTATTAAGGAGGGAGTTGGCTATATTAAAGATGCAAATCCTAAAGGCCCAGCAGTAAAAATTGCGCCTCCAAAAACAGCTATTTCTAAGTCTGATGAAAGTGAGTTTGCAGCTATTTTAAGCAGCCGTGAAGAGTTAATGGGTAAACTAGCCGATCTGGACAAAGAGTATGCGGTTAAAAGTCTCAAAACCGATGAAGCTGAGCTTACTGCATTAAAAGAGAAATTCACCAAATTCCGGGAGATTATCGTCCTTGAGAATAAGAAAATAGCTTCGTCAAAGAAAAAAGGTAATAGTAAGGCTGAACTTATTGATATTAAGCTGGTTGAACCCGTTGAAAAGCGAGCAGAAGAAGAATTGGCTCTTAAACAGGGAACTGATAAAATAAAAGCTGATCTGGCGGAGAAAAAACAACTATATGCCGATTATGAAAATTATAAAAAAGTTCTTGGGCAAGAGAAAGCTAATGAACGTTTTCCTAAAGTGAAAGAAGCTGGTAAAACTTATATGCAGGCCCTGGAAGAAGAAAAAGCAAAATTACCTGCTAAAGACCGGACTCCACTGGAGGGGGCGAAAAGCCAGCTGCTGGACAATGATATTAACCAGGAAAAAGTAGCACAGCAGAAGAATCTGGACGAATTATTAAAAGAGTTTCAAACTTATGCAGATAAACGTGCGGATATCGTAGCAAAATCTAAAGCTACTGTAAGCGCATTAGAAACTTCGGGAAATAAAGAAGAAGCTAAGCTGGCGCAGGAAAAAGGCGATCAGGAAGTGACTGCCGCTGATGAATCAAATGTCAAAAAATGGACTTCCTATAAAAACCTTTTTGATAACCTTGAGCAGATGAGTGTTCAAAGTACATTAACGGCTATTTCCTTGCTTGAAAAAGAATTGGGTGCTGCGACAATAACTACTGAGGCGAGAAAAAAGCTGGAAAAGGATATTTTCAAGGTTAAGAAAACAGTACAAACCGGAGGGGCAGATGAATTGATCAAACTTGCTGATAAACTTCGTGCGGTAGGTCAAAGCTTTAGTGGAATTAACGACAATATTGCAGCTATGATTGGTACAGTAGCAACTGGTGTTGCTGGTGTTGGTGATATCAAAAAGCAAGTTGCAGTTGTTAAAAATCCTGATTCTGGCACTTTAGATAAGCTAGGTGCAGGATTGGGGATTGCCTCCACAGCATTTGGTGTAGCCAATAGTGTAATGGGTTATTTTAAAGGCTTGAAAGCCGCCAAAGAAGCAGCAGCTAAATATATGAAAGATTATCAGGATGCTGCAGTGAAAGGGGAGCTGGAATACCAGGCATTAATCAGAAAAAGAGAACAGGATGATGTAAAGCGTGGTAAAACAAATTATCAAGGTATGATTGCTCAGCTTGATCTTTTGAAAAAGCAAAGTCCTGAACTACAAAAGGCTTACGATAAGGTTTTTACCTCAATTCAGGGACAGGAATTTGTTGAAGGAGTAGGTTCAAAACACGGTACATGGATCAGAAAGGCTAAAACCTGGGATATTATGGCCAGCCTCGGTGGAAGTGATTATGCGAAGTTGGAAGAACTTTATATGCAGGGTAAATTAAAGAACCAGGCTAAATCTGATTTTGAGGCTTTAAAGTCATTGCGTGAAGAATTGAAACAATCTGGTATTGACGTTGAAAATTTGCAAGAGCAGATTAGTGGGCTTTTAACCGGAACTTCCGTAGAAGGTTTATCAGATGTATTTGCTGATCTGGTAGAAGGAGGTAAACTATCTGCTAAAGACCTGGGTGATAGTTTTGAGAGCATCCTTAAGAAATCGATTGTCAATAGTTTCAAATATAACGTAGTACAAAAGGCGATGCAGCCTCTTTACGAAGAACTTACTGCTTTAACAGCCAATGGTAAGATTCCTTCAGAAGAAGAAATTCAAGGCTGGAAAGACAGAGCTAAGGCATTGGAGCTTAGTTTATCTGCGCAGTGGGATTCGATATCAAAAACTACCGGGGTAAGTTTTGAAGACAAGAGTTCTGGCGATAGTGGAATGGCCAATGCAATCAAAGGGATCACTGCTGAGGAAGCCAATTTACTTGCCGGTCAGTTTGGCGGTTTACGCCTTGCACAGATCGAAGGAAATGAACTGGCAAAACAAAATACATCCAGTATGTCTGAGTCTTTGCTGGAGATCAGATCTCAGACCCTTACTCTTAAAGAAATTGAGCTGAATACTGGCAGATCTGCTGATGTTGAAGAGAGGTTTTTACCTTATCTGATGAGCATCGACAGTAAATTAACGAATACTAACAACGCTACAAGAGCCGCAGGAATATAATATGGATTTTGCAATAAACAATCTTGATGTAAGACCAAACTACGGTTTGGAAATCGAAGACGCTTCTGCTTTATTAGGGCATGGTGACAGAAAGAACTCTGACTCATTTGATTATAAAGATGAGAACGGAGAGTATATAGATTTAAGTGACCCCAAGTTCGACGATCTGGAAGTGACTTTGAAATGCTGCATTGTGGCCGATAACCGTTCAGACTTCTGGCTCAAAAGGAATTCGCTTTTTAAGGAATTGCGTAAGCCTGGATATTCAAGTCTGACCGTAGAAGATCATGCGATGACTTACCAAGTTTACTTTAAAAAAAGCGGTAACTGGAAAAAACTGAATGAACTTGACAATGGTGGTAAAACTGCAATCATGTTTGATTTGACAATCAAAGTAAAATTTTTATAAAATGAGATACGAGATTAAAAGGACCAGTGGTTCTACAGAATGGCTCATTGCCAGTGTAAGCCCGACAGGTAAACAGAGCAAAAAAGCTATGGGAGAGAATGTGGTAGACTTTTCTTTCACGCTTCCCAAATATATTGATTTTAAGCTGATGGATTTTGTGCTGGTTTATGGAGAGCGTTATCAGCTCAATGTACTTCCTTCGGTAAAAAAAGTTGCAAAAAACAGCTTTGAATATAACATGCAGTTAGAAGCTGTATTCTATGATCTGGCAAAAGTTCAACTGCAGTTCCTGAATGTGCAGAATCAGCTTTTAGAACCATCTTTTACGCTCATGGGTAATGCAGGTACTATTGTTGGTTTAATTGTAGAAAATGCAAATCGCCATAGTGCTGGCTGGTCTGTAGGTACCGTGGATGATACTGGCTATAAAAATTTCACGTTCAATGCTGAAAATTGTCTGCAGGGATTGAACAGGCTGGCCCAGGAGTTTGAAACAGAATTCTGGATTGACAATAAAACTATCCACCTTCAAAAGCGGGAGCAAAGCAGCGGGATGTCTTTTGGATATGGTCAGGGAAAGGGATTATACAGTATCTTGAGAGGTAATAACAAGAACATCAATATCGTTACGCGTCTGTATGTTAGAGGATCTGCTCAGAATTTACCTGCAGGCTATAGAAATTCTTCAGGTAATTTATTGTTGCCTGGAGGTAAAACCTATTTTGAAGATCCTGCAAAAGTTGCTTTATATGGACTGATTGAAGCCTCACAGGTTTTTGATATCAAACCGGAACGCGAAGGAGTGGTTACTGCTGTTGTGCCAGGTAATGGTAATTGGAAGTTGTTTACTGACATTACTTTAGATTTTGATATCAATGCTGTTAAGCTTGATATTCCTTCGAAAGTAAGGTTCAATACGGGGCAGTTAGCGGGTTATTCTTTTGAAATTACAGCTTATAATCATCAAACCAAGCAGGTGACTATTAAAAAGAACGAAGAAGAAAAATCTATAGAGATGCCTTCTGATCTTTTAAGGCCTGCAGTAGGGGATAAGTATATTTTAATAGATATAGCTATGCCAGAAAACTATGTTTTAGCTGCTGAAAATAGGTTAAATCAAGCGTCTTCGACCTACTATGAAAAAAATAGTGACCCAACTTTAAACTTCGCTTACACGATTGACTGTGACCCGATCTGGTTTAAACAACTGGGCGTTCAAGTTACGCTGGGTAATACAGTGCTGATTACTGATACAGATATGGGCATCAATGGAGAAATCCGGATAGCTGCCTATAAACGTGATCTTCAAAGTGCTTTTAAATATGAGTTTGAAGTTACTGATAGTATTGGTGCTAATGAGATTATCCGCCAGTATGCGCAGCAGCAAAGAACATTACAACTGATCGAAAGCAGTGGCTTACTGGATATTAACCAGATCAGGAAAAACATATTTCTTAACCGTTTGTCTGAGCAGGATGGGTATCTGATGCTATCGGGAACTAAAACCAAAGCTGGAGTAGCAGATTATACCCCCGAAGCCGGGCATGCTTTAAAAGCAGATTATGCACCTGAATCCGGACATGCTTTAAAAGCAGATTATGCCAAAGATAGTGATCAGTGGGATGGCAGGCATTTTGATGATTTCATGAATCAGCCGGTGCGAAAAACGGATGCGGTTACATTTTTATCTGTTGTTGCTGATACAGTAAATAGCAAAGGTTATGTGAGTGGTTTTACAGGAACAGGCTATAAAATAAATCCTGACGGGAGTGCAGAATTTGACAATCTTACCGTGCGTAAGGAATTGAATGTAAATGTCCTTAATATACGCGAGATCACGGGTAGTGGGGGTAGCATCGCAATTACTAACGTGGCAAAAATCAAAGAGGTAACCGAGCATGCTGATTACTGGTCTTGTCAGATTAATACCGACGAAGGAACGATCGCTGTACAATTCAGAGTAAATGATATTGTACGCTGCCAGGTGTGGGATGGAAAACGTATAAAATATTATACTGCACGTGTCAGGGCGGTTAGTTCAGGTATTTTTGACCTTGATAAAGGTGGTAAAACTGGTGGAGGTATGCCGGCTGCGGGAGATAGTGTTTTTCAGTTTGGTAATACATCTGACAGCAATCGTCAGGGCTTGATATATTTAACGAATAGTGATACTGGTGCGCCTTATATTGATGTTTTAGATGGCATTAATTCAGATAATCTATCGGGTAAAACAAAAGTACGTCTGGGTAAACTTTCAGGGATTAGCGATGCTGATCTTGGAGAGCTGGATGGTTATGGTTTATATGCTGATCGCGCATTTATAAAAGGAAAAATAGTTGTTACTGGTGGAAATGCGGCTACCAACCAAAGTGTGGCAGATAAAATTGGAGCTATACAAATTGGGGGCGCGAATTTATATAGTGGCGGTAATTTCGATAAACAGCCTTTGTTGGAAGGGAAGTATAATTGCGATCCGGGATTATCGAGTGAATATGGAGGGATCTTACCAAGATTAGGTAACTACTTTTTATTAGCCGATAACAAAGGTCTGAATCCTATATTTTACTATCAAATGCCAAGAATTAACGTTGTTGGCAATACTCAGTATACCATATCTTTCTACTCTATTTCGCCTTCGGCAGCTAAGGGATTGAATATAGTTCTGGCATATAATGGAACTGATGTTCAACCGACTATTCCGATGACCTATACGAATACTGACTTTTCATGGGGAAAGAGAAATTCACTAACAATTTCAACCCCTGCAGAAGCTAAAACGATGGCGATCAGATTTGATATTAATTCGGCAAGTTGGTTTGTTTTAGATGGGCTGCAAGTAGAGATAGGAAATAAAGCAACTGACTGGAAACCGTCAGTTGAAGATCTTTCTAAAAATGTTACCGACAAAATTGATGCTATAAAGTTAGGAACCAGGAACCTGGTATTAGATGGAGCATTTAAGGATGGTTTAACTGGTTGGTATTCTAATGGGGGAAGCACCGAAGCGGTTATTATTGATGGTTTGCCAGCTTTAAAAATAATATCAGCTGGTATGTCAAACGGCGTATATAGTGTTGGAAAACTAACTGTACCAATAAAAGCTCATACAGATTATATTGTGTCATTTGATGTTAAAGGTTTAGATTATACAGGAGGAAATTACCTTTCAATTGGCTTAAATAGTGTTTCTAATGGTATATATGTTCCTGACAATCCAGTCTGGACCAGGGTTAGTTACGTCTCAAATTCAGGAGGAATAAGCGGGAATGATCCGTTGGTTATTTATGGGACAGGAGCAAGACAGGCGTTCTTCATCCGAAATTTGAAAATAGCGGAAGGTAATAACGGGGCTGATTGGTCACCTTCACCAGAGGATGTATCAAGAGAAGCCAACGCCTATACGGAACTAATTTCTACAAGTAAAGCTAATGCCGCACAAGCAAATGCATTATACGGGGCCAGCCTGGATGCGCAGGCAAAGGCAAATACTGCTAAAGACGCTGCAGAATTAACAGCGAAAGCGTTAATTGATTCTGTGAGTTTTGGCGGGGTAAATATGTTGAAGAATAGCGGAAATTTCACTACAACTGCTTATTGGAGTGGTTCAATTGTAGCTGGGGGATTTACAGACGGCTCGGCTTGTCTGCATTCCTACGATATTTCATTGGGTGATGTTTTTTACTTAGAGCCGGTAAGGCTAAAAAAAGGCACTGTGTACACGTGGTCGGGCTGGATTTATTCCGTAGGCTGGTCTGGTACAATAAATGACGTAGCACCATTCCATTTGTGGATAGGCGATAGTCCAAATACAACAAACTGGGGTTACACCATCCTCAGTGCGAATCAATCGGTAGCCCATCAAGAATGGAGATTCTGTTATCTCACATTTAAAACATCAGGTGTAAATGATAATGGTCTGTTATATATGCGACCTTATATCTATGGGTCTGGTGTTATTCATGAAGCCTACTGGGCAAAGGTAAAATTAGAAGAATCCAGTAAACCCACTTCCTGGTCACCAGCGCCTGAAGATGTGCAGGCGGCAATATCAAATGCAAATGATAAAGCAGTATCCGCACAGCAGGCAAATAATGATTTGACAGCCCGGTTGAAGACAATGGCTTATCGTGACATTGCTACTGCCGCAGCGCAAGGGGTGACTACAATAGATAATGGAAGCATACTAACTTTTTCCATAGATGCAGCATATATAAGATCGAATGTCATTAACGTTGGCTATATCAGCGGGCTTGATTTAAATTTTACTAAAGGTACGATAGGTGGGATTGTGATACAAAGTAATGCCATAACATCGGCTAACGGATTATTTTCAGTAACAAATGCCGGGCTATTAATAGCTACAAATGCTAATATTTCAGGAAATATAGCTGCATATGGTGGCTCAATAGGTGGGATTTTGATTCAAAATAATGCTATAACATCAGCGAACGGATTATTTTCGGTGACGAGTGCGGGAGCTTTAACGGCTACAAATGCTAATATTTCAGGAACAGTAAGTGCTACTGCTGGTTCGATAGGGGGGATCTTGATTCAAGATAATGCCATAACATCAGCCAACGGACTATTTTCCGTAACCAGTGCCGGGGTTTTAACGGCTGCAAATGCTAATATTTCAGGAACTATAAATGTAAATGCAGGTATTATCGGTGGTTTCAATATCAGGGATAGTTATATGGAAAGTGCGACCAATTCTGATGGTAATCGATTTGCATTGAATCCTAGTGGAGGGTATATGGCTTTCATAAATAATACAAATGGTTCCTTTGCTGGTATTGGTAACAATGTATTCTCGGCAACAGTTGGGGCTACCGCAGTAGCAAGATTTGAAAATAATAAGAGTAGTCCGGGAGGCCTTAATATCGGACTGAGGGTTTCTGCGACAGGAGCATCAAGCAACATTGCAATAGATATTGGAGATGGAGATATAAGAGTTGCCGGAGAAATTGGTCTGACCGGTTATTGCAGACTCTCAGATTATGCCAATCCTAATACTGGCAACTATTGGGGATTTAAAGTTACTAAAGGGATAATTGTAAGGGCAGGCCAGTTTAATCGGTTTACAAATGCCCCAATGAATTAACTATATAAAATATGAAAACAACTAAAATAGACTTCAAAGAAGTAGTATACGAAGATTTAGAAGGTAATAAGCTTATTATGCCTGATCAATGGGTTAAAGGATTTGGCAATACAATTTATATAGGTGGTGACATCCCTATGTCCGAATTGGGAAGTAAGATTTATCATTCGGATTCAGCTGCAAAAGTAGTAGAACTGAACATAGATGAGCTTAACCTGTTAATCCAATCAATTGAAATCACAAAAATGCTGGGTACTCCAGCGCACAAAGCACTGAAAATTTACCTGACTAACAAATTAGAAACTTTAAAATAAACAATAACATGGCAACAACTACAAAAAGGGTTAATATATCTACCCGTACACAAAAAAACGATTCAATGGAAATCAATGGATGGAAATTAAATTTTCAATATTCATTTGAAACCGGGAAACAAGTAAAGGATGTACAAGTGAATGGTGTTTTTACAGCACTGGATCAGAGTGCTGTACAGCCCTTTTTATCCTATGCTAAAAGTGGTACAAACACCAACATCTCATTCAGCAATGCGGAATGTGATAATGAGTTGGTAGCAGCAATTACTGCAGAGGTTGAGCTGATCACAGCGCCGATGGCATAATGCTTTAAAATAAAGGCAGTTTTCTGAGTGCTGCCAGTGCTAATTTTCCAGCAATAACAAAAGGGCTTTTAATTAAATTAAAAGCCCTTTCTTTTTTTGATCCAAAACCGTACATCTGGTTTTGAGTTATTGCAGTTTTTTAGGTACAGATCGATTTGGCGGTGTTATAGGAAAGCTCATCCGGTATTGAATAAAAACTACTCTTCCTCTTTTTCTTCTAATTTAGCTTCTTTGTTTCTTTTTAAAGTAATGAATGGCTTATCCTGTGTACCGGTAATGGTTAAAGGAATTCCAATTAAACCAAAAGGTGGCAAACCTAATCTTCCGCTCATATTCAGGCGGCCATCAAAACTCACCTGTCCTTCGAAACGCGGCCTGAAACCAGCAATCCGCATTTTAAATCTTTCTATAGTAATGATATTCTTATTGATCGTAGATTTAATCTCTACATCGCGCAAGTCCGGATTGTTTAAACTATCCCTTCGGGTTGCCTTACTCACCGCATTCATCATTTTAAATCCGCTTAGGCTCACTTTCTTCAAAGACAAGACACCAGCCCCTTTTAAAGATGGATATACCGGAAGCATATCCCGGTTCAGCTTTCCGGATAATTGATAATCCAGTCCGACCACTCCTTTAACTTTGGAAGCAGAGGTAGCCAGTGTTCTGAAGATCTGGATTTCTTTATAAGCTTTGGCAATATCAAACTCTTTAGCTGAAATATGATAATCGAACAAAGCAGATTCAGGAGTTAAACTTTTATAACTTTCCCATTGATATTCTGATTAATGTTGTTTTCTATTTCTTTAGAAATGGTGTTCGGGATTAAATAGGGGATGAGCAATACCAACAGGATTAAAGACGCAATGCTTATTCCTGTGATCTTAAGTACTTTTTTCAAGAGTGAATAATTAGAAATGTGTGGCGCAAAGGTATATTTTATTTATTATTTCATTAATGAATGAATATTCACTTATATTTGATTAATCATTTAATACTTATGCGTACAAGAGATATAGAGAAAGAGAAGCTGGTCAAAAAAATTGCCGTAGAAACTATTGCGAATGGTGGTTTTGAAAGTTTTAGTATGAATAAGCTCGCCAAAGCTTGTGGCATTTCAGTGGCCACACTTTATATTTATTACAAGGACAAGGATGACCTTCTTTCCCAACTTGCTGTAGAGCACGGCAGAATGTTGGCAAAGTCAATGCTGCATAATTTCGATGCTGAAGCTTCTTTTGAAGCCGGATTACGCCAGCAATGGGAAAACCGGTATCGGGAGCTGATCAATAACCCAATATTAAGCAAGTTTAATGATCAGTTGAGAGCCTCTGTTTACCAGGATCAATTTCTCTCTACTTTAATGGAAGATGCTTTAGTGAAATTCAAAAGATTTAATGATAACATTATCTCCCGTGGAGAAGTCAGGGAAATGCCTTTTGAAGTTTACTGGTCAGTTGCATTCGCACCCCTTTACGCTTTAATTAAGTTTAATAATGAAGGGCAAAGTCTTGGTGGAAAGCCATTCAAGATGACCGATGAGATGTTATGGGAGGCTTTTGATCTGGTTGTGAAAGGATTGAAGAAGTAAATTAAATGATAACATATATACTTAAACAGAATTAAGAATGACAAAAAAATGGAAAATTTCAATCATATCCTGCTTTTTAGAACAGATATAAAATCTGAAGAGGATAAACAGGCTTTACAGCCTTTATTGGACGAAAACAAGAATATTGAACAATGGAATGTGGATCTCGATGATGAAGACTATGTTTTAAGAATCGTTTCTTATAACCTAAAGCATGAGCAAATCATCGACATGGTCCGGAATCACGGCTATATGTGTTGTGAATTAACTTAGAATTATGAAAACTGAAGGAACTATACCTTTTTCGGGCTATCAAAAGATAGTAATCTTTATTTTAGCAATGACTCAATTTACTGTTATACTTGACTTTATGGTGATGTCTCCTTTGGGAGATATGCTAATTAAGTCTTTAAGTATGAAGCCTTCCTCTTTTGGGATTGCAGTTTCTGCTTATGCTTTCAGCGCAGGTATCTCAGGTTTATTAACTGCAGGTTTTGCAGATCGTTTTGATCGTAAGAAACTGCTTTTATTCTTTTACAGTGGTTTCATTGTTGGAACCTTTTTATGCAGTTTAGCCAATTCCTTTGAGCTGTTGGTTGCTGCACGTATTATTACCGGCTTATTTGGCGGAGTAATCAGCTCTATTTCTATGGCCATTATTACCGACCTTTTCAGTTTACAGCAAAGGGGAAGAGTTATGGGGTTTATACAAATGGGTTTTGGGGCAAGTCAGGTATTGGGTATCCCAATCGGCTTGTATATTGCGAACAAATGGGGATGGGAGTCACCCTTTGTAATGGTGGCTGCTGTGGCTATAATCATTGCCATTTTAATAGTGGTGGTTTTAAAACCAATCAACAAACATCTTGGTTTGCAGCATGACCGGTCTGCATTTAAGCATCTTTGGCATACAGTATCTAAAAAGAATTACCGGATTGGTTTTGCAGCAACGGCTGCACTGTCCATTGGTGGTTTTATGATGATGCCATTTGGAAGCGTTTTTGCGGTTAATAACCTGCATGTTACAGCCGAAGAGTTACCTATATTATTTATGGTTTCCGGGGTAAGTTCATTGATCATTATGCCTTTAATCGGAAAGCTGAGTGATACGGTAAGTAAATTCAGAATTTTCAGTATTGCTTCTATCTGGACCATGCTGATCTGTGGAGCTTATACCAATTTATCTGCAACGCCATTCTGGATCGTGATTGGCCTTAACGTGCTGATGATGATCGGAATTATGAGCCGTATGGTTCCTTCTTCCGCTTTAACAAGCGCAATCCCTGATATGGAAGACAGAGGTGCATTTATGAGTATTAACTCTTCCATGCAGCAAATTGCAGGTGGAGTAGCAGCTGCAGTTTCAGGTATGATCGTCGTTCAGCAAACTAAATTCAGTCCTATAGAACATTATGATATTGTTGGTTATGTGGTCGTAGTGGTTACGTTGATCAGTATATTTTTAATGTACAGAGTGAACCAGCTGGCTAAAAAGAAACCAGCTACGGTATCGCCTGAGGCAGAAGAACCTGAACTGGTTATGTCGGAGTTTTAACAGTATTTACGGCTTTTTCGGCCAGTCTGTCAAAGTAAATTGACAGGTTGTCCGTTCCTGAAAAGAGTTTACATAAGAAAGTTTTTCAAAACAGAAAAATGAGTATAAAAGACGAAAAGCCGAATAAAGGCAAAGGGGGTAGA
>NZ_JBEPPL010000020.1:0-77005 GCF_040547305.1 Pedobacter sp. UYP1 | reverse complement strand
TTTGCTCGGCTTGACTCAAAATGAAAATTCTCGTTTGATTTAAAAATGCAAAAGAAAGAATTTATTTTATTCCCCCCAACTTTTCCGCTTGATCCGAAATCAGTTGATTTAAACGGTTGAACATCTTAATCCATCTTTGATAAGCTCCGGTTCGTTTTGCATCTTCTTCTGGAACGGTCTGATGGATAGACAAACTAGTCTGATTACCGATAGCCTTAAATAATACAGTCATAATAATTTCTACTGGCCAGTCTTCGGGCTTTCCTGCCTGTTGATTGCACGTTTCTCCTTGCTCATTTGTCAGTACTCCGGTGAATAACCAATTTTTCAGGAAAAGGCCCCGTAATTACAGAGCCTGAGCAAATTATAGCATCATAATATTTTATACCTTTTCGTAATGTAAACAGACCACTCCTGAAGAAAAAGTAATGCTATCGATTAGTTTGAGTTGAATTGTCTCTTTTACAGCATTGAATAACGGAATGCCTTGTCCTAAAATTACAGGATTTACAAATAACCAGAATTCATCTATCAGATTCTCCTTTAAAAGTGAATGTACACCTCCAGGACTTCCGATCATTAAGATATTCGTTCCCTGTTGTTCTTTTAATTCTTTAATTTTTACAGCAACCTGGTTACTAATGATCGTGGTACGAGGGAGCTGTTGCCCGGCCAAAGTTTCCGATAAAATAACCTTGGAAACTTTATTATACCAGGTGGAATGTTCAATATCATGTCTGGAAGCTCCAGGCTGACCGGCTGCCGCTGGCCAGTAGTTTTCCATCATCTCATAAGTAACCCGTCCGTACAAAGCAGTATCTGCCAGGTTTGTTTGCCTTCCTACCAGATCAAACATCTCCTCACTAATGTTGATCCAGTCCATTTCACCATTTGGCCCTGCTACAAGGCCATCTGTTGTTACATGCATCAGTAATACTATTTTTCTCATCGTCAGTATTTTTAATGGGATAAACTTACAAAGGAAAGTTTATCCCATAAGGGTGCAAATGCGACATTTAAAGGGGGCATCTATCCATATTTAATCGTAAATAAGCTAATTCTTCTTTTCTATATTCTTGAAGGTGCCAATCCGTATTTTTTCTTAAAAGCGAAAGAGAAATGCGATAAATCCTCAAATCCGACCTCCAGGTAGACATCTGAAACCGCTTTTCCTTTTTCTTTAATCAAATGATATGCTTCTTGTAATCTTCTTTGCTGTAACCACCTGCTTGGGGGAATTTGGTAAAGTTTCTCAAAGTCTCTTTTAAAAGTAGCCAGGCTTCTTCCGGTTAAATAAGCAAATCTTTTCATCTCCACATTGAAGTGGAAATTCTTATTCATAAAGGCTTCCAGATCTATTTTCCCGGGTTCTGTAAAATCAAATAAAGTATCTGCTAGTTCCGGATTAGTTTGCAACAGGATCAGGATAGCTTCTCTCAGTTTTAAGGACAATAGTTTTTGATTCTCTGGTTGTTTGAATTGATAAGGAAGAAGAGAATCCATATAACTTTTATAAAGTGGATCGGGCTTTAATTCCTGAATAATCTCACTGTCATGCTTTTTAACCTTTTCATAACCATACTCTATGCTAAAATCACGAAGCATTTGCTGATCAAGACGAACTGATATTGACCTGAATTCTCCATTTTCTGGTGGTATTTTAATGAATTTAACCAGGTTGTTCCTTTTGCAGAACCGAAAGTCACCTTCCTTAAAAATATGGGACTGATGGCCATCATTGATATGAAGAGTTCCAGAAATCTGATAACTAAAAATATGTTCAGGTACGAACTGTTCCCCTTCTCTACTCTTGCTGAAGTAGCAGGAATAGAGTATCTGTGTCAATTTTTTATCTTCTTCTTTCTGGAACATATCAAGCTCAAATATATAAGATTAAACAGGCTCCTGGCTTATGCTTTTTTCAACAGTGTTTTTCCTTCTTCAGTTTCCAGAAAATTGACAGCGTCTGCGTGGTCGGTAGAGACAGATACGGGTAGCCATTCTTCAAATTCTGCTGTTTTCAAAGCTTCAGCATGTTTTACAAGCCCCACAGCTTCACTGCCCAGTACCAGATGCACTGGTGGCTTTGGATGTTCAACTAATTCAATCATTACTTTCGCAGCTTTATCTGGATCTCCCATCGGTACAAAATTACCTGCTTTAAAGAGCCCGGCTATTTGATCAACGGTAGATTCGTATCCTTCCACTACTTGCGCATAACTCATCGAATCACCTGCCCAGTCTGTACGAAATCCACCTGGCTCAACACTGGTTACATAAATCCCTAAATGAGCAACTTCTTGAGCAAGTGCCTCACTGAACCCACCAAGACCAAATTTAGCAGCTTGATAAATCGTCAGTCCAAAATGACCAACCCTCCCTCCTACAGAACTGATCTGAAGAATCCTTCCTGAACGTTGTTTACGCATATAGGGTAAAATAGCCCGGGTAATCGCAATAGGTGCATTTAAATTAGTTTCCAGCTGACTGCGTACTTGTTCATCTGTAAAAGCTTCGGCAGCTCCGGTAATTCCAAAACCGGCATTGTTTACCAATACATCAATACGGCCAAAATGCCCTATGGCCGCTTTAACTGCCTGGTTAATTTGATTTTGATCTGTGACGTCCAGCTTTACAGTATAAAGCTGATCCGGATATTTTGCCACAAGCTCGTTTAATTGATCCGGATTACGGGCTGTTGCGACTACATTAGCTCCACTTGCGAGCACACTTTCGGTTAGGTTTCTTCCTAATCCTCTTGAACTTCCGGTAATAAACCAAACTTTTGTGGTTGTTTCTGAATTTGTCATTTTCTATAATTTTTGTTGAGTTAAAGTTCGGAAGTATTCAAGCGGTTTGTTTTGTTGTAAAGCTCAATTTTAATTTGTTATAAAGCTCATCTCGATATTCGCAGGAGTACGATAGATTTGTGACTCTAATTTGATATCCGATAAGGACGTGACTCCTATCGACTTACCTGTCAATTATGTGATTTTGATTAATCGGCACTCCTTTCTTTTTGTTTAACTTATATCTTAATGATTACAATTAATATATATTCGCATTTCTGATAATTAATTAACAATAACATGCAATTCAAAAAAATAACCATCATAGATAGCTGTGGCCTTACTCAAGAAATTATCAACCGGCTCACTGCTTTATCAAAACATAAGATCAGTATATATAATGATTATCCTCAGGATGACGCTGAAACGCTTGCACGTATTGGAGATTCAGACTGTGTGCTGGTGAGCTGGCAAACAAAAATTACGGCAGAGATCATTGCACAAACTTCCCATTTAAAATATATCGGTATGTGTTGCAGTTTATATGACGAAGCTTCTGCAAATGTCAACATTATAGCTGCCCGCGAAAAAGGTATCGAGGTAAAAGGAGTTAAGGATTATGGAGATGAAGGTGCGGTGGAATTTATCTTTGCACAGTTGATTTTCTTATTGAAAGGTTTAATAAAGGCCAGATGGAAAGATGAGCCTGTGGAATTAAAAAATAAAAGCATCGGGATTATAGGTCTGGGAACCTTAGGACTGATGGTTGCCCAAACCGCACAACATTTTGGCATGCAGGTATTTTATTTTAGCCGCAGCAGAAAGTACGAGCAGGAAAAAAATGGGATCACATTTTTGCCTTTGGAGGAGTTAATGACATCGTGTGATATCGTCTCCACACATTTGCCAAAAAACACAGTTGTACTCACAGAAAGGGAGTTTAAGCTAAAGAAACCAAATTCAATTCTTGTCAATACATCCCTGGGTGTACCTTTTGAGAAGGAAGCTTTTCTGAACTGGATTGCTGATGCGAAGAATTTCGCCATCTTCGATGCGGATGGAGTTGGAGATTTTGCTGAAGAATTTACAGGCCACGACAATATCATTTTATCAGACCAATTTGGGGGTTTTACTTTTGAAGCGAAACAAAGACTCTCAGAGAAAGTACTGACGAACATAACTAATTACCTGAATGGTTAACAATTCTTCGATACAACTACTTAAACGGCTTATATTCTGGGCTTCGGTAGTTACCATTGTTTGCTGGGTAATTCTAGCACTGTTCGGAAAAGTTATTCCACTGGAAATCAAGATTGGAAAAAGTGGAAACTTTCAACAGCTGTTTGTATTCTACGGATTACAAACAGCTGTGATTTTTACTTTAGCAGGCACGCTTAAAGGAACAGATAGTAAAAAGCTGCTGCTGGGAAAAATAGCTTTAACCCTGGTGATTGCATTTGCTGCTGCCTTTCTAGCATTTATCACTGTCTTTTCTGGCATGTGCAGCTGGAGTAATGACCGAACTTTATTTGAACAAAAAGACAATTCGGGTACTCAGATCGTTTTAAGAAGAAAGGGCTGTGGTTCTGATCAAAGGACTTACCCAATTTATAAAACTTGCAAAGTTGTATATATCACCTCCAGTTTGTTCTGGATAAAGGATATAGATACTAATCAAATTGATAAAAGTTTGTGGAAACGGGTTCCGGTTCCGGTTAGTAAAAAAATGCCCCGGTAAATTTGCTCTGGCACATCTGCTCTGGCACATCTGCTTTGATATATCTGCTTTGATATATCTGCTCTGGTATATCTGCCCCGATAAATATGACCCGGTAAATCAGTTAAGCTTCAGCGGCATATAATCAGGCTCACTAAATTCAGAGTATAACCACAACAGTTTCAGGAACGGTATAAACTTCCCTGTTGATGTTTTTATTTGTTTGATAAGTTTCTTTTCCAAGTCTTCGCAATGTTCGGTAATGTGATTGCAAAGCGCCCGTAAAGGTGATACTTTCTATATAAGGAAGGTCAAATTCTCTGGCGGTATCTTTAACAATAAGTCCTATTGCAGGATAGTGGATATGACAGATTTTTGGAAAAAGGTGGTGTTCTATCTGGCGGTTTAATCCTCCGCATAAGAATGCCGCTATTTTACTTCCTCCTGCAAAATTCGCTGTAGTTCTCATCTGGTGAGCTGCCCAGGCTTCCTCCATATTTCCTTCGTCATTCGGTAAAGGAAAATCTGTTCCCTCTACTACATGTGCCAGTTGAAATACAAGCCCCAGAACCAAGCCCTGAGCAAGTTGCATAGCCAAAAAACCAATTACAAATTGTCCAAAAGTGATTGGCATAACCAGTAGAGGAAAGGCGATAAAAAGGAAGTAATAGATTGCTTTATAGCCAAAGAGTTTGTAATATTCAACCCGGGGGTGAACCACGGTATGTTCTCCGATTTTATGTTGAAAAAACTTCTTATAATCTTTTCTGAAAACCCATGATAACATAGAAAAACTGTACAATATAAATGCATAGTAATGCTGATATCGTTGCAGTTTGTTAACGGTCTCGGTATCAGAAAACCGGATAAGACCCGGCGCAACGTCAATATCTTCATCATGCCCCGCAATATTTGTATAGGTATGGTGCACAATGTTATGGCAAATATTCCAGACGTACGGACTGGCGCCAATCAGATTAAATACGAAGCTGAAGATCTTGTTGACAGTAGCATTGCCTGAAAAGGAATTATGAATAGCATCATGACAGATATTAAAGCCGACAAATGCACCGAACATCCCCAATAGTATGGCTAATAACAATAAGACCGGCAAACTGAGATTAGCGAAACACACAAGCAGATATAGTGCCGTTAAACCTGTTAAAAAGAATATGGCTTTAAACCACATAGCTCCATTTGCATGGATAGAAATATTATTTGCTGTAAAATAGGTATCGACTCTTTTTCGTACCGTACTATAAAATGCGGACTGATTGGTATTAATGAACTTGACTTTTTTAGTCATCCTGTGTATTTTCCCCGCTTCGACTTTAAAAGCCTTTATGTATTGCTGTAAGTTACTGTGCTGCCAGTTATATCAATTGTAACACCAGTTATATTAATTGTTCTATCAGCATATTCTGATTATGATGTAAATATAGCGCGTGTTTATGCAATGCCTTGTTAAGGCATCTTTATCTTTCAGTACAAAAAACTTATTGTTTGATAACCGATCCCGCAGATTCGCTTGCACAACACTATAACGGTAAAGAAACTATACAAGTATATCTTCCTTAATTTTCTCGCGGTGATTCAATCCCCATTGAACTAACATGTCAGTGACGGGAATGATACTTTTACCGTACTCGGTCACCGCATAATCAATTGTAACCGGCCTGGTATTTTGAATGGTCCTGGTAACCATCAAATTAAGTTCAAGGTCTTTTAATTCCTTTGATAACATTTTGGCAGAAATCCCATTAATCCCCCGCTGAATCTTCTTGAAATGATTGCTTTCTGAAGTCCTGTTTGTAAGGTAGCGCATAATTAATAACTTCCATTTTCCCCCTAATATCTCTATACTATCACGCATGGCTGTAAGTTCTTCCTGACAGCTTGCTTCCCGTACATTTCCTTTATTTTTTACCGTGCCCATTTCCTGCTGGTTTAGTTGAAGTAACCAGTTACCTGTAGTTAACTAATAGCAAATATAAACTATTGACCAGTTAAATTAGCCTTTGTGTTTGAACAGTCTATGATTGTTCATTTAAATTATATGATGCCGACATGATTAAAATAATTATCAAGCCCACAGCAGTAATTATTTTAATTATCAAAGGCTCTATTTTATAGAAAAATAATAATAAATAGATGAAAGCAATCCTATTAAAAGATTTTGGAAGTACTGATAATTTCATGCTGGAAAATAATTATGCGATTCCTGATCCCGGTGATCATGAAGTGCTGATTAAAATCAAAGCGACAGCATTTAATCCCATTGATTATCAGATGAGGCAAGGTTTAACAGAAAAAAAACGGATGCATTCCCCTATATTGGGACGCGAGTTTTCTGGTGTAATTGTTAAAGCGGGTAATTTAACGGAACGATTTAAAGTTGGAGATGCCGTATTTGCTGCTTCTGGTAGTATGGGATCAAATGGTACCTATACAGAATATATAAGCGTACCGGAATTGCTGTTAGCATATAAACCTGAATATTTGACTTTTGAAGAAGCTGCTGCTATTCCCAGTGCTTCTTTAACTGCATTACAATGTTATAACCGGTTGGCCCTCCATCTTAATGATTCGATCTTCATAACCGGGGCTGCTGGCGGTGTAGGTATGGCGCTGGTTAAATTACTGATCGCTACGGGTTATCAGAAAATCATAGTCACTGCGGGAAATCAGGAAAGTAAAAATCAGCTACTTAAAGCAGGATTAAAAGAAGAGCAGATTATTGATTATAAAGCAGCTCATCTTTTACAGCTTATTATTGCTCGTAATCAGGGTCATTTATTTAAGTATTGTATCGATCTGGTCGGTGATCAAATGTCCCTGGTTTGTGCACATGTAATTGCAACAAATGGCACTTATGCTGATGTTACTGCTTTAACTACTGAACAGGCAAGGGAAGAACTGTTTCATAAAGGAGCAGTTCTGGTGAATATTTCAAATTATGCGTATTCTCTGGAAAAGAATTATAGCTATTATGGGGAAAGCCTGAGTAAGTTTATGGAGTTGATGTCTTCGCTTTCTCTTAGTCCGCCAACTATAAAAAATGTAGGCTTATTAAGTGTCGAAACAGTGAAAGAGGCGCATCAGCTTTTGGAAAGCAACCTGACCAAAGGCAGAAAGTTAGTGATGCAGATCCCTTAATTATCATTAGCAGGATTTTATCAAAAGATACTTAAACTATAACATGTCACAAATACCAAAGATACCACGACGAATAGTCACAGGAATAAAAAATGGCAGATCGGTCATTACTGATGATGCAATAGCCACTAATGTCTCGGAGCATTTCCCTGGTCTGATCATTTCAGATATCTGGACTACCATCCAGATGCCAGCAGACTTATCAAAAGAAACTAAAGTAGAAAATACAGCATTTCCAGTAGCACCTGCAAATGGTTCTTATTTCCGCTATGTAAGTATCCCACCAGATAAAGACCTGGGAATTAAACCACTGGAGACTGGACAGGTACATCCTTTAATGCATCAAACTGCTACGCTTGATTATATTATCATCTTATCAGGTGAGATCTATATGATCCTGGATGAAGAAGAAACCTTGTTAAAAGCTGGAGATATAGTGATTCAACGGGGTACTAACCATGCCTGGAGCAACCGGTCTGATACACATTGTATTCAACTGGCAGTTTTATTAGATGCCAATTAAATTTATATTTAAGGCTAATCCATCAGCTACTGGCGCGAATTGTGTTAAGTCAGTTGATGATTAGCCTTACGATATGACTATACAACCTGTTACTTCAATTGTGTCCATCCTTGATAATGACTTTTATAAGTTCACGATGCAACAGGGCGTGATACGTTTATTCCCCTATGCAAAAGTGCGTTATAAATTCATAAACCGTGGTAAACATTCTTTTCCACCGGGATTTGGTGATGCATTGCGTAAAGCAGTGAATGAAATGCCAGCGCTGCGGTTAACGCGGGAGGAAAAGAAATTCTTGCAGGTAAACTGTCCTTATCTTGATCCGCTGTACCTGGATTTCCTGGAAGGTTATCGTTATCAGCCAGATGAAGTGCATATTGAACAAGTGGGTGATCAATTAGAAATACATATTGAGGGCTTATGGTACCGGGCTATTTTATGGGAGGTTCCGATTATGTCCTTAATTTGCGAACTATTCTACGAGCTGACCCATGCAGTTAGAATCAGCAACGAAGAGGTGATCCAAAGAACAAGGAAAAAGATTGAGAACTACCGTGATCTTGGGGTTACGGTCGCTGAATTCGGCACGCGCCGGAGATATTCTTATGCCATTCACCGCTTAGTATTGCAAACATTACAACAGTATGGAGAGGGTTCATTTATCGGGACTAGTAATGTGCATATGGCAATGGTTCATCAAACTAAACCAATTGGTACACATGCGCATGAGTGGTTCATGTTCCATGCGGCACGTTATGGTTTTAAAATGGCCAATTCTTTGGGTTTAGAGCATTGGGTACAGGTTTTCCGTGGAGATCTTGGGATTGCATTATCTGATACTTATACGACCGATGTATTTTTCAGGCAGTTTGATAAGATGTTCTCGAAGTTATTTGATGGGGTCAGGCATGACAGTGGTGATCCGCTTCTTTTTGCGGATAAGGTGATTGCACATTATGAGCGGATGGGTATAGATCCAAAGACTAAAACTATCATTTTTTCTGATGCGCTTAATTATGAGAAGGTTGCCCGGATTGCTGGTCATTGCCGCAACAAGATTGGTATATCCTTCGGTATTGGGACTAACCTGACTAATGATGCTGGTCCTGAGCCGATGAATATTGTGATTAAGATGACTCAGGCTCAACCTCAGAATGAGCAGTGGACAGATGTAATCAAGTTATCTGATGAGCACGGAAAATATACAGGTACAGAGAAAATGATTATGCTTGCTAAAGAGATTCTTGAAATTGATTTATAGCTTATTTGATTTTCAAACTGTAGATTAACCCCTTACCACCGGCAAGTAAAATCAGCTTGCCGTCTTTTGCTTTTTGAATCACATTAAAGCTTTCTTCAGAAATGTGATACCAATTCATGCCGCCGTCTCTGGAAACATCGGTACCAGAGGTACCAGTCGCAAAACAGGTTTTATCATCATACCAGATTACACCAGAACGGAAACCGAATACTGGTCTGGATGGTTTTGACCAGGATTTCCCTCCATCGCTGGTAAGTAAGACGTTATTAGAGTTTTCCTTATCTTTTTCATAATCACCGCCAACTACTATTCCCTGATTTCCATCATAGAAATCAACAGAGAATGCTCCGGTAGTACTTTTCCCGCGCAAAATCGGACAGTCGTATCTTTTCCAGCTCAACCCGTAATTCTCAGAAGCATAAATGTTTGATTTTGTACCGCCTGTAGCGATCCAGACTTTTCCACCGGCAAGGGTTTTAATCCCAGTACCGCTTGCAGCAAAACCTGCTTCACCTGTTGCCAAAGTCTGTTTTAATCTGGTGGATACATCTTTCCAGTTACATCCTCCATCATCCGTAATAAGCAGTTGTAAATGATTTTGAATGGGATCACCAAAGATGATCCCATGTTTTCTATCCCAGAATGACATACCATCAAGAAATATGGCAGAATCCAGGTTTTTATAGGTTTCGGTCCAGCTTTTACCTCCATCTTCAGTACGAAGAATGTATGCTGGGGAACCTGCATTAACGATTACCGCGTGGTTTTTATCAAAGGCTTCAATATCTCTGAAATCGAGTTTTTCATAGCCTTTGGGTTTTGTCCATGTCCACTCCTTACCTCCATTTGTGCTTCTGCCAATAAATCCGTTGCTGCCGCTTACCCAGGCAATGCTGTCAGATACGACAGACATTCCTCTGATACTGGTATTAGTTCCAGTACTAACAGTACTTAGTTCATAGGTTTGTGAAAATACAGCAAAGGGCGTCAGCAATAAAAGGTAAAGGAGTATTCGCATTATTTAACTTTTTTCCAGACTTCAGATCTTCCAATAATCGAGATACCGATATACCCGCGCATATTCAAATCACCGTTGTCTTTAAGGTTCATATTACAGCTATAGGTTTTACCCGATTTAGGATCATAGATTTTACCGTCAGTCCATTTGCCATCCTCAAAAACAAAGTCTTTAAGCATTTCCATTCCTAATATAGGTCTTGACTTCAGCTTGGCATCTGGATTTTTTATATCCGTCTTTGCATTGCCTTTTTCATCTTTTGGAGCCTTAAGCCATACAATCTTACCGAAATATTTAGACTCTTTTTTATAAATCTCTACATGTGCCTCTCCTGTGGAGTTAACCCATTGACCAAGAATAGCATCTTTGTTTTGTGCAAAACCTGTGAAGGAGATTGCCGTAATCAGTAAAAGCAGTGAAATGTATTTCATAAGTTTATATTTAGTTTAGGCTAATTTACAAATTACACCTATTAAACAACTATGGTTTTCATTGGTTTTTTGTTTTTGTTCATTTTATTGAGCCAGCCAATCTCCAACCATAGTTGTGTTGACAGGAATATTATCCTTTATAAAATTCTGGCAATGGATTTAATTGCAAACTTTGTCTTTGGTGCCAGTAAGGATAGATCGGCTCCAGTTGACTAGCCTCATCTAGTCTTTTCACCTGATCTGTAGTCAGGTCCCAGCCTACTGCTTCCAGATTTTGTTTCAATTGCTCTTCATTTCTAGCTCCTATAACAATATTTGAAACTGTAGGACGCTGTAATAGCCAGTTCAATGAGACTTGTGCAACAGTTTTATCCGTCTCTTCAGCTACAATATCCAGCGCATCCATGATGGTATATAAACGTTCTTCATCCAAAGCAGGGCCATGACCTCCTCCCTGTTGCACACGGTTATTTTCAGGAAGTGGTTGATTGCGTCTGTATTTCCCTGATAAACGTCCTGAAGCCAATGGGCTCCATACAATCGTTCCAACTTTCTGATCGATTCCTAATGGCATTAATTCCCATTCAAATTCCCGGTCAAGCAAAGAATAATAAGCTTGATGGGCGATATATCTGGACCATCCATATCTTTCAGAAACAGAAAGAGACTTCATTAAGTGCCAGCCTGAAAAGTTAGAACAGGCAATATAACGTACTTTACCACTTTCGACCAGATTTTCTAAGGTCTTCAAGGTTTCTTCAACTGGTGTAGTTGCATCAAAACCGTGCATGTGATAAATATCAATGTGATCGGTATTCAATCTTTTTAAACTGTCTTCACATTGTTTTAGCAAATGAAATCTGGAAGATCCCAGATCATTTGGCCCGTCAGCCATCGCAAAAGTAGCTTTAGTGGAGATTAAAACTTTATTGCGTAATCCTTTGAGGGCTTGTCCTAAAATTTCTTCTGAAAGTCCGTTAGAGTAGACGTTTGCAGTATCAAAAAGATTAACGCCTGCATCCAGGCAAAGATTGATCAGTCTGCTTGCTTCATCTGCCTGGGTACTTCCCCAGGCTTTAAAAAATTCATTTCCACCACCGAAAGTTGCAGTACCAAAACTTAATACGGGCACTTTAAGTCCCGACGCGCCTAATTGTCTGTATTCCATGCTATGTTAGTTTAAAATCTATTTAATCTCCTGAGAGATTTTGTTATTTGTTTGAAACGCCAGTTAACCCTTCATCAACTCTGCAAAAAGCTTGTACGAATGCACTCTTGCCTGATGATCAAAAATGTGAGAAGTAACCATGACCTCATCAACCCCGGTCTGTTTAATAAAAGATTCCATATCTTCTTTGATAGTTTCAGGGCTACCAAAAAACGAGCAGGCTATCATTTGACTCACTGCTTCTTCTTCGTAATCAGTCCAGACACCATTCATATTGTCAACTGGTGGTTGTAATAGTTCAAGTTTACCGGTTACAACTCCCATAAAGAAACGTTTTAAAGAAGTGGCCAGTCTGTCTGCTTCTGCATCTGTATCAGCAGCGATTACGTTGACACAGGAAATTACATATGGTTCTTTGAGATGTTCAGAAGGTTTGAAATTCTGACGGTAAAGGTTGATTGCTGTCAGGAATTGTGCTGGAGCAAAGTGACTTGCAAAAGCGTAAGGAAGCCCCATAGCCGCAGCTAAACGCGCACTGTCAGTACTTGAACCTAATACCCAGATTGGAATATCAAGTCCTTCACCCGGAATTGCTCTGACACGGCTGTTTGCATTATCTGCAGAGAAAAAAGTCTGTAATTTGATAATATCTTGCGGGAAGTCATGTACAGCGTTAAAACGCTCTCCTCTGATCGCCATCGCAGTGGTTTGATCGGTACCGGGTGCACGGCCAAGTCCTAAATCTATTCTTCCTGGATATAACGAGGCTAAAGTTCCAAACTGTTCTGCAACGATTAATGGAGAGTGGTTAGGCAGCATAATTCCTCCTGAACCTACCCGGATAGTCTTGGTATTGCCTGCGATGTGACCGATCAGCAGCGAAGTTGCTGAGCTGGCTACACTAATCATATTGTGATGTTCTGCCAGCCAATACCTGGTATAACCAAATTTCTCTGCATTTTGCGCCAGGTCAACGCTATGAATAAAGGTATCAGAAGGTGTTTTTCCTGCAACTACTGTTGCTAAATCTAATACTGAATATGGGATACTTGATAGTTTCTTTTGATGTGTTTCATTTACCATTATGGAGCTCTCTACTAAGACAGGATATTTGCCTGTTTTATAAAATTAGAGATTAGTAATGGTAAAAATATCCGGTACTGAAAGATTTGACTTTACATACAGAAGTGTTGCAAAGCTTAAATAGACAAGCGGTCTAATTCTGCAAGTATCCATTTGCCGTTAATCCAGTAACCGGAGAACTGAATAGTATCTTCGCCCTTTTCAATTCCAAATTTAACGGTCACTTCCAAACTTATTTTACCGGATGCATACAGGTCATTATCGTAATTTCCAATTTTATAGCTTACTGATTTATTCTTGCTGACCGCATACTTAGTACTTTCAAGATATTTGGAAACTGAACTGATATCATTTAATATTTCACTATAATATTGTTCAGGGTGTTTATTCATTAGCGTCTGAATATTTGTTAATATTTCTTTCTCCTGATTGCCTGGTGAACCTTTTAATTTATTACCTGCCATCTGCAGGATATCTGAACGGAAATACTGGATAAAATCTGCCTCAGAAAGCAGATAAGGAAGGTCTTTTACAGGAGTGTGCGCGACCATATCGTTTAACACTGCATCGATAAAAATCTTAGGGTCTGAAACACAAGTTCCTGCAGTTATCCAATGGTCATCTTTGATAGAATGAGCTGTTGAATAAACAGGTAATGAATTCGCCGCATCTGGTTCTTCATTTCCGATAGCAGGTTCAAAACTAATCTTATTACTTTCTGCAGTCTTAAGCCAAAAGAAGTTGTCTTTGACTGCTGTCAATAGCCAGTGATCATCCTGTTTTAATAAGTCCAGTCTGATAGCCAGTGTATCAGCGGCATGTTTAAATGCGATATATAAGGTGAGTCTGTCTGGTGTTTGGGAATTGTATAAAACCTGGTTAGTGGAGAAGTAACTGTTATAGAAAGTAGTATTTGCGGGAGTAATGTTTTTGTTTTTAGCTTTATTCAGCAGCTTATTCCATGCATTGATCAGTAATGGTGCAGCAGATGGAGCATCTGGGAAGATCGATATTTGACTCAAATCCTCTTGATTTAAGAAGGCAGCCGCGAGGTCTTTGCCCAGAGAATCAGGCATTATTTTACAAGTTGTTTGTCCATTTACCCTGATGTTGAAAATCAGGCAGATGATGATAACCAATACTATTGTCTTTTTTCTCAGCATATATGATTTATTATTATTTGAATCAAGGCTAAATAGCTATAATTCCGCGCAAAGGTAAGGAATCTATTTTTCTGATTTTGCAGCCGCAGCTTATGTTAAATGAATTGGTTAGGCAATTGAAAATCATCCTAATTGAAGGAGAAAAATACGGGTTTCCGTATTTGCCCGATTTTCGCCACGTTAATACGCCGCTTGGCGTAAAAAAAAACTAAGCTTAGTTTAATTATGATACTTGATTAAATCTAAATTAAGTATGATAAAAATATTAAAAAACAGTTCAGTTAAACTTATTTTTTCACTAGTTGTTCTGGTGTAACCTATGCTTCCTGTAAAAAAGGATAAGACAGAAACTCAGCCTAATTGTGATATGGCAGGAACGTCTATATCTAGTGCAAAAGAAAGTTTTGAAAAGAACTCACAAATTATTGAGCCTAATTACACAGGTCAATCATTTCTTTCAAAAGAACTATTGGACAATAGAAAGTTAGATTGGGATAATGCCTTTTCACAAAGTAACGGAGATACCGTTGCTGTATTTGTACCTGTTATACTTTCTGCAAGAATTACACTGGTAGATGGAGGCCTAACTGGCGCTCGGTTAGATAATCTCTTATACCTGAGACTTATGACGACCTCTAAAGCATATGATGGAAGTAAAGCAGAAATGATTTCAATGATTCCAGATCAAGTTTGGGAAAAAGACAAGAACTTTAGTGGCCACATGTTTATAGAAAATTGGTTTGTGCCAAATCTTTCGGTCGTTGCCAGAACTAAAAACTCAACGGTTCCAACAAACATTAGTAATGAAAAACCAGGTGACAAAGTTGTTAACGGATTCCCGCAGTGTTATACAGCCATACAAACGTCATGTGTTGGTGCTGGTGGTGGAGAAACTTGTTATACCAATACTCGTACAGTCTGTCTAGGAGGTGGAGGTAATAGTGGGGGAGGTAGTGGCGGTGGCAGCTGGGGAGGTGGCGGAAATAGCGGCGGCGTTAGTGGTGGTAGTGGTGGTGGTGGAGCTGGAGGCGGTGGAGGTGATGCTCCTAATGGCAATAGTGATCAACCAAATGGAACCTGGAAAGATGATATAGTTATACTGGCATTGCCTCCGGGTAAGAAGATAAGTGATATTAAAAAATTTCTAAAATGTATTGATGTCAATAAGAATGCGGTTGTAACCATCTATGTAGATCAACCAAAGGACAATTCTAGTGACACTTGGTCTGGATCAACGCTTGATCCAGAAGTTAGTCATACATTTGTTTCGGTTCAACAAGGAGCAATTACCAGGACACTTGGATTTTATCCAAATAATGCTGTTAACCCAATTACCAGTCCCCAGACTTCTAGCACTTTAACTGAAGATGAAGGACATAAATATAGTGCTCCTAAATTTTCAGCTCAAGGGATTAAATAAAGAATTGATTAATAAAGATTTAAATAAAATATCTATTATACCTTATAAGTCACTACCAGGTAAAGTAAAAGAAATAACTCTTGATAAAGATCAAATAGAGGATAATATTTACGAGATTAGATATGATAATAAATATTATTTCACAGTCCTGCTTGAAAACCATCTAATAAAATCATTTACATTGGTCAAAAAGGGAAGTGAGCATAATAAAATGTTTCTAATTATTTAAGATAAAATATACAACAAATCGATAATAAAAGAATGAATGGGATTTAAGTAAAACTTAGATCCCATTTTTTATTTAGATTTAATTCAAGACTGGGAATAAAAAAGCCTGTAAACTTTCGGTTTACAGGCTATAATGAGCTTGATATTGGTGTGCCCGAAGAGAGACTCGAACTCTCAAGGATCTTACTCCAACGGCTTCTGAGACCGCAACGTTTACCAATTTCGCCATCCGGGCATTAAAATTCTGGATATCCGCTCTGTGGCGACAAATGTAGCATTATTTCTGAAATGATATAAAATATTCAACAAATTTGTTCACGTTTTACTAGAAGATATTAAAACAGCAAATCATTTTAAACAACTGGATTCAAAGTGATCAACACTAAAGATTAAGCTACAAATCAGAGAATCTGACAATTACAAAGAGGCCTCCTATCTTCCAGACAAGAGGGCTCTTCTATTTTTATTATAAAAATATTATAATTTAATCTTCACAAAATATAACCTGTTGCGGTCAACTGTCTTCGTAGCTGGCAGAATCTTAGGTGCAAATGAACCATTATCTCCCGGAACTACTCCAAAGTCGTCATCATTTGAGATAACCAGCGTATTTCCGTTCACTAATGCCATCCCTTCTGCTTTATCATGCGGATAAACGGACGGCAAATCTTTTAAAAGATCAAGTACAACTGTTTTGCTGACCGGTACGATGCCTGCTGTCTGAAGACCCGCCAGATCTTTTAATTGTTCTGGCGTTTTACCACCAAATAACCTGCCTGCTGCACTGTTTGTAGCATCAGAAAGATCTGTAGCCTGAGAAAGATCAATCTTAAATACTTTTTTAAAGGATGCAGGAGTAGTTGGCGATCCTCCATAATCTCCGTCCCTTTCCAAGGTTAAAAATGTCGTATTATTTATCGCCAGAATCTCACTAACTCCAGTTAGCGAAGCATTTTCCTGTAAGTAAGCATATTGCTTAGTAGCACCGGTAGCAATGTCAAAAGTCAGAATACGCAGTACCACAGATCCTTTTACTTCTGCTTTAGAAGGATTAAACATTGGAGACTGCATGATTCCCACTAAAGTTTTTCCATCAGGAGTGATCGTTAAGCCCTCCATACCACGATTTGGTTTACGTCTTGAAAGTACCGCAGGAAGTTTACGCCCACCTGTGCCATCTCCAAATGGATTAATCCGCTCAATGGTCTTGCCAGATGGATCAAAGTGAACCAGATGAGGCCCGTATTCATCACTCACCCAAAAACTGCCGTCAGCAGCGCGAACTAATCCTTCGGAATCAAGCCCATCTTTACTTGGTGCCAAAACGACCCCATTAAGATCAATTGCAGTTTCTTCAGTAGAGCCTGCACCCGGCAGATTTGGCAAACCGTTTAAGTTTATTCCGGCAGCATTTTTCAATAATATGGTTTGTTCCAAAATTAACTTCCCTTCTTTCAAACGGAATTTACCTATCTGAGGCGTAAAGCCGGGCTTACCAAAAATCTTTATATTATCTGCAGGTCCATCTGCATTAGGGCCGCGGTCTGTTAACAGGTAAAAGACTGCGGGGTCATTGGGATCAGCTGCCACAGCAGAACCAAAGCCTCCATTATATACTTTTACGCCGTTCGCTGCGGTCATCAATACCGCAGGGTCCGAAGCTTCGGCCATATCAGGATAAGTCATATTTCCAGTGATCGTTCCCTCATTATTCTTTTTACAAGAATACAAGGATACGGTAAGCATAAGGCAGGATGATAGTATAGCTTTTTTCATAAAAGATGTTTAGATATGTTTTACAAAAAAATGGATACACTGTCAACTCAGTGTTAAGCCAATATTGTTTAATAGCACTATAACTATTTCAAAATAGTATAAGTATTTCATTAATAATACAGGCATACTACATTTGTAGTAGAAATTACCTATACTCGTAATATCAAAAGCAGATTTCATTAATAAAACCAAATACTAAAACTGAATCCTATGGCAAAATTTGCAACAGGCGCAATTGTAGCGCTAAAATCGGGCGGCCCGAATATGACAGCCGGTACGCTAACAGAAGTCGGTTATGTGACTTGTTTCTGGTTTGATCAAAACCAATCTCTTCAAAGTGTGACCCTGCATGAAGATCTTCTTGTTGAAGCTGTGGTCTAAAAGACAAAGGCCTTATTGAGCAAATCAATAAGGCCTTTGTCTTTTTTGTCTGCCCCATTTTAAGCTTTAATTCTGATTTTATTTATATTGACAGAATTCTATCAGAAATTCAAAGCATCTTTAACGTCTATCTATGACACAACTTCTGAAAACAACCTTCGCAATAGCTTCTATTGCAATCATTTCTTCTTGCAGCACTGCAAAAAAGACAACGATGAATACCAGGTTGCAAAGTTTTAAGTATAACTACTGTGCACCAAACATTCCCTACCTTCAACATGAAATTCTCTGGAAAGATTCAATTAAAGTTGACTTGTCGAAAACGGGAATTTCCCCGCACGATCAACTTCTTTGCCAGATTTTAGGAATCAGCAGTGCAATCAATGAACTCTGGACAATGAAGCAAACCACAAAGGAGTCTGTATCCGGAACATTCTTGCTCAGACAAAAAGTAACCAGCAGAATATTGCTGGCACAGACTCAATTACAAGCAGTAGCCGCTGAATTGGATTGCGAGGGAGAACGGGCCGATATGGCTGCGGCTTATCTGGATGGTATTAACAGTAAAAGAAATACAAAACTAACTATAGGATCTGTGATTCTGGGAGCATTAACAACTGTTGCTACAGCTGTCATCACTAAAAACAGCGTACAAACTGCTGTTGGTGTGGGTGGTGGTTTAGTTAGTGCGGGTTTAGGAGCGCTGACTATAAATCCCAAAGGGAAACAACTGGAGTTTGAACATGAGCACAATTTGTTACGTACAATCTGGTCTGAACCGAAAACAAATACCGATTATCCAGAATTTGTATGGGAGATGCTTCATGAAAAAAGCTTCAGTAATAAAGGAGATGTAACCCTTTCGCAAAGCATTAAAAACAGATGGATACAATTTGAATTTGATGGTCGGATTGATCAGGATCAGGAAGCGTTATTATTTGGTAAGGGAGGCTATTATCGTTCAGACGATTTACATACGCGTGCAACAATGATTAATCAATTACAGTCTACGATTCGTTCTCTTAACCAGGATTTAACAAGTTTAATTGCTTTTATTTCAAAGACAGATTAAAATAACTTCTGAATTGATCTTATATCTTTTTAAGGATATCAATTCAGAAGATACTCCATACAGTTTAAGCTTAGTTATGAACAATAATTGTAGTGGTCAGTTCCGGTGAACCACTAACCAGCCCATTAACAAACAGCGTGTAAATCTTACCATTCTCCAGTACAATACCTGTTAATGAATTTCCAATCAGAGGAACTACACTTTGATCAGCTGACTTTTTTAGTTGAAAACTAAGGTTTGTTCCTGCATCAATTTCTTTAAAAGGCCCTAAAGTTTTCCAGGTAAGACCAGTAATTGTGGAAGGAGATTTTCCATTCGTGTATGGAATTACTACCTGGTCTCCAAAATTCCCGTAACTAACTCCCTTAAAAATAGCTGCCCCACTGGTATAGAAGAAATCAAGGGAAGGAGCATCAGGAGAAAAATTGGCAAACCTGATCTTTGCCTTGCCTGGAGAAGGAAGAGACAAATCATCATAAACCAAAATTAAACTGTCTACATTATTTGGGTTTAAAGTACTTGTTAAACGTTTTTTGACAGTAAACAAAGTATGTGCAAAATCTGCAATAGGGCCATTAGGTCCAGAAAAAGAAGTTGTATTACTTTCCTGAACAAAGTTTGCACTTCCACCAAAAACATAAGATGCTTTATAGGAAGTATTGGCGCCTTCAGTTACATTATACTGAACTTTTCCAAACTGAGTTTCCAGATAAGGAGAAGCTGTATTCCTTGACAATAAAGCTGGCGTGACCTTTCTCGTAAAGTCCCAGAAATTAACAGCAACTGGTGAAAGCCGTGCATTAACAAACTTGACTTTAGCACTCAATGCGGGCCGGTCACCGGCATCAACATCCAGATAGTCTGCTTTATGGCAGCCAGAAAACAAGAATGTGCTGATTATAATAGTTAGGTTTAAGTTTGAATTCTTCATGATCTTATTATTTAAAAGTAGCTGATAACCTGATAAACGGCTGAATACCTGTAGTTGTACCTGCCTGACTGGCACTTGGAGCCTGGGTTCTGGTAATATTACTTCCTGGCGCCGGAATAGAATAATCGCCCAGTACATTGAATAAATTATTTACCCCAATGGTAGCCTGTAATTCAGGAGTAATACGATATCCGGCTGAAAAATCTGTAATCCACACCGGGCTAAAGTCCTGATAATAATAGTCTGGCTGAGGAAAGTTAGCATTCAGCTGGCTTACGGCTGTCACTTTACCAAAGTATACCGTTCTGAGCAGCAGATTAATCTTTTTATAATTATAAGTACCCTGCAAGGTGATTTTCGTAGCAGGGATACTTGATGTGACTCTGGCTTTCTCACTTTCATCAAAAATGATATAACGATAAGCTTCCAATCCTTTAGGAGTGTTTACTTTGGTCAGTGTAGTTTGCTGAAAATTACCACCTGCTAAAAATGCTGCGCTTGAACCATCGGGCAATAAGAATTTATAGCTTCCTGTAAATTCAATACCCTTGGTTCTCGTATTAAATGAGTTATAAAAGAATTTGGCCTGTATGGTTCCTGTTTGTACAAATAATGCTCTTACATCAGCTGGTAAGTTGGTATCCGTCGCAGAAAAACGTCCGGTATTCCCTACCCGGTCTTTAATATCAATCTGATAAGCATCAAGCGTCAGCTCTATATTTTGTAACGGTTGAGAAGTAATACCTGCCGAATAGCCTTTAGACCTTTCTGGTTGAAGGGCTGGTATACCAAGTGCTTTAGTAGCAGGATTTACATTGTTTGCTGTCACCTGATCAATTGCAACTCCATTCTGGAAAGTGGTAGAGGTTTCTGTATAATAAAATTGAGCGAGATCAGGAGCTCTAAAACCTGTATTATACCCTCCTCTTATAGCCAGCCATTTAGCAAAGCTATAACGTGTTGCTGCTTTGAAAGTACTCACACTCCCAAAATCAGAGTAATTCTCTACACGAAATGCACCAGAAACCAACCACTTATTAGTTACATTCAGTTCCAGATCAGCATAAGCGGCAGAAATGGAACGCTTTACATCAACAGCATTACCGGGCCGGAAACCAGCATGGATTTGTGAACCCGGAGACAGGCCGTTCAATGGCGTACTACCGATATTATTAAAATATGGAATACCTCCTGTAGTATATTGCACGTCATATATCGGGCTCAAATCTGCTTTGGAATAAGAACTCTCCTCTCCTGCTTTAATCTGATAAGTTTCTACTCTGTATTGACCACCGAAAGCAACGTTTAAACCACTCAGTACTTGGGAGAACTTCCTTGTAAAATCAATACTTCCGCTATTCTGTGATGCGTTATAACTACCCGCATTAAAGGTTCTTGGTGTTTTTTGTCCTAGACTGGCATTCAAAGAATTGGTAATTATATTATCAAAAGCATTCCTTCCATAAACATTGGATACATCTACATTCCATTCTTTTATTTTTCCTTTTACGCCAACTGCGAAAGACTGATCTGTTATAATGTTGTCCATTGCGGGCAGAAATCCATCAGGATAGACAAAGGTATTATTCCGCTCCGTCCATCCAGGTAATCTGTAGACTGCAGTAAATTGGGAATTGCGATGACTGATCCCTCCAAAAGAATAGATTTCAAATCCATCTTTCAAAGGGATAGCTGCGTTAAAAGAGAGCAGACCTTCTATAGCTTTATTAGTAGATCCGCGCTGATCAAAGAAATGACGGTCAATACCTCTTGAAGCCAGTATAGCATCATCAATTTCTTTGGTATATATCTGATCGAAGCCCCTGGTATTGGCTCCGCCGCCATAAGCAGGTCCAATATAAATTCCATCAGAGTTCTTCCCAACAGGCAAAGAAACTGCCTGTGTTGCGTATTCTCCGGTCACATTGAAATACCCCTTAGTTCCTAACTTCACACCAAAATTAGCATTGGTACGGGTAGTCAAGCCATCTCCTCTACGGCGTATACTTTCAATGGTACTCACTGTTAACTGGTCAACGTTACTTTTCAATACGATATTGATCACACCAGCAATCGCATCAGATCCGTATTGCGCCGCCGCTCCATCCCTCAATATTTCGATTCTTTCAATCGCTCCGACAGGAATTGAATTCAGGTCATATCCGGTTGCGCCATTACCTAATCCCCCCCAGCTGATGTTCGAGCTTTTATGTCTTCTTTTGCCATTCACCAATACTAATACCTGATCCACTCCCAAACCTTTCAGCTGAACGGTAGATGTCGCTGAAGCTGCATCACCACCGCCAGAAACTGAGGAATGAAAAGAAGGAGATACATATTGAAGTAATTGCGTAACACTGGATTGGGGAGCGTATTCCTGCAAGGATTTCAGATCGATAATATCGACCGGAACCGGAGAGTTTAATTTGGTTCTGTTCGCACTGCGTGAACCGACAATCTGTAATTCATTGAGGTTATTATCAGCTTGCTCCAGGTTGATATTAAATATGGCAGATTTTCCAATTTCTACTTCCTGGGTTTGATAACCGATATAGGAGATAACCAGAAACCTTCCATTTTTAACAGGTATTTTAAAAGATCCATCTTTTGCAGAGATCGTAACTCCATCCAGTCCTTTGATCTGGATAGAGACGCCCGGCAAGGGCAGATGATCTTCTGCGGAATAGATAATGCCGTTGATTGTTCTTTGCTGCGCAAATGTATTTGGGGAGATCAGCACACCCAAAAGAAAGAATAAGAGTAAAGTTTGTTTCATGTATAAGAGTTAATTTGGACATAACAATGGCCGTTCACAGTCAAAAAAGGCCGTAATTCAGCATGTAAAAAGTATAATCGGTTTATTTCAGGGGAACCTGAATCATGGTTTCTTCTTTATAAATCTGTCATCCGTTAATGAAATCAGGAAGGACTCCAGGTCAGTAATTTCATCTTCAGCTAATCCCAGAGGTTTACTTAAGGACAGATCTCTATTTTTACCATTTTTGATAATCAAATCTGGGTTATTGTAATAGCTGATTACTTCTTTCAAAGTCTTAAACATCCCGTTATGCATATAGGGCGCCGTTAAGGCAACATTCCTCAAACCTGGAATTTTAAAATGTCCTTTATGCTCTGGGTTTTTGGTCACTTCATAACGGCCAGCATCTTTAAGTTCGTTTTCGTTGAACAACCCGATCCCCTTAAAGCGATCAGCAGTAAAATCTTCCCCGGAATGGCAATTATTGCAATTTGCCTTCCCTATAAAGAGCAGTCTTCCACGTTTAGCGGAGGCAGAAACAGCCTGATCATCACCATTGATATAGCGGTCATAAGGACTGTTAGCTGTTTCAAGCGTTCTTTCATAGGCAGCAACAGCTAACAAAAGGTTCTTTTCTGTGGGTGGACTATTAAAAATTTTTTGAAATAAAGCTGCATAAGTCTGATCTGTTTTCAGACGCTCCACAGCCTCGGCTATAGGAAGGTTCATTTCAACCGGATTAATTATAGGCTGAAGCGCCTGTTCCTCTAAAGAAGATGCTCTTCCATCCCAAAACAAAGTTGGCCGACCAGAAAGATTGGTGATAGACGGAGAGTTTCTTGTGCCTTTAATACCTCCAACACCCACGCTCACTGCCGAGGTATCTGCAAATGCGAATTCCGGTTTATGACAAGATGAACAGCTGATAGACTTATCTTTAGAGAGTACCGGATCAAAAAAAAGTTTTTCTCCAAGCCTTTCTTTACTATTAATGACGGCTGGATCATCAGCTCCAAAGCCAGCAAGAATAAATACCAGGAAACTTATGAGCAGCAAAACATTTATTTTAACGGGGATCATCAGCATATCATTCTTATTTCATTTACAAAATGACAAAGGAGGATAAGAACTATCCTTCCTTTATCAGTCAAAACATCGGTTATTATTTAGTAGCCGCCAGCTGAATATTCAGTTCAAATTCATCAGAGATTGTTTTGTCTCCAAGGTTCTCAAAGAAACTCTTAGACCTGAACTTAATACCGTATTTAGTTCTGTCGACCAGGATTTTTGCAGTCGCTGTAAGTTTAGACTGGTCAATTTTAACGCTGGCAGGAAAGCTGACCTCATTCGTGATTCCTTTAATCGTCAGATTGCCTTTAACATCATAAAGACCAGCACCTTTAGATACTGCAGAAGTGATCACAAATTTGGCTTTATCAAATTTCTCTACAGCAAAAAAATCATCACTTTTAAGGTGCCCTAGTAATTTTGCGTTACTCTCTTTGTCAGTGATATCAGTCACTACAATAGATTTGGTATCCAGATCAAAACTTCCGCTTCTTAAAACATTATTTTCTACATTGAGTGAGCCTGAACTCACAGCTATAGTCCCGGAATGTTCCCCGGTGACTTTTTTTGCAAGCCATGTAAGTTTACTGTGTGCCGCATCTACTTTATAGGGTACTGCTTTTACGTATTTTCCAATCGGATCTTTCAATGGGACTAAAGCCATGCGATCGATCATAGAAAAGGAAGAAAGAGCCAGGACTGTTCCAATGGCAACTAATGCATTTATTTGTTTCATATTTTTCTAGGGATTTTGGGTTTCTGTTTGGGCACTGAAATAAGAAGCTGGCGGAACTGGTTCTGCCAATAATTCATCCAGTACTTTGTTAAATTTCTTCTCGTACGCTGCGTAGTATTTGCCGGTTACTGTTCCGGTATAACCTGTATAAATTTCTCTGACCTCTCCTTTACGGTCAATAATAATCGTAGTCGGATAGGCCACAAATTTGTTTAAGGCAGGCAATTTATCGGCAACTAATCTTTTATCGGCTAATCCGCCGAAAAGGATATCATATTTGATATTATATTTATCACGTAATTTCCCAAGTGTATATTTACCATATTCCAGATCGTCCTTTTGCTCGAATCCTATCGCGATAGCCTCTACACCACGGGTTTTATTTTTATTAAACCATGGAGATAAAAAGATAGTCTGATCTGTACAATTTGGACACCAGGTACCTACCAGCTCTACAATAACCACTTTACCTCTATACTTTTCATCAGTTAGTGAAACAGGCTTACCCGTAAGGTCAGGGAAGGTAAAAGCCAGCTTTTTCACTCCTGCTTTCAGCGCAGTCAGGGTATAAGGATCAGGTAATTCTGCTTTGCTGTCTTTAACACCTGTAAACTTCAGGTTATCATAAATCCCCTGGCTGATCTCTCCCGACAAGGTACCGTCTTCGTTAATTGTACCTTTATAAATTTTAGGACTTGGGCCACTAAATCCAGACAATACGAATTGGTTCCCTTGTACTGTTCCTTCCAGTTCACGGCTATCACCAGTCACCTGTAAAATTACCCCGGTTAATTTATTCCCTGTTTGTTTCAGGATGGCTATTTTGTTTGGAACGGCTTCTTTGGAGAAACCTTTAAGCTCCCATTTCCCCGATAAATCTGCAGCGGGAGCTACGTCTTTTCCTGATTCAACAAAACGATAGGATTTACCTTGTTCAGCAGTAAAAGGCAAAGCGTTTCCTCTGAGGCCGGGTACAAGACTTCTATATTCACCACTGATTTGTCCATCGTTATCTATTTTAGCCACTAAGGCAGCGTCATAAGTATTCATTTTGATGAACAAAGAATCTTTGCCTAGATATTCGACATGAAAATCATCTCTCCGCGTCCCATTCAACAGTGTGAAAGTCGCGTGTTCCACATCCTTTCCTTTCAATTCGAAATTAAAAGGTACTTCAGTTTCACTAACTTTAAAAACACCACGCCAGATTCCTTCTTTAATGAATTTTTTAGCTGCTTTTGGATCTTCGGTTTTACCCGCTGCAAAAGAAGCAGAGGAAATTAGTACAGCTAGTGCCAGCACCCCTATTTTTGATACTTTAATTCTCATAATATATATTTTTGGTAGGTTGATTATTTATTTTCCTGTGGTAGTCGCTGCAACTGCCAGTTGAGGTACAGGTTCAGCAATGAGTTCATCGAGCACTTTATTGAATTTCTTTTCGTATTCCTCGTAATATTTACCAGTCACAGTTCCGGTGTAACCCGTATAAATTTCCCTGACGTCACCTTTTCTGTCGATAATGATAGTCGTCGGAAAAGCAACAAATTTGTTGAGTGCAGGCAGTTTTTCGGCAACAATTTTTTTGTCTGCTATACCACCAAATAGGATATCATAAGTAATCCCGTATTTTTCTTTCAATTTGCCCAGCGTATATTTTGCATATTCTAAATCATCTTTCTGTTCGAAGCCTATTGCAATAGCTTCTACGCCACGTTTTTGATTCTTTTTAAACCATGGAGCAAGAAAAACTGTCTGGTCGGTACAGTTTGGGCACCAGGTACCGATAGTTTCGATAATGACAACTTTACCTTTATATTTATCATCGCTAAGGGAAACTTGCTGTCCTTTTAAATCAGGAAAAGTGAAGTCAAGTTTTTTATAGCCTTCTTTTAAAAAGGTAAGTTTATAAGGATCTGGCAATTCTGCTTTTTCATTTCGCAAGCCATCAAACTTCAAGTTCTTATAGATTCCAAAGCCTTGTTCGCCTGTGATGCTGTTATCGTCATTGATTTTTCCTTTCACAATAAAAGGGCTTGGGCCTGTAAAACCTGAAAGTTCGAATTCATCACCTTGTACAGTACCTTCCAGTTCACGTGTATCTCCCACAACGGTCATAATTACACCTGTCAATTTATTACCAGATTGCTTTAAGAGTGCGATAGATGCAGGGACGGCCTCTTTAGTGTAAGTTTTGATTTCCCATTTACCAGAGATATTATGTTTTGGGGCGATTTCTTTCCCCGGCTCTACAAAACGGTAGCTTTTACCATATTCTGCGATGAATGGTAAAGAATTACCCCTAAAACCTGGTACAAGACTACGATATTCACCAGTCAGGGTTCCATTGTCTTCAATTTTAGCAACTAAAGCTGCATCGTAGGTATTCATCTTTACATAGATCGAATCCACACCACGGCGTTCTACATGAAATTCATCACGTCTTGATCCATTAATCAAAGTAAGTAATGCATTTTTTGAATCTTTGCCTTTGAATTCGAAATTAAAAGGAACTTGCGATTCACTGACTGTAAAAACGCCACGCCAGATCCCTTCTTTTGGAAGAGGTTTTGAATCATTAGCGGAGGCAGTTCCGCTGATCAGTACGACCGAGGTTAGTAGTCCTGCCAGTTTAGAGGAGAATTTAGTTTTCATAATCATCTTTATTAGTGTTAAGTCCTATTTTTTATAGTCTTTCATAACAAAGCCACGAACTCATAACGATTCCTGCCAGTTCACAATTGAACTGCCTCTGCAAAGAAGCAAGCCAGGAAACCTGAATAGTTACTTGTTATTAATTAATTTATAATCCATTGCTGGATCAGGTTGAGCACTTTTTCCTATGGAAAGTTGCTAGAAGTTCAACGAGACTGCCTCTCCCTTCTTCTGTATAAATCAACTAACTAATGGTGGTGATTAATTAGATGGTAAAGCTGTATATTTAAAATAAATCCTGATACCCCGGTGCTTTGTTGTAAAGAATAGATGACCACCATAATATTCCATCAAAATGCGCCGGGGTATCAGGATTTTGAAATCAAGATTATCAGCTCCGGTAATTGAGTGGATTTACAACTGCTGCTTAACGATTCAGTTTGTAAATTATAGGGTCAAATAGTAGTCTTTACGCCATACAACATCGCATAAAATTGCCTGTTAAATCAGTCAGCAATAATTTTTGAAGTTGTAATTTAGCAATCATGGTGAGCGTATTTTTAAATTGTTTTAACTTATCTACCCTAAAGATAAGAATGAAAAACCGTAAAAACAATTAATACTACTATTTTAGTAGTATTAATTTATAAAAAGTTGTTTTCTGGCTAAAAACGCCACTAATTAATCAGCAGGGTATAATACAAAAGAATAAGGATTTGGAACAGGGCTTTTATAAGGACTATATAATCCCAGGTAGCTGACCAGTTTACTTTCGTCCATTTTATGGATAAAAAAATCTGTTGACAGCAGGTAAAATTTGATCAGTTCAAAAATCTGATTTGACTTTTCTGCTTTAATCCCTAAATAATAAAAGGCTTTCCACCTGAGATTAGTCATTGCATTATTGGATGAGGAACTGAAATAATCATTGACGTACTGATCCAATCCTGCAGTATCCAGTTTCAGGTAATACAGTTCTTCTCTGATTAACATGACGGCATGTTTTCGCAGTGATGGAGATGCGATATATAATGCAGGAGGAAGAATTAACAATCCTGTTCCGATACCTGCCATGGTGATGAATGTTCTTCTTTTCATAACTAAAATGAATGATCTGCGGAATACAATGACATAGCTGATAAAGTCAGTGTTGGATTTGATGCACTAAAAGTAGTAAACGAGCCGCTGCCCAGTACAAAAACATTTCTGTACTGTTGGTGAACCATATTTTTATCTACCACACTATCTGCCGCAGTTTTACCCATTCTTGTGCCTCCTAAAATATGTCCTTCGTTAGGAAACGGGTCCAGGAATTTCAATTTTTCTACAGGAAGACACGATAGAATTCCCGGAAGAACTTTTTTCATGTTTTCCATTCCCTTCAGTGCATAATCGGATCTGCCCCCTTTAAAATTGATTTCAGGCACCAATTTATCTGAAGTGGTGGTGATATAATTCGTTGAGAGTGGTAAATCTTCAAAAATCATACGGAAAGAGGTCATATTTAACCATTTACCTCTTTCAAGCCGGATATTATAAGGTGCATTATTAGTTTCGATCAAACAGGCAGCATAATCCTTACGGTGGTTGCCATCATATAACATATAACCGTTTGCATTGACCCAGGTACTGCCCCCTGTATTTTTCAGGTTGTCCAGATAAATTAAGACCTGCATGCCAAGCTGTTCTCCAAACCCTTTACCAGTCAATGGATTACGATCACCTGAATTTAACAGGATATTTGAATTAAACATCGGATTAGCACCCAGAACGATAACCTCTCCAGCGATCTCATAATCCTTTCCGTCTTTCACATAACAAACCTTTTTTGCTATGTTGCCTGCGGTTTCCAAACGGTAAACCTGTGCACCATATAAAAGTTCAACCTGCGCGTTCTGATATACGTCAATACCAGAATTCTCTATGGTGAATTTAGCATCTACCGGACAAACATCGCAGCTTGAGTTGGCCATACATTGGTTTCTCCCTTTTGTACCCCTGCTCGCCCTTGCAGTAGGCTGGCTGATGTACTGATTTCCATATTTCTGATGCAGTATTTTATCTATCGGGCTGAAATTATGAGCTGGAAGCGGATATTTACTTTTCTTAGGAAAAGGTGTTCCGTCCGGCCCGGAAATAGCCATCAATTCTTCTGCTTCTTCATAATAAGGGTCAAGCTCTTCATAGGTGACCGGCCAATCGTTTTCTACCCCAAATAACGTCTTCATTTTAAAATCAGAAGGCATAAATCTTGGTGTACATCCCCACCAGCAATTAGAACTTCCTCCAAAAGCAGTCGTAAAAGGCCACCTTTTCTCCGGGGTTTTATTCATGATCTGATCTTCCCACGAGTTACCAGAGGCCGGAGAATCAGCAAGCTCCCCTCTTTTGATCTTTAATCTTTCACTATGCGGGAATAACTGTCCGCGTTCAAGCACAAGGATCCTCTTTACTCCTTTATTCTTTTCCAGATACTTTTTCAGAAAAAATGTAGAAGAGAAGCCGGTGCCAACAATAATCAAATCGTAATAATCGTATTTCATCTAATATTGGATGCGTTTTTAAGGAACCAATATAACCATGGAATATCAACAAACATCAAAATGCAAAGCAATGCCGTAAAAAGAAATAAATATAACATAAACCACTTACGTGTATGTAGTTTTTCGGAACCCTGTACTGGAGAATCGTTCAATAATCCAATTCTGAGATACCATGAAAACAACAGAGCGAAAAATGGAAAACTAACCAGTAATTCTATTCTGTCCTTAATCAGGAAAATACCCATAAAAAAGGCAGAGGTAATCGCGTAAAAAAACATAGAGACCAGTAAGCTGTTTTCCGTATAAAACTTAAACGACCTCCGGTACTGACCAGCCGTTTCAGGATTTCCAATCATCCTGTATTCTGCAAAACGTTTAGTAGCCATTAAAAATGCACCTCCCATCCAGTAGGCAACAATAATACTGGTTGGAGGAAAAGTGTTGATCCAGTCAAAATCCCATTTGCTGTCCGGAGCACCTAATGCCGGAGAAAATATAAACCAGCCCAAACCAAAACGTATAGGGTTATTCACTGATTCAGAAAGCACATCCAGAAATACCCGTTCTTTACTCCTGAATGGTCTTACATTATAAATAACCCCCATAAATAAGAGGAAAGCCGAAAGCAGGATAAATTTATACGAGATCAGGTAAGCTAATGACAACCCTATAATTGCAAGAGCAACGTATTCCAGGTAAACTAACTTTGGGTTTACCGTGTATACAACAGAAGATCTGTTCTTTTTTAAAGGATGGAACCTGTCAAAATCTGCATCCAGGTATTCATTGATCACATAATTTGCCGATGCAATTAAACAAGTACTGATAATTCCAATAATGATTTTAAAAAACAGATGGCTGTCTATAGGTGTCTTAAATACAGATAATGCAAACAGCATTCCAGGTACCATGAAAACGTTCTTCACCCAGCTGTCCGGGCGGGCGAGGGCTATATAATCTTTAAGACCCGCCTTTTTTTTAACCGTCATTTACAATCTCTTATTTATAATGTCCTTTTAAACTATTTGCAAGCGCTGTATATAAGCTGCCTGAGTTATATTTATTGATATTGAGGTAGCGTATTTTTGCCCGGGCAGCACATATTCCATCCAGTTCATCCCGATCGCCTATGTAAAGACATTCTGCTGAATCAACACCAAAGTGCTTCATGATATGAAATAAAGCAATTGGTTTCGGCTTCAAACAATTAACCTCTGTATCAGTAGAAGCGACCACCAAATCGGCTTCAATTTTCAACGCTTTTAATTTATCAATGGCACCGTAATCTGAATAAATAGCTACTTTGATCTGATGCTCCTTTAACAGCTGCAAAAATGGATATATTTCAGCGTACCGGCAAGCATATAAATAAGGATTTGGAAATTCAAACATCCATTTTGAAACGACCTTTTTAATTCTTTCCAGCGGGGCATCTATTTTAGCTGCACACCATTGATATTGTTCAATCTCCAGGTTATTACTGCAATAACCTGCCTTTTTTTTACGCTCGGAACGGAAAAAATATAGAATCAGGAGATCTCTGAGTTGCGTTGGTCTGACTAAATAATATTTTAGCAAAGCATATAACATTCTTCTTCTTAATCCAGACTGATTGTACAAAGTACCATCTACATCAAGAATCAAAACTTTTATTTTCTCCCAATCTATAACATCCACCTATGGCTATTTAAATAATCTTTAAATTTATGAATTATTTGCATTAATTAAAAAGTTTCCCATGACTGAGCATCACTCATATGTGTAAAAACCAATCCAGCTATCTCAGAAACCAAAATATTTGGTACAGCATAATTATTGGATGCGGCATTTTCGTTCGTCTCTTCCATCTTTTATATAACCGCTCCCTTTGGCTGGATGAAGTTTATCTGGCTACCAGCCTGATCAAAATGAATTACATTGAGCTGGCGGCCCACACTTTGGATTATCAGCAAAAAGCACCGATTGGCTTTTTATGGGTTGTAAAAACATTTGTTTACCTTTTAGGAACGGGCGAAATGGTGTTGCGTCTATTTCCTGTTTTATGTGGTATAGCGGCAATTTTGCTTTTCATTCCTGTAGCCAAGTATTTCCTGCGCCCGGTTGCAGCAATAACAGCTGTAGTGATATTAGCACTGGCTCCTCCTCTGGTTTTCCATTCCGTTGAGATCAAACAATATTCGACTGAACTATTTGCCACTGTACTGATCTTGTATATTTATATGCACTATAAGGATCGGTTAGCATGGCGATCATTACTCGTCTGGGGAATTTCAGGAGCTGCAATTCTATGGTTCTCCTACTCATCCATATTTATTCTGGCTGGAATTGCAACAGGCATCAGTTGTAAAAATCTTTACAAACGAGACTGGAAGCTATTCTTCAGACAATTAGTCCCTTTCTTGTTATGGCTAGCAGGTTTCGTCCTGAACTATCTGCTGTTTACACACAAACATGCGGAGTCTAAATGGGCAGCTGAGTGGTTTGATTTTTATCATTATTTCATGCCATTGCCACCAGTCAATATGGAAGAATTGCGTTGGTATCCAGCGGCCTTGTATCATTTAATAGAATATCCGCTTGGCCTGACCTGGAAATTGTTTACTGGAAATTCTGTTTTGCTTAAAGCGCTTCTGAATACTCCATGGTTACCACTTATTGGGCTGTTTTATGGGATATGGCTCTATATTAAGGATAAAAGATATGCGCTGATCCTGTTATTTCCATTTGTGTTTGTTTTTCTGGCCTCAGGGCTTAAGCTTTACCCTTTAAACGAACGGTTCTGGGTTTTCATTTGTCCTTTGCTCATCCTCTTTATTGTCAAAGGAATAGATCAAATTGCCTCATTTTTCAAATCAGACAAGGTGAGCTTGTTATTCTTTATACTCTTAATAGCAGCGCCAGTTTACAATTGTGTGCAAACAATGATACATCCCGATGAATTTATCATTCATAAAAGATCTTTTCAAAAAGAAGCACTTACTTATGTGAATACTCATTTTAAACGTGGTGACCTAGTTTATGTGTACTGGAATGACCTGCCTGGCTATCGTTTTTACAAGCATACCTACCCTTATAATTTTACTGCACTCGAAGGAGGAGATTACCGCAAAGTTTCAACCAGTTATCCTAACTACATAGCCCATTTACAAAAAGACCTCAGATCATTTGAAGGAAAGAAAAGAATCTGGGTGATTTATAATCATCTTATTCTAACCGATATTGGCGATGAAATAGATCAGCCCGCCTGGTATTATTTAAAAAACATCAACCCTACAGATCGCCTGATGAGCCACCTCTCCACATTGGGGAAACAGGAGAACGTTTACACCTCATTTGATGTGAAGGTCACTTTGATTACGCTGAAACCTTAAAAAAATAAAAAGCGGCTCTTCAAAAGAAGAGCCGCTTGATTAAGTGATGGTTTATGAGCCCTTAGGCAGTGGTATCTTATTCCCCGAAGTATTAATCTTATACCAGGTTTTATTTTCATAAAGTGCACCTTCATGTTTGCCTTTATGCTGGTTGACATCGATTCCCAATACCTTGCCTTGATAATAAAAGCCAACATTATCAGCAGTTATCGTATGTCCGACAATGATTCTTTTCACCTGATAAAGCGCAAGTGTCCGATTAACTTCTTCTTCAGTTGCTTTAGGTTCAATAAAATATCCGCGGTACCAAAACAAAGAAGAGCGTGTCCCGTCAAAGAATTTACGAACTACACTGTCAGTCATTAAATCTTTCTTTTTAGCCAGTGCATAATAAGGACGGCACTTAGTGTTGATTTCCGTCAGACCCATTTTTAAGGTATTGATCACTGGGGCAACTCCCGCATGCAGACAGAGGTTGTCTCCAATCTTCTCGATCAGATTTTTACTCCTCAACCAACGTCCCATTTCCGTATCCTGGCTATAAAGTTCTTTATAGTCCAGTCCCATTAACTTTGCATTCTCAAAATATTTAGCTTCTACATACCGCAGGTCGCCACTCAGGTTCATAATATCATGGTTACCCAAAATCGTATGCAAATAGCCCCCTTTAGCCTTAGACTCCTGTTCCAGCTTATATAAAAGCCAGAGCGTGGCCGGAACTTCTTTTCCACGGTCAAATAAATCACCGCAGATAACCAGGTGTCCTTTCCCGAAGATCCAGTTATACTGCTCATCTATTATTTTATTGGCCAGCAGCAGCTTTCTGAATGCTTCAAACTCTCCTTCTATATCAGAAAGAGCAATTATCCGGTCTGGCTGTTTAAACTCCGCTGGTTCATTTTGAAGAACCCGTTGCAATTTCACCGTAAAATCCCATTCCGGGTGATCAGAAAACCTGACTTTTAAGGGAAGCCCCGCTTGAGCTCCAGCCGGAAAGGTTTGTAACTTAGCCTTTCGAACACCGTCTTCAAGTACTACACTGTGTACCTCTATTTGCTCTTTTTTATAAAGTACATAGGGCCCATCATTCACATTTGCCCGATCAGCAGTATCAGGGTTTAGCCACAGGCCATTGATTAAAAGCGGCAATATCAGCGTCAGTAGATTCATATTTCAACTATTTATAACCTTGATTTTGTTCCATATTAGGATTAGCATTCATTTCAGCTAAAGGGATTGGCAGCACAGTTCTCAAAGAAGTATTTGCTACAGGTATGGTAATACCACCTGTACGGTATTTAACAAATTCTGCTTTATTGCGCGTCAAATCAAACAAACGATGTCCCTCAAAAGCAAACTCCTTACGGTTTTCCACAAGAATAAGGTTTTGTAAAGCTACTCCGGTTTCTGTAGTCGTTGGTTTTGCAGTATCTGCGCGTTTTGCGACCACATCTAAATCTGCCGCTGCTAAACCATCTTTACCCTGCTTTGCCCTTGCTTCTGCCCTGATTAGATAAACCTCTGATAAACGAATCACTTTAACCCCTTCCTCATAAGTGGAAATATTGTTATACTTCGTAATCACAAAAGCAGGATCTTCACCCCCGCTACCACTTCTTTTACTTTTAGTCATGAAACCTCTGCGTACATCAGTGCTCTTATATAAATTATATAAGTCATCAGTAGCCAGACCATCTCCATAACTAGCTCCTTGTAATAAAAAGCTGGATAACGCATCCTGAGCCAGGTTATCTGTCAGTGTAAATTGTACTTCAAAAATTGCTTCACTATTGTTCTGAGTTCTGAAATTAGCAGAGCCGGCAGCATAATTTGCATTGCTTAATAAGGTGTACTTATTACTGTTGATGACCTCTGTAGCCAAGGCTTCTGCATTTACCCAGTCGCCCATATACAAATAGACTCTGGACAGTAAAGCCTTTGCTGCGTAATGTGCGATATGTCCTCTGTTAGCAGCGCTGAAACCTATTGGCGCAGCCGCTGGAAGCAAAGTAATCGCTTTTTGCAGATCATTAACCAGTTGTGTATACCCTTCTTTAACCGTATTCCTTTTTGGAGAAATCACATCTTCTTTACTTGTCCCGCTTTTAATTACAACAGGGATTCCGATATGGCTGGCATCAGCCGACGCATTGTAAGGCGCAGCATATAAACGCAATAAATCGAAATGAGCTAATGCTCTCAACGTATAAGCCTCACCAATCAGATGCTTCATTTCACCCGATTCTGTTTCAGGAACAACAAGCTGTTCTCCTTTTGAGATAATGATATTCGCATTCACAATCGTTTTATACAGTGTGTTCCATGAGCCCGAAGCTGTACCGTCATTCACCGTTGTGATGTATTGATCATAGCTCGTATACCGGTTAGAATTTCTTCTGCTGATATACATATTGTCTGCCATCAAATCTGGCAGTACAACTAAACTGCGGCCATAATAGGAAGCGCTTTGTAAAAGTCCATAAGTCCCCATCACAGCTGCCCTGGTACTTGGTAAATCTATAACCACCATATTCACATCAGTTTGCTGCTCTGGATTAATTTCCAGAAAATCCTTTTTACAAGAGCCAAAGGATAAGGCCACCATAACTAATGGTAATATTTTATATACTTGTTTCATCATTTCCATCCTGAATAAATTAGAATTTAAGATCAATGCCCAACAGAGCAGTTTTATAAATAGGAACATTTTTGTCTGCAAGACCATCGATTCCTACTTCCGGGTCGAAACTGATACGCTTGTCTTTGATATAAGTAAACAGGTTATTTGCTCTGAAATAAACCTTTGCACTGGCCAGATTAATAGATCTGATCCATTTAGATGGTAATTGATAACCCAGAGAAACATCACGCAAACGGATATAATCACCATTGTAAAGAAAACGGGAAGAACCCTGACTAGAAGGACCGGATTGTGTTCCTGTAAATACAATTTTAGGTTGATCAGTGATATCACCCGGATTGCGCCACCTGTGATCGTAAGCATAACGCGTCATCCTTGTTGTCGGTGTAAAACCACCTGATCCATCAGAAAAGCTCGTTGCTCCGTAATTATCATAAATCTTGTTTCCAAAATTAAAGTACAATTGGAAGCTCAAAGAGAAACCTTTATAAGTAAATGTATTCGTTAATCCACCAAAAACCTTTGGCAATGCACTCCCCTGGTTGAATTGAGTTGCAGAACCGTAATTGTTAGTTGTTTTTGATTTGGTTCCATCCGTATACCATAATGCTTCCCCATTAGCAGGGTCTACACCGGCATAACCTACCATATACAACTGATAAAAATCACCGCCAACAAAACGATTATAATTACCAGAAACGATCGGGCTGTTTAGCGCAGTAATCTTATTGTTCATGGTAGAAATATTGAAATTAGTTGTCCAGCCAAAGCCATCACTTTCAGACTTTAAGTTGATACTGTTAAGCTCTAATTCCAATCCACTGTTTTTCATTGCACCGATATTATCAGTATAACTTATCAGGCCATTGGTTGCTGAAATAGGTCTGCTTAACAAAAGGTCTGAAGTTGTACGTGTATAATATTCGACAGTACCAGTCAACCTGTTTTTCAGAATTCCAAAGTCCAGTCCGACGTTAAACGGTTTATTTTTCTCCCAGGTCAGCTGGTTATTCCCGTAATTGGAGAATTCCAGACCTGGCGCATTGTCATAATCAGAGCTTTTATATAAGGCCCTGGAAGCGAAATTACCAATATCCTGATTTCCATTCACCCCGTAACTTGTACGTAATTTAAGCTCTGAAATCACGTCCTGTCCTTCCATAAAATGTTCACGGCTGATGTTCCATGAGCCTCCTAGCGACCAGAAATTACCATACCTGTTATCAGATCCAAATCTTGAAGAACCATCCCGGCGCACAGAAGCACTCAGGTAATATTTCGATTTATAATCAAAGGACGCATTAAAAAACGCAGAATTAAGTGCGTTTGAAGTTGCATTCGAACCACCACTAACTAAAATTGAAGCATTGTCTAGTGTATAAGTGTTCGGCAAAAAATTACGCTTAGTTACACTATTACCTACTTCATTCACTTTCTGGGCCTCATAACCTACATAAGTTTTAAGACCAAAATCGCCCAGTGTTTTATTGAAACGTACAATAGTCGTATTTACCCAATTCGAAGAACGGCCGGTACCAGCGGTAGCTCTTCCGCCATCTGTACGGGAAGTACCTATCCCGGATTTATTATAATCTGTTGTCTCTTCATAAACAAAATTAATATTCGACTGATTCTCTATCGATAACGACGGTAATAGCTGGTATTTAGCCAGAAAATTACCCAGCATTCCGTAAGAATTATTTCTGCTGAAGCTTTCTTTAACCTGAGCTACTGGATTATACCTGTTAAAATAGCTGAAATCGTAAGTACCATCATCGTTATAAGCCTTTAACCAGGGTTGGTAAATGGAATACATCCGCACTGGATTTCCAAATGTACCACCATCTGCCTGCGTCTGGTTTTTACGATAATTGACCTGCAGGCCTCCAACAAAAGAAAGACTTTCTGTGGCCTGGTTACTTAATTTTAAATTAGCAGTACTGCGGGAAAACTCACTGCCAAGCAAGGGGGCTTTCGCTACATAATGACTTCCGGAAACATAAAACTTAGTCTTTTCTGTTCCGCCACTTGCAGAAAGATCGTATTGATTATAAGTTCCTGTACGGGTAAGCAAATCAAACCAATCCGTATTCACATTAGGGTCAACCGCATTATCAACCAATGCTTTATCAAAAAGTGCCACATCATTTCCTTTATTTACCCAGCCCTCTTTTAAGAGTTCCAGCATTTCTTGTGTATTTAAAGATTGATGTCCTTTGATATTCGTCACGTTATTTGCACCAAATTGTGCCGAAGCATTGATAACTGTCTTTCCTGCTACTCCACTTTTTGTGGTAATCAAAATCACTCCGTTAGCAGCCCTTGACCCGTAGATAGAAGCTGCAGATGCATCTTTTAAAACTGTTACTGATTCTACGTCAAAACTATTCAGACTGCTGATCAGACCAGATTCTAATGGTATCCCGTCCACTACATACAAAGGCCCGCTGCCGGCATTTACAGAACCAATACCACGAATCCTGACATTAGGCACAGCACCAGGTTGTCCTGAACCATTGGAAGAAACCAATCCGGCAACATTTCCCTGTAAACTCTCCTGAATACTTACACGCGGGCTGCCATTGATCAAATCAGACTTTAATGTTTTAGCTGATCCGGTAAAAGAAGACTTGGTTTGTGTACCATAAGCAACTACCATCACTTCATTTAAACCTTCATTAGATGGCGTTAAAGTAATATTTTTGATGACATCATCTTTTTTAAGGTCAATAGTAGCCAAATACTTTTCATACCCAATAAAACTTGCCGTCAATATATATTGACCTGGTTTTGAGAGGTTAAAAATATATTCTCCACTGGTATTGGTTTGCGCACTCTGCTTAAAATTATCAGCACTTAGCTGCAGGCTGACACCAGGCAATGGCATTCCATTTTCATCTAAAACTTTTCCTTTAAATGTAATCGCTTTATAATAATCTTCAGTATCGCTTAAAACCAGATCAGTTCTTCTCAGCAATACATTATTTCCAACTATCTTAAACGTTAAAGGCAATACTTTTGTGCATTCATTTAAAACAGTTTCTATAGAAGCCGTTTTAACATCGATAGACATTTTGATTCCACGGATATCATGTGTATCATAAAAAAAGACGTAACCGGTCTGCTTTTTAATAGACTCCAGAATTCTTTCTAAAGAAACATTTTTCTCCTTCAGACTAATCTGGCTGTATCCCTTTGCGCTGGCTTGCATCAGGGCCAGAAACAACAAGATTGTGGTCAATTTCATAATGAGCAGTAATTTAGGGGGTAGCCATGCCTTGGACATAGCTCTGGTAATAGCATAAAAATTCATACTTTTGTGAGGTTGGGTTAATACAGTAAATTCTCGAAAATTTGTTTTTCCCGGATCTTTTCCGGGGGGATTAACTCAGCTATTCCGCAGTTGTGCTCCAACACTTCTGCGGTTTTTTTGTAAGTTACCCTTCAGATGATCAATGCTTTTGTAGTCTTCTTTTCATAACGTTTGAGTTTTTTGGTGAGTTTGGTTGGTTATTTACAGGTTATAGTTTTATTTAGTCACGGTAATTTTTTTACCGTCAATTCTGAAATGCACTTTAAAAAAGCTCAGGATATCCAATACCTCTGAAAGATTTATATTCCGGTGAATCTCTCCTGAAAACTGTCTTGCCGGTAGATTCCCCTCATAACTCACTTCTACATCATACCACCTGGCCACAGCACGCATCACTGTTTGTAAGTCTGCATCTTTAAAGCTGAACATTCCATTTTTCCAGGCCACTGCCTCTTCTGTATCTCCAGGATTGACATTCAACTGGTTTCCCATTAAGACAGCTTGTTGTCCCGGTTTTAAGAAGACACTTCCACTAGTACCTGTCTGCGCAGTTACTTTAACTGATCCTTCTAACAAACTGGTTTTTACGGTCTGCTCATCAGCATAAGAATTAATGTTGAAATGTGTCCCCAGAACTTCTACAGTCTGAGTTGATGAAGTTACACTGAAAGGTTTGGCTGGATATATTTTTGCAACTTCAAAATAAGCCTCTCCAGTTAAACTCACCCGGCGCTCAGTACCGGTAAATACCGTAGGGTAACTTAAAGATGAAGCTGCATTCAGCCAAACCTTAGTTCCATCAGGCAAATTAATTTGGTATTGTCCACCCTTAGGCGTAGCGATCCTGTTCATTGCAGCTTTTCTCTGATCTGGATCATTACCTTTATCAGCAATAGTATAGACTAGCTGTCCATCCTTAGTTTTCGTAATAATAATTCCGGCCTGTTCTGCAAGCTGACCGTTATCCGCTCCATCTAAAGTAATTTCCTGACCATTGGCCAGTGTTAAAGTAGCCTTATTACCTCCAGGTAAAATCTGCTTTGTTTGCTCTTTTTGAGTTAATAAAGCTGACTGTGGTCTGGTTGAATTGAAAAAATATAAACCAGCAGAAAGCAGGAGCAGCACTGCCGCAGCTCCTGCAATACGAGGCCATAATTTGCGTTGAGTTTTTTCATGAACAGGTAATCTATCCCAGACACGGTCTGTAGCCTTCTCCAATTTATCAGCGGTCAGCGGATCAGCATTTTCCTGTTCAAATTTCAGATACCATGTTTCTACAATTGCTTTTTCTGCAGCTGTACAGTGTCCTGACCGATATTTTTCTAGTAATTCTTTTGCGTCCATGGGCTTTAACCGCTTATTACAACTATAGACGGTTAGCTCAGGTACAGGGCGTAAAAGAAAATGAAAATAATTTAGTAACCGGAGATGTACAACAGATAGATGAAGATTCCCAATCTGCTTCTGAGGACTTTCAGTGCATTGTTCACATGTTTTTTAACTGTCTTTTCAGAAAGGTCTAACTTCACTGCAATCTCCCGGTGCGAAAGATTGGCTTTTCTGCTTAACTCAAATACTTCCCGCATCTTAGGCGTTAATGCACCAATCTCTTTTTCAATGAGGGCGGCCAGTTCATTTTCTCTGACCCGGTGGTCTGTGATCGCTTCGCTTTCATTTATAAAATGCTGAAGCGAGGTAATATAAGAAGAGGCTACTTTTTTGTGAGAAATGATATCGATCACGCGGTTTCTAACTGCCTGATAAAGATATCCCGATAGATGTGTTTTTAAAAACAGCTGTTCTCTTTTAGTCCATAAAGAAGCGAACAGTTCATGTACGACGTCATCTGCCTCCTGTTGATCTCTAAGCCGGTTATAAGCATGGATGTACAATAACCCCTTATACCGATTGTAGATTTCGGTAAAAGCAGCTTTGTCACCTTCTTTCAAAAAGGCAATTAAATCGTGATCAGCTAAAGTTTTATAAGAGGCCATAATCAGAATCAACCCGCGTTTTATGGAAGATCCCGGTCAATATTAAATAAATTTTATGTAAAAGCTTTAAGCATTCCATGTAATCAAATTGTTAAGACCGGGATAAATCCTTGAAATTGAATTACATTCACCTTATTTGAAAAACGGATTCACTCTGAAATACTGCCCATCTTCAAAACTCACTGCATAGTCAGACTTAAAATGCGTACTTTTTAAATAATAGTCTGTAGTAATGATCTGGGCTCCTGAAGCACATGCTGCATTGAAATTGGAATGGTCATTGCGACGCGCCTCTTGTGTATCCGAATCTGCACGGGTACGGATAATATATCCTTTTTTAACTAGCTGAGGGATCATTGGATCTTTAGCGTTGTTGATGATCATCATCGCAGCTTCAGGTCGTCCGGCAGCGGCATTTACAAATAAAACTCTATTTTTCAATGAAGGATGTCCTTTGATATAAAGTTCCATCTTCTCTCCTTTCTGATCAAGAATAAAAATAAATTTTCCTCTTGCAGCTGAAAGTACAGGCCAGTTATCTTTTGATACTGCGGCTTCCAATGTTTTATAATTTCCTCTCACCATATCTGGTGTGATAATCTTATTCATGCCAAGTCCATCAAGCAGTGCCTTGTCCAGCTGATCGAATGTTTCTGCTGTGAATTGTTCAGGATCACTGAAACCTTCTCCTTTTATTTTATCGTCTTTGGCCTCCAGTGTGATAAATATGGGCGTGTGATCCGGATGTACATCCGACCATTTTTTCAATTTCGAAAGTCCACCTTTCAAGGTCAGAAAATCACTTCTGAAATCCAGATCCTGAATATGAAAAACTTTAAAACCCGGTGCCTTCATTTCTTTATCAACATCATAAGGGGCCTGATCTTTTGCCCAGTCCAGCCCTCTGGGATGTGCATATTTCCCTCCTTTTGCATCTGCATACACGTCAATTTCCAAATTTCTTAACCCCATATCAAGCTGCTGGGTTACGCCGATATGTTCATAGTCTATCTTGCTGGCCGATACAGAATCCTTTTTCCTGAATATTCCGAACAAATGAGGATCAATCGCTTTCTTATAACTGTTATGCGACCCAATAACCTGGATCTTATTAATTGGTAAATTATCTCCATCTTTTGGTATCAATAATGGAAACACGAACAATAGCAATGCGCTGGAAACTGTTTTTATCATAAGTATTAAAATACGAACAGCCGGAAAAATCCGGCTGTTCAAAAGAATTAATAACCTGGGTTTTGTCTTAAATTGGAATTTAACTGCAGTTCAGTTGCAGGGATCGGATAAAGTCTTCTCGCAGCATCTTTATTCATCGAGAGTACATCATTTTGCAAAGGATATTCCTTTTCAAACAAACCATAACGAATCAAATCGTTCCTTCTCCAGGCTTCCCAGCTCAACTCCCTTGCTCTTTCATCCAATAAGGATTCCAAATCAACACTTGTTGCCGCTTCCGCACCCGCTCTTGCCCTGATTTTATTCACTAAACTAAGTGGAGTCTGCATTTCTCCATTCACTGCTGTTGGCGAAGCACCACGTAAAATAGCTTCTGCTTTCATCAACATAACATCTGCTAAACGTAAAAAAGGCATATCATTACCATTCAAACGTGTCGCTTGTATGGCATTCACATCAGGCCAGTATTTAACCGAGCGAATGCCCTTTGCCTGATCGGCTACTGTATTCCCCACGTCCATTGGTTTACCGGGTTTAAGGATCAGATCACGTGTCAATACAATTTGTTGTGTTGTACCAGCGACATATACAGGCTTTGTCTTATCAGGTTGTCTGTTCGCATCTGGTGCAAATTGAGGTCCCACCAACCAAAAGCTTTTTCTCACATCATTTGCCAGATTAAACCGGTCATAATATTCAGGGGTTGTGCTCATAGAGATACTAAATCCTACTCCTGTAATCCCGTAAGCAGTAGCTAGTGCAGGATAGAATCCGAACCTGGTCATCTGGTTACCCGGAATCTGCTGATCATAAGGAATTGCAAATATCGTTTCAGAAATCTGAGGGCCATTATTAACATCAAAGATATCCGAGTACTTAGGATCCAGCTGATAAGTTGTATTTTTCATTACACTATCTGCCATAGCTACTGCATCTGTATACCGCGGCTTCCCAGTGTACACCTGTGAATTCAAGTACATTTTAGCCAATAAAGCGAAAGCTGTTCCACGCGTTGGTTTTCCATAAAGCAACTTCTGATTTGCTCCTGTTTTCTGAGGTAAATTAGGGATAACTGCCAGCAATTCTTTCTCAATAAATTCGAATACCTTATCTCTGCTTGTTGTACCTGGTAAAGCGCCCGCTTCTACCGGAAATTTATCGATGATAGGAATATTACCATAAATGTCCATCATTAAAAAGTAGTACAATGCACGCATGGTTTTTATTTCTGTCACTCCCGAAGCTTTCTTTGCATCAGATACTGAAGAGGCATTGGTAACTGAAATTAACCGGTTACAATTGTTAATTCCACCAAATCCCCATTCCCAAACTGTTTTCACGTTAGGGTGGTCAAACGTCCAGGTATGGTAGTGCAATTGTCTGTATTGTCCACCATCATCAAAATTACCATCTCTTGCTGGTAAGATTGCAGCATCAGTTGACATCTCCTGCATTCTGAAATAAGGCACTCCAAATTGAGAAGAAAGGTTTGAATACATAGTTCCATATAAAGCCGCGTAATCAGCGTCAGTAGTAGGAAAGTTATCTTTTACATATTGTGATTCCACCTTCACATCAAGTTTTGTGCAGGATACAGTGGCTAATATAGCAGCAAATGCTGTTGTTAATAAAAATATCTTTTTCATCAGTTTGAAATTAGAAGGATGCGTTAATACCGAGACTGAACGTGCGGGTCTTAGGATAATAGTTGTTATTATCAATACCAGGTGTTAAACCTCCGATGTTAATCTCAGGATCCAGTCCAGTGTATTTAGTAATTACAAATAAGTTATTTGCCGTTACATAAAGCCTTATCGCTTTAATCGTCTGTACTTTTGGTTTAATAGAATAACCTAGTGTAGCGTTATCCAAACGTAAATAAGAACCACTTTCCAGGTAACGGTCAGAAATCAGGTAAGCATTTCCATCATTGAAAGATTCACCTAAAGTAGACCTTGGAATATTCTGTAATTTAGCATCAGCAGGTGTATTCAGACCAGCTGCAGTAGCATTTAAGATCTTATTCCCCAATACACCACGTACAAGGAAGCTCAAATCCCATTTTTTATAAGTAAAGCTGTTACCCCAGCCGTAGATATATTTTGGCTGCGCATTACCTGCAATTTTAGCATCAGATGTTAAAGGCTGAGTCGCAATGATTTGTCCTGCAGCATTTACATAGGTACTTACACCTGCGTCATTCTTACCTGCATAATTCCAAAGCTTGAAAGTCCCCAATGCCTCTCCTGGTTGTACAATCTGACTGTAATTTCCCGATTGTCCTTTACCACCCAATACTGCGGTTTGTATATAGGAGATTTTATAGAAATCATCCGACAGGGTCTCCACTACGTTTTTATTGTGTGCAATATTTGGGGAAGTATTCCAGCTAAAATCCTTTGTCTTTACAACTAAAGCATTCAAAGACAATTCAATACCTGTATTTTTGATCTTACCCACATTGGCTGTAATGGTAGGCAAGAAAAACTGGGTGGTAGAAACCGCATATTCAGAATAGATCAAGTCAGATGTCTTTTTGATATAGTAATCTACTGAACCTGTAACTCTGTTCCCGAATAAACCAAAATCCAATCCGATGTTGGTCGTTGCAGTACTTTCCCATTTCAGATCCGGGTTCTCATTTCTAACCGGACCAATTGCATTACTGATTACTCCATTGTTCAGGTATTTACTGCTTGTTGCAGGTGTTCCATAAACCAACAAAGCAGAGAATGCATCAAAACCAAGACTATTTCCAGATTTACCATAACCAGCTCTCAATTTCAGATCACTGATCACAGGTACACTTTTCATAAAATCTTCTCCGATAATTCTCCATCCCGCAGATACTGCTGGAAATAATCCCCAACGGCTATTGATACCAAAAGCAGAAGAACCGTCTTTTCTCAAAGAGGCCTGCAATAAGTATTTCTCTTTATAATTATACTGCGCTCTTCCATAAAATGAAATTAGTCTCAAAGTGGAGATTGGTGAGTTGGCAAATGTAATTTGTGAAAGTAAAGATGGGTTCGATAAAAAGATATTATTTGCACCCAGGTTATCATTTGAAAACCCTTGCGTTGTTACACCAAAACCATCATTGGTCCGGTCTTCTTGCCAGGAATAACCTGCAAGTAATTTCAAACTATGCTGACCAAATACCTTATCGTAATTAAAGTATCCCTCTATCACTTCAGATTTGTTCAAGACGTCTGCTTTGATCGCCTGTCCGCTCACTCCTCTGGCAAGTCCTGACTGGCTATTTAAATAAGAACTTGAATTATTCTGATCTTTTTGTGTAGATAAACTTGCTGTAAACTTCAAACCTGATAAGATGTTCACTTGTGCCATCCCATTGATTAATGTTTTGTTATTTACATTTTTAATGGAGTTATTGTCAACAATAGAAAGTGGGTTTCTTGTTCCGCTACCCGTTCTGTCATAGTTTTCTTTATAAGTCCCGTTCGCATTGAAAGGACTTACTGTTGGCAAATAGAACAACATATTTGACAGGGCCTGAGTTTGATAAATATCATTACCAGTGGTAGCACTGTTCGTGATCGTCAAACCTAATTTCAGTCTGTCATTAAAGAACCGCTGATTTACATAAGCGCGGACAATCGTTCTTTTTAAAGAAGTATTTTTCAGGATTCCCTGATTGTCGAAATAATTAACACTCGCACCATATTCAGAAGATGCGCCAGAACCACCATAAGACAAATTATGATTTTGTGAATAGCCCGTTCTTTCCAGTAACTTTTGCCAGTTCGTATCAGAACCATCATCATCAATAGGGTTTAGCACCTGCTTATTATCTTTTAAATACTGACGCAATTCTGGTGCACTGAGCATATCATATTTCCTGGATACACTTTCCACCGCCCCATAACCACTATAAGAAAGTCTGGATTGTCCACCCTTTGATCTTTTTGTAGTGACAATGATTACCCCATTTGCGGCTCTTGAACCGTAAATAGCTGTAGAAGAAGCATCTTTTAAAATATCTATACTTTCTATGTCAGCAGGAGCCAGCAGGTCGATTGATGCTCCAGGAACACCATCGATCACATAAAAAGGCTCTTGTGCCGCACCCTCACGTAAGGTAGACGGCCCTCTTAATATAGTAGAAGGTTTTGCATTAGGATCTCCGCTTTTGGTTACATTTAATCCGGCCACCTTACCTTGCAATAATTGGGCAGGACTGGTCATTACGCCCTGGTTAAATTCTTCAGCATTCACAGAGGTCACGGCTCCTGTTAAATCCTTTTTGCTGGAAGTGCCATAACCAATCACCACTACATCTTTTAGCTGTTTGCTATCGGTAACGAGTGTGATGTTTAAATTTTGATTATTACCAACTGTTACCTCTCTGTTAAGGGTCCCCAGCATATTAAATACAAGAACGTCCTGCGGGCCATTTACCTGTATGGAGAAATTACCGTCCTGGTTAGTAGAGGTAGCTGATTTCGTTCCTTTAACCCTGATAGTGACACCAGGTAAACCGCCGTTACTTTCGTCGGTTACTTTTCCTTTAATAACTCTGGCCTGTTGTTGTGCAAACGTACAGACTGAGATGGCCAGCATTAATAGCAGCAGCAAAAAAGACTTCTGCTGAAAATAATGGGTAACCACGAAAATTAATTTGTAGTTTTTTCTCATAAATGGTTTTATCTAAACTTTGAAATTCCGCCAAAGATGTAGCTCTCAGTTTAATACGGATATACATTGAAGTTATTAAATTGTTAAGAACAATCATTACATGTTATTATTAAAATAACATGCGAATAACTTTTAAGTCTTAATAAAACCAGATAAATATTTAAGAGAATGTGAAAATTATGAGGTAAACCTACTCTTTGCGCTTAAGAATTATGCTTACTCAATAAACCTTTTAGCTCATCCAACTGCTGTTCGAGAATCCTGCATTTTAGCAGATTTGTGATATACTCCATTGGCAAACCACCAGTTTGCTCACTGTTTAATGAATTGAGCTCGTCCGCTACGAACCCTGATTTCGCATTAAACTCGACTATATCCAGAAATAAATCATTGTTTGCGCCCATTGTATATGTTTAAGGTTAAATATTCTTTTCAGCTCTACTTGATGAAAAGTAATTCAATAATATCAACGGCTTTATATTATTACGGCAACTGTAGCTAAAATTACGTGAAGTGCTAAAAAATGACAAAATTCTCAATCCGGCAAAACTAATATCAAGGGCCAATAATGCCAGGAATTAAAAGGGTTGCCTGCTTAACAAACAACCCTAAATCAGATTAGCTTAAATATTAATCTTCCTGACTGCAACCAATTACCCCTTTAATGGTAAGTGCAGAAACACCAGATGCATTCACAGCTTCAACACCTATTGCACCATATGAGCCGCAATTAATTCCTACACTCGTATAATTGTTAGTTGTTGTGTATAAGAATTTGCCATTCAAATACCAATTGTAGCCTGTTGCACCAGGTACCAGCCCGACACCAACCAGGGTACGTCCTTTTCCATTGTAATTAGCGTAACTAAAAACAGGAGCATCAGGAACAGCAAAGTACAATGCTGAAGTTGTGGAATTTTGAATTTTTGCAGGTACATGGCTAAAAGAAGACAATGTACTGATCAACAATACGGCTACTATACCTGATAATAAATATTTTCTCATAAAACATAATTAGTTCACTTAAATATACAATAGATATCTCCAAAGAAAAACAAAAACAATTTTTAATTACAAAAACAAATTAAATAATGAATCAATCTAAAACACAGATTAAATACCTGAATCGTGAGACTTATACCTGATTTCTGAAATAAAAAAAACCAATAGGCATACTCTTTGTTTAAGCATCTGTAAATCAAACTATTCACTTAACATTAAGATCATGAAAAAGTTATTAATGATGATGATGCTCTGCACATTCGGCTTTGCAACATTTGCAATTGGAGTGCCTCAACAGGATACTTCAAGGCAAAAACAAGACACGACGAAAAAGCGTACAGACAAAAAATCTCCACAAAAAAAGACGACCAAGAAGAAAGGGTGGCCAGCAAACGACACGTTAAAAAGAACTGATCGCAGGTCAGATACAACGATGAGGCCACCTCAAAACTAAGAATTGATGCGGATTTAAAAACTGAATGCAGACTTGTTAATCTGCATTTAGTTTTACTGACAATTTGCATTGTATAATTTATATTTTATCTGCTACAAATTCAGCTGTCGCACCGAGTTCCTTCAAATAGCTGACCACATCCTTAAGATAAACCAGATAACCCTGATAAACCTCAATTTCTTTTTGTTTAGACAATGCTAAAGCCTGTTGCGGAGTTAGCTTTAAGTTTTCTTTCAAATAATGTACAATTTTCATCTTTTGCTGGCCAACATCTCTGATCACAACTTTCCCTCTGATCCATTCTGAAGGGTCTGTATCTGTCTCTTCTTTACTAACATCCTCATCTTCTTCCTCAATTGATGCATACATTTCCTCCCATAACTCAATAGTCAAATCAAAATCTGCATCCAGCAAATTGATTAATTCATCTTTATCCTTTTCTGCCTTTTGTATGCTCAGCAATTTTGCTGCAAAATCACTTAAATCATCAGCAACCTTAACTGGTTCCCAGCTCCCTGAACCATGCCATGAAAAATACACAGGAAAACCCCGGTCCTGCTCAGATAAATCCACATAAAATGGATCATTCATCTCATTAGAACAGATGACATACCAGTTTTCCCTGAACTCAGCAGGCTTTATACCTGTATAAGTTTCACCAGTCGTTCCATTAAACCTATAACCGTCCTGGAATTTCTCAAAGGTTTTGACCTCGGGATAATTTTGAGGGAGATAGACACTATCTGGCATTATTTTCCTCTCTATAAACTTTTTAATCTCCGGATGTAGTTCCATATCGCAAGCTAATATTTATTTCTACTAATCATCCAAAACAATCGACCGTTCGATATTGATTTGTCTCAGGAAATAAATATCATGAGAAACGACCAGTAACGTCCCTTTATATGCATTGATTGCTTCAGTTAAAATTTCAATATTCTGAATATCCAGATTGTTTGTTGGTTCGTCCAGTATGATCATATCTGGCGCTTGTTTGTTAATGGTTAACGTACAAAGCATCAACCTCATTTTCTCTCCACCACTTAGTGCCACACAGGGCTTATCCCAGTACTCTTTTGTAAACAAAAACCGGTTTAAGCGGATTTTTATTTCGTGCTCCCGCAATTCGCCTGAATTGTATTGTTCGGCCTGTTGGTACACACTGAGTTTGGGATCAATCAATGAATAATCCTGATCAATATAAGTAGTTTTGACATCAGCACTTTCCAGAATTCCCGATTCAGGATGAAGTTCACCTAATATCATTTTTATCAATGTGGTCTTACCAGACCCATTCGGCCCATTCACAGCAATACGTTCACCACTGCCCACCTGGAAACTCAGCGGTTGTTTCCAGATTAATTGCTCATTATACCCAAAATTAATAGCTGTTGCAGTAAGCAATACTTTTCCCCGATGGAGTACTGAATGCGTAAAATCCATTTTCATTTGATCGATACCAGGTAAAGCCGCTCTCAACTGGCTAAGTTCCTTAGCAATAGCACCAACCTTTTCCGCGTGGACGCCCTTTACCTTTGACGTACTTTTCTCTGCGTTATTTCTCAGTGTATTCATCACAATAGTGGGAAGACCAGCTTTTTCTTGCTTCTTTTTTCCCCTGGCATTCAGCTTTTGCTGCCTTTCCAAAGTATCTTTTGCTGTTTCCTTCGCGTTACGAAGTATCTTCTCTTTATTTCTCAGTTCTTGCGCTAAGGCCTCGCTTTCGATCAATTTCTGTGCTGTGTAGAAATCATAATTACCACCATAAACAGCTACACCAGTATTGCTTAATTCATAAACTGAATCCAGGAGATTTAATAAAGCCCTGTCATGGCTAACCAGCACTACAGTATTCTTAGTTGATTTGATATATGCCTGCAAAATTTCCCTGCTACAATTATCCAAATGATTACTTGGTTCATCTAATAAAACAATTTCAGGACGGTGGATACCGATCCCGGCAAGAAAAACCCGCGTTTTTTGCCCACCGCTCAACGTTTCCATTTTTTGAGTCAGCTCCAGCCCATCAAGTTTCCAATGGGCAAGCGCCTGCGCACAGCGTTCTTCAATTGCCCAGTCATCGTCAAGCAAAGTTAGATTTGCGTCATTTGCTTTTCCATCGAGAATTTCTCTGAGTGCATTTAACTTATCTTCAATCTGAAGGGCCTGAGCGATAGTACACGCGTTAAATTGACCAAATATTTGTGGCATATAATAAGGCTTTGAATCAGTGTTTACCAATCCTTGCGAAAGCGATAAGTTTCCAGCTAAAATTTTTAAAAGCGTAGACTTTCCAACGCCATTATTACCAATTAATGCAATTTTCTCGTGTCTATTGATCACGAGATTGAGTGCAGAGAATAATAAATCTCTGTTAGGGTGCCTGTAGGATGCACCTTGAATAATCATCATAATTCCTTTCTGTAAAGTTGAATAATTAGAAACCTGCTAAGCCAGTTTCGTTTTTTTCTGAAAGAAATTAGATCCTACATGAATAGATGAGTTGATTATAAAGACAAAGGTAAGAAAAAATTACAACCCATAATCCAAGGCCTTTTGCTTGATAAAAGCCAGACTACCTTCTGCCAGATCCTGCGCATTATACGTGGAAGGATGCCATAGATTAACACGTTCCGCCATGCCGTTTATAGCAGAAGAAAAATTCTCCAGCACTAATGCTCCGTCATAATTAATCTTTGCCAGCGCCTCAAAGAGATCATCCCAGTGCACATTTCCTTCTCCTGGCATACCGCGATTACTCTCTGTAATATGCATATGTTTTAAATGACTGCCACTATTGATCACCGGATCGCGAAAATTATCTTCTTCGATATTCATATGAAAAGTATCCAGATGAAGCGCTAAAGCAGTTGAGCCAACCTGTTCAACTAAATCCAGCACATCAGCAGCACAAGTACATACATAGCTCTCATACCGGTTAACAGGCTCCAAACACATCGTTACCCCTAAACGGCTCGCATAATCAGCACATAGCGCTAATACCTGGACTACCGTTTCAGTTTCCTCAGCTGTCTTTACCGAACCTGAGAAAACACCAATGCCACTGTGAAGCACTCCCGCAAGAATTGTTGATTCCAGTTCAGCAGCTTTATTAAGCGCCGATTTAATCGCGTCATATGCCTGATCAGGATAAAAAGGAATATGACAATTGGCAGGAAGATTAAATGAACAGATCGCCTGAATATGATGTTCCTGTAATTGTTTTCGTACCGTTTTGGTATTGATTTTCATCGAAGGAGGTAATAAGATCTCCAGCACATCGAATCCTGCTGCTGCTGTTTTTTGAATCGCATAAGCCCCCTCAACTGCCTTCCACTCGGGCAAGATCCATGACAATAAAGACGCACCAAATTTTACCATATTCAATTGTTCTGCTCTAAGGTTAATCAGCAGCAAGCTAAGCTAATTTTGGTAACAGAAAGAATTTTAGTCGTCCAATATTTTTAAATAAAAACAAATTAATCGTATAAATTTTTTACCGGATTCCCAAACAAAAATGACCAATTGAAATAAATCAACTGGTCATCCTTTTATAACGTATCCGGAAGCAGATTCGAACTGCCACGCCTTTTCAAGCGCCACCCCCTCAAGGTGGTGCGTCTGCCAATTTCGCCACCCGGATATCTTGTGAGGTGCAAATATATATTTATTCGCTATAATCAAGCAACTATTTTAAAAATTATAAATTTATAACCAATCCATCATACCCTAACCTGATATTCTCCGGCAACTCCTTTTCCACATCCGCATGTTTCCCCATATTATGGCCGATATGCGTAAAATAAGTCATCTCCGCACCAATCTCCTGCGCAAAAGCAATCGCTTCTCCCAAAGTAAAATGTGAAATATGAGGCTCAACCTGCAGCGCATTCACGACTAAGACTTTCGTTCCTTTTATTTGATCAATAGTTTCCTGCGGAATAGTCTTCGCATCAGTAATATACGTAAAATCATTAATCCTGAAACCCAGAATTGGCAATTTATAATGCATAATCTGTAAAGGAATCAGTACTGTCTGACCAATATAAAAATTCTCTGTAGCAATCGTATGTACATTGATCTGCGGAATCCCAGGATAAACCTTTTCCGCAAAAATATAAGAGAACTCTCTTTTTAAAGCATCCTGAACTCTTTCGGTCGCATAGATGTCAATGTTCTTCTGCAGCAAATAATTGAAAGGACGGATATCATCCAATCCTGCCACATGATCCTTATGCTCATGTGTATATACAATCGCATCCAAATCCTTTACACCGGCACGAAGCATCTGGTACCTGAAATCAGGCCCGCTATCTATTACAATCGTCTTATCCCCTGTTTCCACTAATACAGAAACCCTCAGCCGATTATCTCTCGGATCATCAGAGTGGCAAACTTCACAATTGCAGCAAATCACAGGAATTCCCTGGGAAGTGCCAGTACCTAAAAATGTAATTTTCAAAAGCAGCTGGTTTATACGATCCTGTTCAAAATTAAAACAGATTCTAATGTAGTTCAAAAATAACAAAAAAAAAGGGTTCAGACACTTAGTCTGAACCCTCATTTACCTTAAAGTATAATTACCGCAAATCAACCACTTCAACGCCAGGATATTTCCTCGCATCAAATGCAAATGTCGATTCCGGAACTTTTGCATTGCCCATAAAAGATTTTATAGTATACGTATATTTATTACCATTCTTATCCAGGATTAAAACATTAGCCAATTGCTTAGCAACCTTGTCAATGCTCAACCGGATTTTAAAATAAGAAGTCTTCGAATCGGTTGGGGTTAAATCTATCATCTGATAAACCTTTGCACCTGCTTTCTGATCACCAGTATAAAGATACTTAAAACCCTTTTCATACAAAGTGAATACCTTTGCAGGATTGAGTGCATCACTGCTGTTATCCGCAGCTGATACCTGTACCTCCTTATCTTTTTTCAGATAAGTCCACTGGCTTTTGCCATCACTGATCATATCCTGATCAGTCATAATTACTTTATACTTATTAGCAGCAGCTTTTGCAATCAAAGTACCTTGCTGAGTCTCCTTCACCTTATTTTGAGGGCTTTCCAGCGTAAAAGTAAAATCTGCCTTTACCACGTCATAAGACTTATATTTCTTGCTTACATCTGCTAAAATAGTCTTTGCTTTAACATCCTGCTGAGCATATACACCAAAACTTATTCCTGACAAAATCAGGAACGCACCTAATATCTTCTTCATCTGCTCTCTAATTATTTCTTCAGGTCGTTCAATAACTGTTCCAATTGATGCTCATCAAGCACTAATACCTCTCTCGCTTTACTTCCCTCAAAAGGGCCAACTATACCAAAAGCTTCCAGCTGATCAATAATTCTGCCAGCTCTGTTATAGCCCAGCTTCATTTTTCTTTGTATCAGAGAAGTAGAGCCCTGCTGATGCATGACAATCAGTCTGGCTGCATCCTCAAACATCACATCACGATCATTCGGATCGAAATCAGACTTGGCAGACTCTGCCGCCTCATCCAGGTATTCAGGCAACTGATAAGCCTCTGCATATCCGCGCTGATTACCAATAAACTCAGAAATACGATCAACCTCAGGTGTATCCACAAACGCACACTGTAGCCTGATCAGATCATTTCCGGTAGATAATAACATATCTCCTCGACCAATCAGCTGATCCGCCCCACCACTATCCAGGATAGTTCTCGAGTCAATTTTAGACAATACCCTGAAAGCAAGCCTCGCCGGGAAATTCGCCTTAATTGTACCCGTAATAATATTTACCGAAGGACGTTGCGTGGCCAGTACCAGGTGAATACCAACAGCACGGGCCAATTGAGCCAAACGGGCAATTGGTGTTTCCACCTCTTTACCAGCGGTCATCATTAAATCGGCAAACTCATCTACAATCAGTACGATATAAGGTAAGAAACGGTGTGAATTATTTGGATTCAGCTTCCGTTTGATGAACTTCTCGTTGTACTCCTTCAAATTCCTCACCTGTGCATCCTTCAACAAATCATAACGCTGATCCATCTCAATACACAATGAATTTAAAGTATGGATTACCTTTTTAGTATCCGTAATAATCGCATCAGCCTCTCCCGGAAGTTTTGCCAGGAAATGCCTTTCGATCTTATTAAATAATGTCAGCTCTACTTTCTTTGGATCGACCAGAACAAATTTAAGCTGCGAAGGATGTTTCTTATACAACAGGGAAACCAGGATCGCATTAATACCAACAGACTTACCCTGTCCAGTTGCTCCTGCAACCAATAAATGGGGCATTTTAGCCAGATCGGCAATATAAACCTCATTAGAAATAGTTTTTCCTAAAGCAATAGGCAGATCCATCTCCGTTTTCTGGAACTTCTCCGTATTCAGAATACTTCTCATGGATACCATTTCCGGATGCATATTCGGAACCTCTATACCAATTGTACCTTTTCCAGGCATCGGCGCAATAATACGGATACCCAATGCCGCTAAACTCAGCGCGATATCATCCTCCAGGTTCTTAATTTTTGAGATTCTGACTCCCGGTGCAGGAATAATCTCATAAAGCGTTACTGTCGGGCCAATCGTAGCCTTGATCTTATCGATCTCAATATTATAATGATTCAGCGTCTCAACAATTTTATTCTTGTTGGCTTCTAATTCATCTGCGTTTACAGAAATCTTGTTTGAACCATAATTTTCTAATAACTCCAGATTAGGATAAACATAACTCGCCAAATCAAGCGTAGGGTCATAATTACCAAACTGTTCTACCAGATCATCCGATTTCTTTTCCTCTTCACTTTTCTGGATCGTTAACTGTGGTTCCGGTTTAACTTCTTCAAAGATCAATTCCTTAATCGGCTCTACTGCCGGAGAAAGAATGATCGGTGCATTCATTACATTTAATATCGGTGCTTTTGGCACGATAACCTCAGGTTCAGCTTCTTTCTCTTCGAAACGACTTGGCGTCAATGTAATATTCTGCTGTTCCTTTTTACGCTCCGAAGCCAGCCTGTCATTTAAAGTGAATTCTACCTGATCAGACCGCTCTATATTTTCTTTCACTGCCAAAGGCGAAGGACGTTCTATTGGAGAAACCCTTTCCGCAGGCTCTTTAAAGTCTGAGAAAGCATTACCAGAAGCTTCAGGAATACTATCTTCCTCTTCTTCATGACGTACCCTCTCCGGGAATTTAAAGTCAATATTGTAAGCAATGATTAAAATTGTCAGTCCTAAAAAGGCGATAAGCCCTCCAACTCCGGTCACACCAACCTGGGCAACCAGTAAGCGATTAGTCCAATACCCGATTTCACCTTCCAGGTAATGTGGGGAATCAGCAATAAAAGAATGTAGAAACCCAAAAACCAGTGACAAGAAAAGCAGGAAAAACAAACTATAACCCAATGTTTTTTCGAGTGCAAATATTTTAACCTTAAACAATAAGCGGTAACCGATAACGAAGAAAACGAATACAAATAAAAAGGAGGCAACACCAAACCACTCATAGATGAATTGATGAGATAATAGTGCACCAAACTTACCCAGCCAGTTTTGTACCACAAATGGAATATTATGCTGCTGTAATTCTTCTACTGTTTTAAAAAGATTACTCCAGCCACCATTTGCATCAATTACATAACTATAATCCTCCTGCCAGGTAAACAGGTAGGAAGTAAATGCCACAAGGAAATAGATGGATAGAATCAGGAAAAACAAGCCTGCAATTTTCAAAACCCTCTCATCCTGAAAATTCAGTGAAGGTATCCTTTCAAATCTTGCTCTTGGTTCTTTGGACGATGCTCTTGAACCTGGCTTCTCCCCGTATTCGTTTTTGAATGAATTAGATTTAAATTGGTTTCCCCTTAACGACATTTTTCGTAACTGTATTAATAAACAACAAATATAAAATATATAGTTGTATGAGTTCTGTTATACTGATTTATAACAGAACAATAAATTTATAAATCCCAAATCCGCTGTCTGATCCTTTTAATATAATGGCGGACATCTAAAATAAGCACAGCCATGATATAAAAAACAATAGGAAAACCTACTGCCAGAAAAGAAGAATAGATAAAGAATAATCTGATTTTACTGATCGACATGTCAAAACGGTCTGCAATATAAGTACAGACCCCAAAACTTTGCTTCTCGAAATAGGTTACGATGCTCTGAAACATGCTTTTAATTTAATAACGGGCCTTTGCAATAATCATACCTCAAACAGGAACTCTTATTGACAACAATGCCAATAGCAATTTAAACATTTTTTCTCACATCAAGATTTCTTTTTTATTGCAAGAAACTTATAATAAACCTGATTTTTCAAGTATTATCTGCATTTCCTGCTGCAACTTTAAAGCTTCCTCCCTTGCCTTCTCCGCAAAGTCTTCCCCTTTACCCGCATAAATAATCCCTCTTGATGAATTCACCAGTAAACCACAAGTCTCATTTAAGCCGAATTCACAGACATCTGCTAAACTTCCACCCTGTGCACCTACGCCAGGAACCAACAAAAAATTATCAGGTGCAAGTCTTCTGATATTCGCAAACTCGGCTCCCCTTGTTGCCCCAACTACATACATCAGCTGATCACTGTTTCCCCATTTAGAAGACACCCGGATCACTTCTTCATAAAGTTTTCCATCTCCATTTTCAAACAATTGAAAATCACTATGGCTCTCATTCGAAGTCAACGCCAGCAAAATGACCCATTTATCCGCATACTTTAAAAAAGGGCCAACAGAATCTTTTCCCATGTAAGGAGCAACAGTAATCGCATCGAAACTCATTCCCGATTTCTCCGCATTGAAAAAAGCATCCGCGTACATCGCAGAAGTATTTCCAATATCCCCCCTTTTTGCATCAGCAATGGTAAAAATATCTTCAGGAATATGAGCCCATGTTTTCAATAAACTCTCCCAACCCTTCAAACCTCTTGATTCATAGAATGCTGTGTTAGGCTTATAAGCAACACACAGATCTTTGGTCGCATCAATAATTTGTTTATTGAATTCAAATATCGGATCTTCAAAACTCAACAAGTGTTTTGGAACATTTTCCAACACCGGATCGAGTCCAACACATAAAAACGATTTTTTAGCTTGAATTTGTTCAAATAGTTGCTTCTTATTCATTTGGGCTTAGATTATGCGCAAATATGCCAAATTTTCTACAGCAATTCAGAGCCTATTTAAGATGAGTTTTGCACATATTAAGTAAAATCTTTATAACAATTTTCGTTTTTACTTGGAGATTAGGATACAATTACATACAATTGCAACATAATTCTCAAAAGTTTATCTGATCATTCCAGAAAATCTCACAAAAATTTGTTCTATTTTCAAATTCATACTTGCATTTTTTTGCTTTGATCTACTGATAAATAATTTCGTTTATAAAAATTTCTCTACACCCACATAATGTTTAACAAAACAGAATTAAATGAAAAACTTACTGCAGAATTGCGGGAGTTAGCAAAATCTCAGGGGATCTTGAATGCTGATGATTTGCGCAAAGCTGAATTGGTTGAAGTTATTCATCAAATCAGTGAACAACAACCTGAAGCTGCACCTGCCATTGATGTTCCTGAAACAGCGATCAGTGAGGATACTGTCAAAGAAAACCCGGCAAAAACAGCTAAACCAAAAGCTCCGAAAATCAATACTGCAGAAAAACCGCTTAGAAAAAGGACACGTATTCCTAAAGACGAAGCTGAACAAGCTCCGGCAACTAACAACGGTAATAACTTCAACAGAGCATCTCTATTCGATACACCGCAGCAGGAGGAGCAGGCACAGCCTGAAACTACACCAGCAGCAGCAACCGATGGAAATATTCAGTCAGAAACTCCAGCTCCGGTTGCCGCTCCGGCGCCAAGAACTGAAGAAAGACAACCTGTTCAGCCAGCTGTTACAGCACATACAGAAATTAAAAAGTCAAAACCTGTAAGAGAAGACAACAGGCCAAAGAATAACAATAATAACAACAACGGTAACAATAGCAATCAGAAGCAGAACGAAAACAGTTATTCAAACCTGGATTTCGACAATACCATCACTAACGAAGGTGTATTGGAAATTATGCCTGATGGATATGGTTTCTTAAGATCAGCAGATTACAACTATCTGTCTTCACCTGATGATATTTACGTTTCACAATCTCAGATCAAACTTTTCGGTTTAAAAACCGGAGATACCGTTAAAGGAAGTATCCGTCCTCCAAAAGAAGGCGAGAAATATTTCCCGTTGGTCAGAGTAGAAACTATCAATGGCCGTTTACCAGCTGATGTAAGAGACAGAGTTCCTTTTGACTATCTGACTCCTTTATTCCCGACTGAGAGATTAAATCTATTCACAGAAACCAACAACTACTCTACCCGGATCATTGACTTATTTACCCCAATCGGTAAAGGACAGCGTGGTTTGATCGTTGCACAACCTAAAACTGGTAAAACAAACCTGTTGAAAGAAGTTGCCAATGCGATCGCTAAAAACCACCCTGAAGTTTATCTGATCATTTTACTGATCGATGAACGTCCGGAAGAGGTAACAGATATGGCAAGAAGTGTACGTGCAGAAGTTATTGCTTCTACATTTGATGAACCAGCTGAACGTCATGTAAAAATTGCCAATATCGTATTGGAAAAAGCGAAACGTTTAGTAGAATGCGGACATGACGTTGTCATCCTGCTGGATTCAATTACACGTCTTGCACGTGCTTACAATACAACTGCCCCTGCATCTGGTAAAATCTTATCTGGTGGTGTGGACGCAAATGCTTTACATAAACCAAAACGCTTCTTTGGTGCAGCCCGTAACATTGAAAGAGGAGGGTCTTTAACTATTTTAGCAACTGCATTAACGGATACAGGTTCTAAAATGGACGAAGTAATTTTCGAAGAATTCAAAGGAACAGGTAACATGGAATTACAATTAGACCGTAAATTGTCTAACAAACGTATTTTCCCTGCCATCGATATTACAGCATCAAGTACTCGTAGAGACGACTTATTACATGACAGAGATACCTTACAACGCGTATGGATCTTACGTAACCACCTTGCAGATATGAATGCACAGGAGGCTATGGAATTTGTTCAGGCACAAATCAAGAACACAAAAACTAACGAAGAGTTCTTAATTTCTATGAACAGCTAGTCAGTTATGAAGAAACACATTCCCAATGCATTAACCTGTGCCAATCTCTTTTCGGGGTGTATAGGCGTGGTTTTTGCATTTAAAGGAGACTTGAATATTGCAGCATATGCCGTGTTAATATCCGGCATATGTGACTTTTTTGACGGCTTTGCAGCCCGGTTACTGAATGTCAAATCTCCTATCGGTAAAGAGCTTGACTCTTTAGCAGATATGGTAAGTTTCGGATTTTTGCCAGGAGTGGTGATGTTTCAATTACTCGCACAGAGTGATTTTTCTTCCCCATACCTGCCTTATCTGGGTTTTATGATGACTATATTCTCAGCGTTACGTTTAGCTAAATTTAATATAGATACACGGCAAACTGAAGACTTCATTGGTTTAAACACACCAATGAATACCTTGTTTATTGTCTCATTGCCTTTTATCCAGAAAGATTATCCGGCATTAATTGGTTCTTCCATTTTATTGGTTGCAATTACCGTTATCATGAGTTTTCTGCTGACCAGCGAAATCAGGATCTTCTCTTTGAAATTCAGTTCCATCAAATGGGAACCGAATAAAATAAAATTTATATTTCTGATTTTGTCAGCAATATTGGTTGCTTTCCTGCAATTTGCTGCAGTTCCATTTGTGTTGGTACTTTACATCGCTTTATCTTTATTACACTTCAGGCGCGTGCCGAAGTTGTAATCAATTAATCTGATATAAAAAAAGCTGTCAGCAGATCTATATGATTCACTGACAGCTTTTTTATTTTCCAAGAATTTCTTTACAGTCTTTTTGCCAACTCTGCTTTCGCTTCATCAAGTTGCCTGTACAGGATCTCTATAAATTCGTTCAACTCCTTTAATGCGCGTGGCATATCTGAAAGATCTTTCATATCACGTGCATTATTTTCTATAAGCTGGAGATGTCCGCGGGCATCTTCTCTGCCTACGTAAGATAGCGTAGGCTTTATTTTATGTGCATAGCCGGCCATCTTTTCCCAGTCCTGAGCTTCAAATGATTGTTCAAGGTCCGCTACATACAAAGGTGTTTGTACCTTAAACATATCGATCATTTCAATCATAAACTCAGCACTATCGCCAGACATATCCCGGAGATAAGACAGATCAAGGGGGCTGTTATTTTTTTCTTCGTCAATCATTTGAAACAAAACTAATAAATTTATAATATTTTATATACAGTTAAATTATCTTTTAATAAAGATAATAATGTTGATATAGGCTGTTTAAATACAGGATGTTCAACCTCTCCGGCAATTTCTGCCAGTGGTTCCAGTACAAACCTCCTGTCCTGCATCCTTGGATGCGGGACCTGTAGCCGCTCGTCATTGATGATTTCCTGTCCATATAGGATCACATCAATGTCAATCAGCCGGGCTCCCCATTTCACCATTCTTACTCTACCCAGTTCTTGCTCTATCTCCAATGCTAAGTCCAACACCAAATCAGCGGTTTTGTTTGTTTGCACACCAATTGCTACATTCAAAAAAGGAGGCTGATCCTCGTTTCCCCAAGCCGCAGTCTCATATAAAGCTGATTTAGAGACTACTGACCCTATACGGCTTTCAATCTTTGAAATAGCTTCTTCAATTAACTCTTTTCTTTCTCCCAGGTTACTTCCCAGTAACAAATAAACCGTTTTGTACTCCAATCCCATATAAAAGCTAATTCATTAAGAGCGCGCCTTAATTTAGTTGATAAATCTCAGGTAGTTTCTTAATATATTTACAAATTAAATATTAAACATCCACATGAAAGAATTTTTTAAATATGTTTTTGCTACCGTAGTAGGAATTATCATTTCCACTTTTCTTATTGCCATTTTCTTTATCGTTTTTGTAGTCGCACTGGTTTCTTCTATAGATAGCGACAAAACAGTGGATGTTGTCAGTAACTCTGTGCTCTACCTTAACCTTGACCAGACTATTAAAGAACGTACACCAAACAAAACACTTGACAATTTACCTATTATAGGTTCAAATGTTGGAAAAAGCCTGGGCTTTAACGACCTGATGAGAGCTTTAAAAAGAGCAAAAACAGATGATAACATTAAATGTATTTATCTGAATGTAAGTTCTCCAAGAGCAGGAAAAGCGACTTTAAAAGAAATCAGGGATGCTTTGATTGACTTCAAAACCAGTAAGAAAAAGATCATCGCTTATAGCGAAGTATATACACAAGATGCTTATTACCTGGCTTCAGTAGCGGATAAAGTTTACCTGAATCCACAAGGTGCATTGGAATTCAAGGGATTCAGCTCTCAGCTAACCTTTTTCAAAGGTGCTATGGAAAAACTAGGCGTAGAAGCGCAGATAATCCGCGTTGGTAATTATAAAAGTGCCGTAGAGCCATTCACGAATGTAAAAATGAGTGATTACAACCGTCAGCAGGTTACAGCTTACCTTGGTGGTTTATATAATACTTTTCTGGAAGGCATTTCTGTATCCAGAAATATCCCGAAAGATAGTTTATATAAAATGGCTGATACTTATAGAATTCAGGCTCCCAAGGATGCACTGACTTATAAAATGATAGACGGCCTTAAATACAAAGATGAAGTCATTGACGAATTGAAAGCGTTAAGCGGAACAGGCAAAAAGGAAACTATTGCTACTGTCAGCATCAATGACTATGCAACCAATCAGAAAGAAGAAAGCACTGAAAGCAAAAACAAAATAGCGATTATTTATGCTAATGGCGATATTACAGGTGGTGAAGGCAGTGATGAATCAATTGGTTCAGAACGTATTTCACGTGCCATCAGAAAAGCCAGACAGGATGATAAAATTAAAGCGATCGTACTTCGTGTAAATTCAGGTGGTGGTAGTGCATTAGCCTCAGACGTGATCTGGAGAGAAATTGTACTGGCTAAAAAAGTAAAACCTGTGATGGCATCTTTCGGTGATGTTGCAGCTTCGGGCGGTTACTATATTGCTTGTGCGGCCGACTCTATTTTTGTGCAGCCAAATACCATTACGGGTTCTATCGGTGTATTCGGAATTATTCCTAATTTCCAGAACCTGTTAACCAATAAAGCAGGTATTACTTTCGACGGTGTAAAAACAGGTCAGTACGCTGATATAATGAGCACAAACCGCCCGTTAACTCCAGGAGAGAGGTTGATTATTCAAACAGATGTTAACCATGTATATGATACTTTCACCAGCCGTGTAGCAGAAGGCCGTAAGCGCTCTAAAGCTTATATCGACTCCATAGGCGGTGGACACGTCTGGGTAGGTACTGATGCAGTAAGAATCGGTTTGGCAGATAAGATTGGTAGTTTCAATGATGCAATTGTTGCAGCTGGTAAAAAAGCGAAATTAAGCAGTTATAAAATCGTAGAATATCCTGAGAAAATAGATCCGTTAAAATCTTTCTTATCGGATGCAGGAGATAATGTAAAAATGTATTATGCAAAACAGGAGTTTGGCGAAAACTTCCTGTTGTATCAGCAATTGAAAAAAGTAGTAGTGAACAGTGGTATTCAGGCAAGAATGCCATTCGAAATCAATATTCAGTAGTCTCTGCTAGTTTAAAAAGCCTTCCCAATAATTATTGGGAAGGCTTTTTTTATGGGCGAAATTTCTTTACTAAGATATTTATTAACAATAGAGATATTTATTACCTTTTAAACATAAAACCTGACTAGCTTGACCTAAATCATTAAAGAATTATGTTAGCTATTACAAATAAATACATTGATCCATTATCAGATTTTGGATTCAAACACCTTTTCGGCGGTGAGCCTAATAAAGAGATCATGATAGCCTTTTTAAATGCGCTATTTGAGGGGGAAAAGCACATTGTTGATCTTGTATATAATCCAACTGAACTTGCAGGGGATGGCAAGGTGGATAAAAAGATCTTTTTCGACTTGCTGTGTACCGGAGACAAGGGTGAGCAGTTTATCGTAGAAATGCAGCGGGCAGCACATGATAATTTCGAGGACCGCTGCATCTTTTACCTGAGCCGGCTGATTCAACAGCAAAAGTTAATGAAAAAAGGGAACTGGAGAGTTAAACTGAAAGAAGTTTTCCTGATTGCAATCCTGGACTTTAACATGAAGAATTGTCTGAGTGATGATTATTTGCAAAGTATTTCACTGGTCAATACCGGTACTGGTAAAATATTCCACAATGGACTGGGATTTAAATTTTTGGAACTGCCTAAATTTGAGAAAAAAGAAAATGAACTGGAGAATGAGCTGGACAAATGGGCTTACCTGCTTAAACACATGCACAGTTTGAATCAGATTCCTAAGTATCTGGATAAACGTGTTTTTGAAAAAATATTTAAGATCGCTGAAATGAACAACTTATCGCCAGAACAACAACTTTTATATATATCAATTTTACAGCAGGAAGAAGACGATATAGGCCTGATGGAATGTGCAAAAGAAAGAGCAGAAAAAGAAGGAATGGAAAAGGGAATTGAAAAAGGAATAGAACAAGGAATGCAGAAGGGAATTGAACAAGGAATAGAACAAGGAATTGAAAAAGGAATGCAAAAAGGAATAGAACAAGGAATGCAAAAAGGAATAGAACAAGGTTTAGAAAAAGGTTTAGAAAAAGGTTTAGAAAAAGGTTTAGAAAAAGGACTGGAAAAAGGGAAACATGAAACTGCGCTGGCCATTGCAAGAAAAATGAAAGAAGAAAATTTTGACATTGCTAAAATTGCCGGGTTTACCGGACTCTCTCTTGAAGAAATAGCAGGGCTTTAACCAAAAAGGTGAGGCTATAGCCTCACCTTTCTCATGATTATTTAGCACTTACAAAAGAATATACAGGAAACTTGTAATTGTTATTTAAGGTAAAAAAGTCTTTACCGCAATGCTCAGCTAAAGTAGCCAATCCAAAAAGCATAGTCGAATAATCAATACCCTGAACTTCATTAGCTGTCCAGGCTGGATCCTTCACACTATATCTCCATAAAATATCGTATGCAGTTCCCGGAAGCTTGTAAACCCCTTTTTTAGCCCTGTACAGGCTCATTAAATCATTCTTTGCAGCTGGATTAACCGGAATAAAACCACCTATAACATGCGGAGAAACTACCTGTCCGGCATTATCATTAATCCGATTCGCATGATAACCTGAAGGATCACTACCTGCTCCCAGCCCCCATTCATAGCTTGCTATTTTACCAGTTCCTTTCCACCACTGCTGATCAGCCAGCATTGCATTCTTCATATAGTTCATATAAGCCGGACTTGCCAAATACGGCTGGCACAGATAATAGCAAAACTGCGGAATAAAATCAGAGAGATAAGAATCAGGGTAATCTGTCAGAAGTTCATAATCAGCATAATTCGATTTAGGTAAATTAGCCGTATTTGCGTAGAAATTAGTCCATAAATCAGTTGCAGGCCCACCTTTTCCATTTTCAGCTTTATAAGCCAGATGAGCCAGCAGCATATATTCATTATAAACCGATGTAGTGCCTATCCCATTCCCATTTGCATCAAGCGTAAGAAACAGCTTACCAGTTAACGGATCCGCAATTGCCTTTGACCAGTTAATAGACTGATATAAAGAATCTGCAAGTCCGGAAATAGTCTGGTTACTTTTAAAATAACTCTTACAGAACAAAGCTCCCGAAACCATAATAGCCGCATCAACCGTACTATACTCAGAACCCCACTCCTGTGCTCCAGTTTCCATACTCACAAAATGCCTCGGAAACCCAGCGGTATTTACATCCAGCTTGAAACCCTTATTGCGTGCAAGAACACTTCTTAATGTAATGATAGCCTGCTTATCCGCATCAGGAACCCATTTCATTTGATCCGCGATACAAAGTGACACCAGTCCAATACCAATATTGGCTACAGAAGCTGGGTGATAATCCGTTCCCTTAAATAATTTTGAATCTCTGTAAATTCCAATCGCATTCCGCTGCATCTCATATACCCGGTACGAATTCCGGAATAAAACAGCCAATGTATCTGCTGTACCATCCTTCACAACAGGCAGATCAGCAGGAATCTTATCTTTTTTACAAGATACAATCCCGCAAAGAAAAATCAGGGATAAAATATAGAGAACACTTTTATTGAAATGTCTTTTCATAAGAATAAGATGATATCCTCATAAGATAAGTATATTCCGGAGAACCAGCTGCCCAGCTTACAATTTCTTCCAACCCGGATACATAGTCAGATAAACTTCGTTAACAGATTTATTTGAAGGGTGTATCGTAATTGCGGTACAGGTATCCTTCTGCACATCAAAAGCAATTCCTTTAGCTACAGCATCATAAACTGTAAGCTCAGCCTTTGTTTTGAGATGCGTATAAACTGCTGCTTTTTCAAGTTCAGGATAAACTGCTTTTAATGCCTTTAAACTTACACCGGTATGAATTCCTTCTGCTGTACTAAAACCAGGAGCAGCAACAGAAATTTGTTTAACGCTCTTAATCACCATATTACTATCCCGATAAGAAGAAAAGATAAGTAACGGTTTTTCTTTATTCCAGATTGCTAATGCACTTCCCATCGCTGCATCACCATCATCAGGTTTCCCTAATAACTTAAATACATCCTGCATATCCTGCCCAAGGTAAATACGACCTGCCTGTCTACCAGCAACAATAAGCAGGGTACTATCTATTTTCACATCTTCCTTTGCAGTAACTGCATGCGCAGTTGAAAAGGGGTCTTTCTTCTGATCTTCCGGAGAATGACAAGCCGTAGCTACAGCAATCAGCAGCAATCCCGTATAATTTAATTTTTTCATCAATATCAAATATTAGATTGTATACGTTTCCTAAAAACAACAGATACTATCCCTAATAACAGGACCACAAACACATTGTTCCGAAAAAACGCTTCTTTTTATTTATTTTTACCCCCGATGGAAAACAAAACCATAGCCCGTAGTCTCAGACTCCTTTCACAATTGATGGAGCTTCACAATGAGAACCCTTTCAAAATTAAATCAATAGCAAATGCTGCCTTTAAAGTAGACAAGCTGCCTTATGCAATCAGCAGTAAAACCATGGAGGAAATCGAGAAAATCGATGGTCTGGGTAAAAGTACTGCTGCTAAAGTTGTAGAATTACTGCAAACCGGAACAATGGCAGAGCTGCAAAATATTCTTGCAGAAACACCAGAAGGAATTGTTGAAATGCTTGGTATCAAAGGTATTGGTCCAAAAAAGATTGTGGTAATATGGAAAGACCTCGGCATTGAGAACATTGGAGAACTTTATTATGCCTGTAATGAAAATCGCCTGATAGAAGCCAAAGGCTTTGGACTAAAAACACAGGAAGAAATAAAAAAAGTCATTGAATTCAAGATGGCTGCTCAGGGTAAATTCTTATATGCACAGGCAGAAACTCTGGTGAATACGCTTTCTGCAGAACTGAAAATCTGGTTCAATCAAATCAATAAAGATACTTTATTCAGTGTTGCCGGAGAATACCGCAGATACCTGGAAATCATCAATGAACTTGATTTTGTAATCGGCGCAGAAGATCCTTCAGCTGTGATAGCTGGCCTTCCGCTATTGAAAGACTTTACTTTCGAAGCGCAAACAGAAACGCTGTACACAGCAATGAGTACTTTTGGCTTAAAAATACAGCTGCACATTTATCCGAAAGGAGATTTTTACCTGAACCTCTTCAAACTAACTGGTAACGAAGCTCACGTAACTGAAGTTTTAAAGCTGGCTGGCAACGGCCCTTTTACAGATGAAAATGCCATTTACAGCAAAGCAGGGCTCGCTTTCATCACCCCTGAACTTAGAGAAGGTCTGGACGAAATTGCGCTTGCGAAAGCAAACCAACTTCCCGCACTCATCACTTATAATGACCTCAAAGGGAGCCTTCACAATCACTCCACCTGGAGTGACGGCGTGCATACCTTAGAACAAATGGCCGTTTATTGTAAAGATACCCTTAACCTGGAATATCTGGGGATGTGTGATCATTCCAAATCCGCATTTTATGCCAACGGGTTAAACGAACAGCGCATCTTTGCACAACATAAAGAAATTGATATCCTTAATGAAAAGCTGGCACCTTTTAAAATATTTAAAGGAATCGAAAGCGATATTCTGAACGATGGCTCGCTGGATTACAGTGATGACGTTTTAAAAACATTCGATTTCGTTGTAGCCTCTGTCCATAGCAATTTAAGGATGGATGAAGAAAAAGCAACAGCAAGGCTGATTAAAGCAATAGAAAACCCATATACAACAATTTTAGGTCACCCAACCGGACGCTTGTTATTAAGCCGTAAAGGTTACCCTATAGATTACGCTAAAATTATTGATGCCTGTGCGGCAAATAATGTAGTGATAGAAATCAATGCGAATCCATTACGTTTAGACCTGGATTGGAGGTGGCACCGTTATGCACTGGAAAAAGGCGTATTACTTTCGGTAAACCCTGATGCCCACCGCATGGAAGGTTTCAGAGATATGCACTACGGTGTATATATTGGAAGAAAAGGAGGCTTGCAAGCAAAACAATGCTTAAATGCATTCACATTAGCTGAAATCACGGCTTTTTTCAACAACGTAAAACCCGGGATTTAAGTAGACCATTATACCTATCTTTGAACATTAATATATAAGCATGCTTGCAGAAAAACTATATAATGCACACCATCAAAGTCAAAAACCTAAGATCCTTGTCATAGGTGACCTGATGCTCGACCATTATATTATTGGCAGTGCGTCCAGGCTTTCACCAGAAGCCCCTGTACCAATTGTCAATGTCAAAAAAGAAAATAAAATAATTGGCGGTGCAGCCAATGTTGCCAGTAACCTGATCGACCTGGGTGCAAAAGTATCTCTTGCCGGTATTATTGGCGAGGATAGTTTTGGAGAGGAAATCAAAGCAATTCTGCAAACTAAAAACATTGATACACAGTTGATCCTGACCGATCAGTCACGTCCAACAACAGTAAAAACCAGGGTAATTGCCGCTACGCATCAAATTGTAAGGATAGACCACGAGGAAACACATGATATCTCAGCTGAGCTGGAAAAGAATTTCCTGCAGGCAGTTTATACTCATATTGAAGCAAGTGATATTATTATCCTTTCTGATTATAATAAGGGCCTGCTGACTAAAACCTTGTGCCTTGCGCTGATCAAATACTGTAACCAGCATCAAAAAAGGATCATCGTTGATCCTAAAGGACTGGATTACACTAAATATAAAGGTGCATTTATCATCAAGCCTAACCGTAAAGAACTTGCAGAAGCAGCCAAAACGGAGAAGATACACAGCGCGGAAGAACTGGTTAAGGCAGCTGAAGTCATTTTCGACACCACGCATGCTGCATATTTAATTGTGACGCTTTCTGAAGGAGGAATAGCAATTATTACACCAGATACCCATCAGATCTTACCAGTAAGGGCAACTGAAGTTTACGATGTTACCGGTGCCGGAGATACTGTGATTGCGACACTGGCCTACTGTTTAACTTTAGGTCTTACTGTAGAAGAAGCCTGTCATATTTCAAATTATGCAGCTTCTATTGTCATTAAACACATTGGCAGTGCCACTACGACGGTTGATGAAATTTTAGCCGCTATCAAAACAACAAACTAATGGTATTAGAAGAACTTAATCATCATAAAAATACAATTGACCAGGTTATTGCCAAACTGGTCCCAGCAATCGAAAACGGAAGTAAATTACTTACAGACACCGTTATGGCCGGAGGAAAAGTGTTAATTGCAGGTAATGGCGGAAGCGCTGCCGATGCCCAGCATATTGCTGCAGAATTAACTGGAAGATATGTTAAAGACCGTAAAGCCTTACCGGCAATAGCTTTAACTGTAGATACCTCTGCTTTAACAGCAATCAGTAATGATTACGGTTTTGAAAGAGTATTTGCCAGACAAGTGGAGGCTTTTGCCCGCCCTGGTGATTTGTTTATAGCAATATCAACCAGTGGTAACAGTCCAAATATTATCCAGGCACTCCATACCGCCAGAGAACTGGGCTGTAAAATAATAGGTTTATCGGGAAGGGATGGCGGCCAGATGAATAATCTATGCGATTTAAACATCATTATACCCGACAATGTTACTGCACGTATACAAGAGATGCATATCCTGATTGGTCATATCTTTTGTAAAGCAGTAGATAACTTATATTAAAGCATTACACATGAGCGTCAACCATTCCCTAAGCCCAAAAATTGTTTCCTTACCAGAACTCACCCCATTAGTGAATCACTGGAAAGGAGAAGGCAAGAAAATTGTATTTACGAACGGCTGTTTCGATCTACTACACGCCGGGCATATTACTTACCTAACTGAAGCTGCAAGTTTAGGAGACATTCTGATTATCGGTTTGAATAGTGATGATTCTGTACAAAGACTAAAAGGACCATCAAGACCAGTCAACAATGAGATTACCAGATCGGTCATCTTAGGTTCGATGTCTTTTATAGATGCAGTAGTCTTTTTCAATGAAGATACCCCATTGGAACTCATAAAAAAAGTCTTGCCAGATGTACTGGTTAAAGGTGGAGATTATAAAACAGAAGAAATTGCAGGTGCTAAAGAAGTCATTGAAAATGGCGGAAAAGTACAAGTGTTAAGCTTTTTACCTGGATACTCTTCTAGTGCAATCATTGATAAAATAAAAAACTCTTAACATACCCTGATTTGAGCATACCTAAAAAGATATTGGTGATCAGATTCAGCTCCATGGGTGATATTATTTATACCACACCCGTTATCCGCTGTTTAAAACTGCAAATACCAGGATGTGAAATTCATTTTCTGACCAAAGAACAGTTTAAATATATCTATCAGCAAAATCCATATTTAACAAAATTACACTTCTTAAAACCGACCCTTGCAGAGACTATCAGGGATATTAAAACGGAGAAGTTTGATTTGATAATTGACCTGCACAATAATCTGCGCACAACAATTATCAAGCTATCAACCCGAATCCCGTCTTCCACTTATAAAAAAGATACGGTAAAAAAATGGCTGGCCCTGAAATTCAAATGGACCAGTCTTTTCTCTAAAGATCATTTAGTAGACCGCTACCTGGAAACTGTAAAGTTTCTTGGCGTAAAAAATGACAACAAACCAATTGATTATTACGTAGCGCAGGAATATCAAATCCAGGACCTGCTTCCTGTTACCCATCAGGCAAAATTTGTCGCTTTCGTTATCGGCGCTACGCATTTCACCAAAAGATTACCTAACCATAAGATTATAGAGATCTGTAAAGGGATTAATCTTCCCATTGTGCTATTAGGTGGAAATGATGTCAAAGACAATGCAGAAGAGATTAAATTGGCTGTAGGCGACAACATTTATTCCACTTGTGGTCTGACTAACCTGGATCAATCTGTATTCCTTGTTTCCAGGGCGCATAAGGTGATTGGTTTTGATACCGGTCTGACCCATATTGCCGAAGCATTTGACAAACCAATCGCTTCAATCTGGGGAGGCACTACACCAGAATTATTAGGTGTATACCCTTATAAAATAAAAAACTCATTGCTGGCAGGTATTGATTTAGCATGCAGACCCTGCTCTAAATTCGGATTAGAGCAATGTCCGCTTGGACATTTCAACTGTATGGAAAAACTTCCGGGTGAGATAATTGTTAATTTCTCAAACGAATAACAAAAAAGGATGGCAAAACAATTGGTATTAGTAAGACATGGCAAATCGGATTGGGCAGCAAGCGGAGTTGCTGACTTTGACAGACCGTTAAATCACCGGGGTAATAAAAATGCCCCCGAAATGGCGGAACGAATGAGCAAAAGAAACCTTATTCCAGAGTTATTAGTGAGCAGTCCGGCTAAAAGAGCTTTGACCACCGCTAAACACTTTGCAGAAACCTGGAATATTCCAAAGGAGGAGATTCATAAAGAACCATCCATTTATGAAGCCAATACCACAGCTTTACTGGCGGTAGTAAATAAAATCGATCCGCGATATAACCGGGTGGCACTTTTTGGCCATAACCCAGGATTAACAGATTTCCTAAACTACCTTGCTGATGCACATATCTACAACCTGCCCACTGCAAGTGTAGTATACATAGATTTCCCATTTGATGACTGGTCATTGATAAGCCATCATACAGGAAGTCTACGGTTATTCGATTATCCTAAAAACACCGATTCTATTTAGAATTTAAGGTGTTTAACAGTTAATCCATTATTGATTAATTGTTTCAGAGAATCAATACCAATTTTAAGATGCGTATCTACATAATTTGTAGTTACGGTACTATCGCTTTCAGTAGTTTTCACGCCTTCAGGAATCATTGGCTGATCAGAAACCAGCAATAAAGCACCAGTAGGAATTTTATTGGCAAAACCAGTGGTAAAAATTGTCGCTGTTTCCATATCTACTGCCATTGCTCTCAAAGTTTTAAGATATTTCTTGAAATGCTTATCGTGCTCCCAAACCCTGCGGTTAGTGGTATAACATGTTCCTGTCCAGTAATCGCGTGAATGATCACGGATAGTAGTCGAGATTGCTTTCTGCAGAGCAAATGAAGGTAATGCTGGCACTTCTGCCGGAAGATAATCGTTTGAAGTACCTTCTCCCCTGATTGCAGCAATCGGAAGGATCAGATCTCCTAATTGATTTTTCTTTTTCAAACCACCGCACTTTCCTAAAAACAATACTGCTTTAGGCATGATTGCTGTCAGTAAATCCATCATGGTTGCCGCCATCGGGCTTCCCATACCAAAATTTATAATCGTAATTCCATTTGCAGTTACACTTTGCATTGGTTTATCCAATCCCATGATTGGTGCATTGTCATTCCATTCTGAAAACATTTGCAGGTACTTACTGAAATTGGTCAGTAAAATATATTCTCCAAATTCTTCCAGCGGACGGCCAGTATATCTTGGTAACCAGTTTTTAACTATATCTCCTTTAGATTTTAAACCCGGTTTTACCGGTGAATCTACTTCTTTGTTCTTTTTTGATTTTTTTACAATAGCCTCGTCTTTTTTTACTTCTTTTTCTTCGTTCATATCTTTAATAATTATTGACTGCATCATAGCAGCCAGAGCGGACATTCTTTTCAGGACAAACCTCCTGATACTGGTTAATTGTGGTCAAATAACAAGTTAAAAAAAAATCCCCGTTAAAACGGGGATTTTAAATTCTTTAAGCAGCTTTTAACTTCTTAAAGTCTGCCTTTTCAAATTTCTCCACCGCATATCCGAGCGAGATGACCAGCTCCTTAATAGTTGGATCAGATGGGATGTCAAACATCGCGTCCAGCATAATGGCTTCACAAATAGATCTTAATCCTCTTGCGCCTAACTTATATTCCATGGCCTTATCTACGATAAAGTCTAAAACTTCATCTTCAAATACAAGATTTACTCCTTCAAATTCGAATAATTTCACATACTGACGGAATAAAGAATTCTTAGGTTCCGTTAATATATTACGCAATGCTTGTTTATCCAGAGGATTCAGGTGAGTTAATACCGGAACACGTCCAATCAGCTCAGGAATCAAACCAAAAGATTTTAAATCAGCAGGTGTGATATACTTGTACAGATTGTCCAGGTCAAGTTCAGTGTCATCCTTTTTAACTTTATAACCTACTGCTTGTGTACGTAATCTGTTGGCAATCTTACGTTCAATGCCATCAAATGCACCACCACAAATGAACAGGATATTATTAGTGTTCACAGGAATCATTTTCTGATCAGGGTGCTTACGTCCACCCTGAGGCGGAACATTTACGATAGTACCTTCCAGAATCTTTAATAAGGCCTGTTGTACACCTTCTCCCGATACATCTCTGGTAATAGAAGGGTTATCGCTTTTACGCGCAACTTTATCCACCTCATCGATATAAACAATTCCACGTTCAGCAGAAGCCACATCATAATCTGCAGCCTGAAGTAAACGGGTCAGAATACTTTCTACATCTTCACCCACATAACCAGCTTCTGTTAATACCGTAGCATCACAGATACAGAAAGGTACATGAAGAATTTTAGCGATTGTTTTTGCCAGTAAAGTTTTTCCTGTACCAGTTTCACCAACCAGCATGATGTTAGATTTCTCAATCTCCACTTCATCCACTGCATCAATCTTCTGTCCTAACCTTTTATAGTGGTTATATACAGCTACAGAAAGTACTTTCTTAGCATCATCCTGCCCAATAACGTATTGGTCAATATGTGCTTTAATCTCCATTGGTTTTAAGAGGGGGCCGGCAGCATCCAGTGATTTAGCTTGTTTATTGCCAAATTCCTGCAGTACCAGTTGATGAGCCTGTGTCACGCATTTATCACAAATGTATGCATCAAGCCCTTCAATAAGCATTAAAGTATCCTGCTTATTTGAACCGCAAAAAGAGCAACGGGATTCTTTAGTTTGTTTAGCCATTATCTATTTTTTATTCGAACCTAATACTTCATCAATCATTCCGAAGCTTTTAGCTTCATCTGCTTTCATCCAGTAATCACGGTCAGATGCTTTTTCTACCCATTCGTAACTCTGTCCTGAATGGTCAGAAATGATATCATATAATTCTTTTTTCAACTTAAGCATCTCTCTTAAATTGATCTCCATGTCTGAAGCTACACCTTGTGAACCTCCTGAAGGCTGGTGGATCATCACACGTGAATGTGTCAATGCTGCACGTTTACCCTTAGCACCTGCTACTAATAAAACCGCACCCATTGATGCAGCCATACCTGTACAGATTGTTGCTACATCAGGAGTAATGTATTGCATCGTATCATAAATACCTAAACCAGCGTAAACAGATCCACCTGGTGAGTTAATATAAATCTGGATATCTCTGTTGTTGTCAGTTGACTGCAAGAACAGTAACTGCGCCTGAATGATATTTGCATTACCATCATGGATAGCATCACCTAAAAAGATAATTCTGTCCATCATTAAGCGGGAGAACACATCCATCTGAGCAACGTTCAACTGACGTTCTTCAATGATGTATGGAGTCATACTTTTTGGTGAACTATTTGTATGACCAATATAACGATCTACATTTAAGCCGTTTATACGGTGATGTTTAACTGCATATTTTCTAAATTCGTCTTTATCTATATTCATCTGTATATAAGTTTATCGAGTTTCTATTTTTGTTTTGTGGTTTGACCTGGCGTCCTTTTTACGGGGGATTTTGCTTTTGTCAAATCCAAATTAGTCAAACTAAGTTGACAAATTATTTGGTTATTGTAAAATTAAGTGCCTTTTTAAATTCAACTACCTATTTACAAGGGACAGAAATAGCATTATATAAGTAAGGCGGCTTTAATAAAGCCGCCTTACGATAAGATTAAAGAAATTTGAGAAATCTGTTATACAGATTCAACTAACTCTTGAAATTTATTATAAGCTATATCTTTTTGGTCTAAAGTTGCAACCGACTGGATATATTCAAAAACTTTAATTGCCTTCACCTCTTCGAATATACGGTTTGCATTGTCTTTTTCCTGCAGGAAAGTAGCTGTGTATTGTGACAACTGATCTTCCGGCATTGGAGCTGGACTGTACATTCTGAATTGTGCATCTAAACGTTGTTTAGCTGTTTGGAATACATCTTCGTATTTAATTTCGATACTGTTGTCTTTAATGATCTTATTTTCAATTAAAGTCCATTTCAGGTTTTTCGCGAAATCATTGTAACCTTCTTCCAGTTCAGCGTCAGATAATTTTTCGTTGGTAGCTTTTAACCACTTTCTTAAAAATTCATCAGGCAAATCCATTTTCACGTTTTCAGTTAACTGAGTGTACATGTCATTTTGTAGTTTGCGATCCGCATCCTGTTTGAACATACCTTCAATTTCTTCTGTGATTTTCGCAGTAAAACCAGCTTCGTCAGTAACGATACCTTCACCAAATATTTTATCAAAGAACTCCTGGTTCAAATCAGATTCCTCTAAACGGTTAATATTTTTAACCGTTACCTGGAATTTAGACTGCAAATCCTTAGCTTCATCTTCACCAATGTTTAACAACTTGGCAATTACCGCCTGATTGTTTCCCAGCGCTTTCTGAAGATCTAACTCAAGTACCGCATCCTTTTTAAGTCCGATTAAAGATTTCAAAATTGCTTTGTCTTTAACCTGATCTAAACGGATAGAACCAGTATTTGTAATTCCACCTTCAAAAACTGAACCATCAGGAGAAAGTTGTGCTAATTCGGCATAAAGTACATCATCGTCTGCCGAAACTTCCGGGTTTGTCATTTTGCCATAGCTGCGGCGGATGTTTTTGATACGGGAAGCTAAAGTCTCGTCATCTGCTTTTACATTGTATTGTGTAAATTTATCTTTCGCAGTGATGTTAACTTCAACTGCTGGAGCAAGACCAATTTCGTAGTCAAATTCAAAAGCATCAGTACCATCCCATTTAAAATCTTTAGTGTTATCAACAACCGGAACCGGCTGACCAAGGATTTCAACTTTATTTTCTGTCAGGAATTTATTCAGGTTTTCGCTTAATAAAGCGTTTATAGTTTCAACAAGGATACTTCTACCATACATTTTCTTAATATGTGCAGCAGGAACCATTCCTTTACGGAATCCCGGAAGGGTAGATTTTTTCGCTTGTTCTTTAATAGTTTTATCGACCTTTTCAGTATAATCTTCAGGCGAAATTTTAATCTTTACAACTGCGTTTAAGTTGTCAATTTTTTCCTGTGTAATATTCATCTTTCTAAATCAATGTGTTTAAATGTCTTTTTATTGAATCCTCACTGGATTAACGGAGGATTTACGGGCATGAAGGATATAAACTCTTCGGTACCCCCTCTTCAATAGAGGTGCCAAAAGTATTAATTTTCCCGAATAAGACATAGTTAATTATCAAATTGTGTTTTTAATGTTATTTTAAGCCGCATTTTTTGTAAAAAATATGGGTTTAAGAAGTAGCAGAAAACCTGACAAATATTGAAAGAACAGGATATAAAAGCAGGTTTCGTAAGGGTGTCTTATACTGAAACCTTCAAAAATGATTTCATTGTATTCCAATAAGAGTAAATCATATTTTCTAAGCAACTCTTCCAGCTTTGTAGTCTGACCAAACTCCAATTAACCTAATTTAGGATCAAGTTATAAACTTGTGGAGCAGGCCCTTTTTTAAGCATAATTTTTGGCACGCTAAACAGAAAGTCTTTGCGATCACGGATGCGCTTATGCCTCTGGAAGTTGCGCTGAAAGCGTTCAATTTGCATGGGAATGACTCAGGGGAAACAAGGCCTGGCTATTGGTAAATAATAGCTAAATAATAGATCTATATCGGCCGGGTACTGCCTGAGTACTGTCCGAGTACTCGTTAGGGTAAGAGCAGTGCTAAAGTAACGCGAGAGCATGGCAAGTCCAAGTCAAAACAACTAG